>NZ_CP179868.1:1696856-2021212 GCF_051379705.1 Ekhidna algicida | reverse complement strand
CTCTTTTCTTCAGCCTTGATTAGGTCAAAAACTTTCTGATCTTTTTGCATGCTGTAAAATTATATGAGACAGTTTATATCTTCGCCTTAATCCTCATCTAAAATGGCTAAAACTAAAACCGTCTTCTATTGTCAGTCATGTGGTTCAGAATCTGCAAAATGGGTTGGTAAATGCCCTTCATGTGGTGAGTGGAACACATATGTTGAAGAGGTTGTCTCAAAATCCTCTTCAGCTATGGTAGATTTTTCGGTTGAAAAAAGCCGACCGATAAACATTAAGGAGACTGGGGAGGCGGAAAGCAAAGCTCGATTGAAGACAGGAATTGAAGAATTGGATCGAGTTTTAGGCGGTGGAATAGTAGGTGGATCGCTTGTACTGGTAGGCGGAGAGCCCGGGATAGGAAAATCCACAATCATGCTTCAAATGGCAATCAGATTGCCGCAGAAAACACTATATGTTTCTGGTGAGGAGAGTGCCGAACAAATAAAGATGAGAGCCGAACGAATCGGAACCACAGCTGATCATTGCTTTTTGTATGCTGAAACCAGTTTATCGCAAGTAATCAAGCAGGCGGAAAGCATGGCACCAGACATTCTTATTATCGACTCAATTCAAACCTTACACTCAGATCGTATTGAGGCAGCTATCGGATCTATTTCGCAGGTGAAAGAGTGTACTGGTCAGCTCATGAAGTTTGCCAAACAAAAAGGGATACCTGTATTTCTGGTTGGTCATGTAAATAAAGAAGGAGCCATAGCCGGACCCAAAGTTTTGGAGCACATGGTAGACACAGTCCTTCAGTTTGAGGGCGACAGGCACTTATCCTATCGAATACTGCGCACAATCAAAAATAGATTTGGATCTACCTCTGAGCTTGGTATGTTTGAAATGAATGCTGATGGGTTGAGAGAAGTGACCAATCCATCTGAAATACTGATTTCACCTCGAGATCCCGGGCTGAGCGGAATTGCTCTTGGAGCAACATTGGAAGGAAACAGACCACTTATTCTAGAGTCGCAGGCACTCGTAAGCCCGACAAGTTATGGCAATCCACAACGAAGTACTACTGGCTATGACTATAAAAGATTGACCATGCTATTAGCAGTAATGGAAAAGCGCCTGGGTATTCGGTTGAGCACGCAAGATGTTTTTCTCAATATTGCCGGAGGCTTGAAAGTACAAGATACCGCACTCGATTTGGCAATTTGCTCTGCTATTTTTTCATCTTTCGAAGATGCACCTATTGGAGAAGATGTGTGCTTTGCAGCCGAGGTAGGTTTGGGTGGAGAAATACGACCGGTAAATCGAATTGAGAATCGAATAAATGAGGCTGAAAAATTAGGTTTCAGTGAAATCTATATTTCAAAACACAACTTGAAAGCCAAAGACTTAGGCCAATTCAAGATTAAGGTTCATTCCTTTTCAAAATTGAGTGATGCGTTTCGGCAACTATTCTAATGCTTACTCGTTTTTGGTATTTTTCTTACCAGTGCGACCATTAAGGCTTTTATTATCTACATCTCCATTACGTTTGGTGCGCTTGTTTTTCAGCTCACGACGCTTTTGTCGTTTGATGATAGAGTAGATACCGTCTCGTTTCTTGGTCTTCACTTTTTTACCTAGGAAAACATTTGTATCGAGACCTTTGGCACCGGCTATTGGGCTCCTGGAAAGTCCACTTTCAGCCTCTTTTTCTGGCCTATTTCCGAAAGCGAAACTCATTCCAAAACGGAAGTCAAATGCTTTTGCGTCGGGAACAGAGAAGTTGATAACCTGATCAACTGCCATGTACATTTGTACGGGTCCACCTTTGGCAGCAAAGGCAGCACCAACATTGAAAAACTGTTGAGGAAGTTTAGTTACACTAATTGATCCTGTAAAGGCTTTGCCAAATTTTTGTGTCACTCCGGCACCATACATCATTTTGATTTCACGTTGTACCCAGCGTGATCCAGCTGTTACATAGAAGTCTGTTTTTGGACTATAGTGATAAATCCAGCTACCACTTGCAGTAACAGGTAACCAACTTTTGTATGGGTCGAAGGTATCTGTTGTTTCAAATTTGCTGAAAAGCGAATCCTCAAGTGTTTGCTCGATATCGTCTAAGTCTTCAAGATTTACACCACTATAGTTAAAGCTGGTATCCGCAAGTGAATAGCTTTTGATGTTTTCTTTCCAATTTATGAAGCCTAAATCTACAATAGAGCCGGTGATGGTGTAATACCGGTTGAGCTTATAAGTTCCTCCGATATCAATAGCAAACCCCTTATTGCCATTCATGACTAAATGAGAGCCTAGGTCCCCTACAGTTTCATCGTAAATATCAAATCCTGAAGTTCTTAAGGTTGCCTTTTTCCACTCTGCATCTATCTGAAATGCTTCACCGTTTGAGTTAAGGATAGCTTTTGTTCCTCCCGGCAAACTTGCATTTGCAAAGCCTACCAATAGCTTAGTCCTGAGACCAACCGTAAGCTGATCATTTACCGGTGCTGCAATTCCAAGGCCAAACTCTCTAAAGTGACTTGCAGTAAGCCCGATTCTGGAGATTTTAACATCGTCATTTAGAAATTGACTATTCCCATCCGTAAAAACATACTCTACGAGTTCTCTTGGATACAGAAAATCAGCTTCTACTCGTTCATTGGCCACAAAGCTTAAAAGTGCACCGGATTTTAATTTATAGCCGAAATGGAGAAGATTTACTTCGACCTTGGTTGAAACCATATTTTGACGTTGAAGATTACCAATTATTTTAGGCACATCAATCAAAGTTCTTGTGCTTTCTACTGTAAAGCCCTGGTTGTAGCTAAACTTATTATTGACATTCGCATGAACACCCGATATCACAGGAAGACCTATGAAAAACCTGCCTTTTGGTATCAAGGATGGGTTGATCAAGTTATTTTGAAAGGTAGCATTACCTAGGTGCTGAAAGGATAAACTAGTCTGTGAATAACAGACTAAAGAGGTTAGGATCAATATGGAGGTGACGAGTTTCTTCATCTATAATTCCAAATTGAACTTGCCGCCAATTCCCACTTTTAGACTTAGGGTATAATCGGCAAGTATCTTTACATAGATATCTCTTGAAGTTTGACTGACAGGTGTATTTAATACCATAGTTATAATAACATGGGAAGCACCTTCGAGCAACTCGACCTCTTGCTGAGTCAGTGAAATGTCTTCCGTTGCTCCACTTGGGTCAGTTACTTCTCCATTTATATTAATCAGAGGTGCTTTGATTACAGGAATATTTGTAAATCGATCAAGCTGCTCTTGACTAAACTGAGGGTCGCTCGTGTCTGAAATTGGAAATAACGCAACACTGTCGGCATCCTGAACCTCCAGGTTTATTGTTCCATTGAAGGGCAGTT
Organism: Ekhidna algicida; assembly: GCF_051379705.1. Taxonomy (GTDB): domain Bacteria; phylum Bacteroidota; class Bacteroidia; order Cytophagales; family Cyclobacteriaceae; genus Ekhidna. The sequence goes on along the minus strand of NZ_CP179868.1, from coordinate 2,017,838 downwards.
CATTATTAGTAACTAATCGAATGAATGCAGAGTCTACATTGCTTAAATCAAGTCCATCACCCAAACCAAAAGAACCTTTTTCTTCATAATCTTCCAGCTGGATTTCCATTGGTATCTCTAGTGCTACATAGGCACTGATAGAGCTTGAAGGCTGCAAATAATTTCCTTCGGTCAGGCTTTCAGGGTTCGATATTCCAGCCACATCAAAAATCAATCGTCTTGGTGATTGAGAAAGTAGGTTAACCAAATTGGAATTACCACGATTGATTTCAACGATGGTTTGAGCGATTTCACCAGGTGTAGTTGGTGTAGGTGTATCCAAATCTGATCCATCGATAACCGGGTCATTGTTGACAATACTTCCCGTTAAAAAAAACTGATTTCCTCCATTTCCATCATCACCATGTAATCCTGCAAAATCAACTCCAACGGGTACACCAAAGGTATTTCTGAAGTCAAAAGAAATGCTTGGATTACCAAAGGTAATTCCGGCTCTTTCCGTCTGAGTGAAGAAGTCAATTTCGATTGATTGATTGCCCACCTGGATCGTGTCTTGCCCAAACTTACCATAGATCAATCCAAAGGTCTGATTACCGTAGGTTAGATCAAAAGTTAGAGATTCTGTACCAGCCATTGATTGTCCGGCATTTAGAGTTACCTGAGCGTTCAAATCTATATTAATGACGTTGCTACCACTCGGATCTGTAAGTACCGTCTTATGCCCGATTAGTGAACTGGTCTGCATATCGGTACCGGTTCCACCAGCAGGGATATTGCCTGAAACAGAAATAGGTGTTCCTGTATTGATATTGGTTGTATTCGTAATTGTAAAAGTGTAAGCAATGTCTGCGGCGGCAATGTTAGAAGTAGTTGTAATCGTAAGATCTCCAGTTTCGTAAAAGATTGAATCCAATTCCTCATTTTTCTGAGGATCATAATTTGTTTGAAAGGTTTCAATAAGATTAACCACCACTGGTCCAGATGCCATTGGCATATTACTAAATGCTCCGCTATAATTGATGTCATCAATCTTAACCAACTCATCAGGGGCACTGTATGTGATAGTATCGAAATAAAGAAGAGTGAATAAAGAGGTACTGTCCTCTTCAAAGCTAAGGGAGTCACCCGTTTGATTTCCTATCAAATCACGCATGACATAGTTGGCCTCACCCAAAGGGAAGCTAAACACACCTGATATAGGTGTCACCTCTAAATTGTCAAACTCCAACTCACCTACGTTGCAGGATGCAAATAAAGATGCGGAGATTACTATAAACACAAATTTTTTCACCGCTGACAAATTGTTTTAAAGTTAAGTCTTATTGTATAATATTTTCATTTTTTCGATTAAAGCCTTCAATACCTTGAAGACCACCCGTGTGCAATATCACTATTTTAAGATTTTTTTCGAATTTATTGCTTTTAATCATATCCCAAACGGCAAAAAAGGCCTTTCCCGTATAAATTGGGTCTAATGATATGTTCAGTTTTTCTTTGAACTCATTGATAAAATCGATCAATACAGGATTCGTTTTGCCATATCCGCCAAAATGATAGTTGTCAATTATTTGATAATTAGTGTAATCAATTTGATGTTTTTTGAGCAAATCTTGTATTTCATTATGAATAAAATCTCCTTTTAGGCTACTCACCCCTATGATTTTTTTTCGATTTTCAGCGGCCTTTAAAACTCCGGCAAAAGTCCCGCCAGTTCCAATCGGGGTTACGAATACATCGAATTCGATATCAATTTCTTTTACAATTTCCTCACACCCTTTTATTGCTAAATCATTAGTGCCTCCTTCTGGTAAAAAATAATGGCCCGGATATTTGTCGATCAATCTATGGGGATGCTCTCTTAGTTTTCTAAATGCAGTGCGGTCAACAAACTCAAAATTCATCCCTTTCTCACTTGCGAATTTTAATGTTGGATTACTTTCCTTGTTTAATTCTTCTCCACGAATGATTCCAGTAGCCTTAAGGTTGTTTTCTTGAGCCGCAGCTGCTGTGGCCGCTATATGGTTGCTGTAGGCACCACCCATGGTAACCAAGCTATTTAACCCTTGATCGCGGATGGCGGCTAAGTTATATTTAAGCTTTCTCCATTTATTTCCCATCATTTCAGGATGAATCAAATCATCTCTCTTGATGTAAAGTGTAATCGCTTTTTCTACTAAAAGTGGGTGTGAAATTTTCTGAAGTGGTGTCGGAAGGATAGCCATCGCTTAAATTTACAGCCATGACCGATGAAGTGAACGAAAATGAAGAAGACTTATATGAGCATCATCATATAAAGGTGGATGCAGGACAGGAGCTCCTCCGCATAGATAAGTTTTTGATGGATCGACTTCCCAATGTGACTAGAAACAAGGTTCAGGCAGGAATAAAAGAAGGATTTGTTAAAGTGAATGGAGATGATGTGAAGCCTAATTATAAGGTGCATCCTGAAGATGAGATTTCAGTAATGCTTCCAGAGCCACCACGTGACGAGGATCTGGTCCCTGAGGATATCCCACTAGATATTGTACTTGAAGATGAACATCTACTGGTAGTGAACAAGCCGGCTGGAATGGTTGTACATCCGGCATATCAAAATTGGTCAGGGACACTTGTTAATGCACTTGCTTTTCATTTCAAGAATCTACCTGAGATGAAAGGCAATGATGGACGTCCGGGATTGGTGCATAGAATAGACAAGGATACATCTGGCCTGCTAGTTATTGCCAAAACTGAGAATGCGATGACGGGTTTAGCTAAGCAATTTTTTGATCATTCGATCGAGCGGACATACCATGCCTTAGTGTGGGGTGTACCTGAAGAAGCTTCTGGAACAATTGATGTTAATGTCGGGAGAAGTTTGAAAGACCGAAGAATTACAAGGGCTTTCCCAGATGGAGATTTCGGTAAGCATGCGGTAACACACTATGAAGTATTACAAGATCTGAGATACGTCTCTCTGGTCAAGTGCAATCTTGAAACAGGGAGAACACATCAGATACGAGCACATATGCGATTCGTCGGCCATCCACTTTTCAATGACGCCACTTATGGTGGAAGCGAGATTGTCAAAGGAACTGTCTTCACAAAGTACAAACAGTTTGTTCAAAACTGCTTTAAAATGATTCCCAGGCAAGCATTACATGCAAAGACGCTTGGGTTTGTTCATCCAATTACGAAAAAGAAGGTTTTTGTTGATTCTGAACTTCCTGAAGATTTTACGGCGGTCTTGGAAAAGTGGAAAAGCTATATTGATCACACGGATTAAAAAAAAGCCTTCATTTCTGAAGGCCTTTTGATTTAAGTTTCTTTCGTTACTTTCTTCAACTCTTTCAATGGATCGTCATGTTCTTTGTCTAATCCAACAATTTCAAGATTAATCCCTCGATACTCTGCATTTTTCTTAAAATCTTCTAAAATCTCAATAATATCTGGATGAATAAAGTGAGATCGAGTAGCATCAATAAAAAGATCTGTATCGTCTGGAATATGAGAAATGGTCTCGATGATACCCGCCTTGTTTAAGAAGGTCAAATTTTCTGAGAGCTCAAGTTTCAGCTTTTTTGTACCATTGTCTTGGATCGTTTCCACCACATATGGCTTTCTGAAGTTGTTGTAAAGTATTTGGAAAATACCCACTGTAAGACCCATCAGGATACCGATCAACAGATCGGTGAAAATGATACCTAACATGGTAACCATGTAAGGAATAAACTCTGATTTACCTGCATTAAACATCTGTCTAAACAAGGAAGGCTTGGCCAATTTATACCCTACCACTATAAGTATTGCTGCCAAACTTGAAAGTGGAATCATGTTAAGGATATTTGGAATAAATATGGCAGAAATTAGGAGCAGAATACCGTGAAATATAGCAGATAGCTTAGTTCTGCCACCTGATTGAATATTGGCTGAGCTACGAACAATTACTTGTGTAATAGGCAAACCTCCAATCATTCCTGAAAATATGTTTCCGGTACCTTGAGCGATTAGCTCTTTATTGGTAGGTGTAATTCTTTTATGAGGGTCAAGCTTATCAGTTGCCTCCACACATAAGAGGGTCTCTAGGGATCCAACTACTGCAATAGTAGCCCCGAGAATTAGTACGTCTTTGCGGAAAAGAGCTGATGGATCAAAAATTGTAAATTGATTGATGAATTCACCAAACGTAGCAGATACAGGCAAGCTTACCATGTGTGTATCATCAATGTAGAGAGAGGATCCCTTAAACAAGATATTAATAATTATCCCTGCAGTTACAACAATCAATGGGCCTTGTACGACCTGGAATAGCTTGATGCGTTTCATGAAAGGCTGTTCCCATAAAATGAGAATAACCATAGAAATCACAAAAATGATAAGCGCTCCTTGCTGGATGAAATCCATCATTTTGAAGAGCTCGGAAAATGTGTTTTCACCATCGGGCTGAAAAAATTCCAAATCGCCTTCTGGATCCGCATCATATCCAACTGCATGTGGTATTTGCTTCAAAAAAATGATAATACCAATCGCCGATAGCATGCCTTTGATTACAGAGGAAGGAAAGTAGTAACCTATGATTCCCGCACGTGCAAGTCCTAAAATAATTTGGATGATTCCGCTTACCACAACGGCAGCAAGAAAAATTGGGAACGATTCCAAATCCTGAATTCCAGCGAGTACGATCACAGCAAGTCCGGCTGCAGGGCCACTGACACCAACGGCCGATCCACTGATTAATCCCACAGCAATTCCACCGATGATACCGGAAATAACCCCTGCGAATAGTGGTGCACCTGATGCAAGTGCGATACCCAAACAAAGAGGCACAGCGACTAAAAAGACGACTAAACTTGCTGAAAGGTCTGATTTAAAATTGCTAAATAGACCAATTTTATTAGAGTCCATAAAATAATAAAGTTGAGTTGAGTAAAAATTTAAGTTGAGGTGTATTACTCTACCAACTTTGGCGGGGGTGTTTGAAAATCAATGAAGGGGGTGTTCCAAAAGCGGTCTTTATGGATAGCCAGCATGCTTTGATTAATCATTGAGCTTTCTGCTAAAACTAGAGATTCAAAACCGCTCGTAGTTTTTTCTTTTTCTTTTTCCTTGCTTTCTTCATGCTCCATTTCTCCATCGACCTCAGCAGATATAGCGTCGACATTCTCTACGATTGCAGCAACTTCGCAGAGCATTGCAGAGCAAAGTAAAAAAGCTAAAAATCGTATGAAAAAAAGTTTTCGCATGGATAAGTAGTAACAGCTAAATAATCAAGTCGTTCAAAAACACTGAGTGACTTACGTAAAGGTAGTCAAGCGGGTTTAGGCAGGAAAATGTAATAAGTTCTTTATGATGATTGGCTTTTAAATTCCAACAACTGATCAAGGTATTCGCGGTTATTGGCCAGACGTGGAACTTTATGTTGACCACCAAGCTTTCCTCGGGATTTCATCCAAGTATAAAATGTGTTTTGCGGAACTATGTGGACAAGGGGTTCTTGGAGCGCAATGTCTTTATATCGCTTAGCATCATAATCCGAATTAACTTCTCTAAGCTTTTCGTCAAGTAGCTTATTGAATCTTTCTAAATCGTTAGGTTTTTTTGTAAACTCAATGATCCACTCATGCCCACCCTTGTTTCCTTCGCTGAGATACATGGGTCCCGCTGTGAAATTATCGATTGTTGCATCCGTTTTCTTACAAGCTTCGGCAATGGCCACTTCAGCATTATCAATGATTAACTCTTCACCAAAGGCATTTATAAAGTGCTTGGTACGACCTGAAATTTTGATTCGATATGGATCAATGCTTGTGAAGGTAACTGTGTCACCAATTTTGTACCTCCATAACCCTGCATTGGTGGTTATGATAATGGCATAATTTTTTCCGACTTCCACTTCATCCAATGTTAATGTACGCGGGTTGTCGCTATCCAGTTCGCCAAATGGAACAAATTCATAGAAGATTCCATAATCGAGCATAAGGAGCATCTCCTTACTATTAACCTGATCAGTGATTCCAAAAAAGCCTTCAGAAGCATTGTAAGTCTCCATGTAACGCATATTGGGAGACGGGATGAGCTTTTTGAACAGCTCTTCGTAAGGTGTGAATGAAACAGCACCATGAAAGAAGACTTCCAGATTTGGCCAGATTTCGAGAATATTGTCAGCATTGTTTCGCTCTAACATCTTCTCAATAAGTACAATCATCCAGGTAGGTACACCAGAAATATTTGTGACATTCTCATTGGAAGTGATGTCAATCATTTTATCAATCTTCTCTTCCCATTCATCCATCAAGGCAATGTCAAGACTCGGAGTACGCACCATCTGTGCCCACCAGGGAAGGTTTTTAAGTAGTACGGCAGAAACATCACCGTAGTAAGAATTTGAGTTTTCATCAAATTGATTGATCTGATGACTGCCACCAATTACCAATCCTTTACCGGCAAACATCTTGGCATCAGGGTAATTGTTGAAGTAAATACTTAAAAGATCTTTGCCACCTTTATAATGGCAATCGTCAAGTGCCTCTTGCGAAACAGGGATGAATTTACTTCGTGCATTTGTCGTACCAGATGATTTGGCAAACCATCTTATTTCTGAGTGCCAGAGAATGTTTTGCTCTCCCCTCATCAACCGCTCGATGTAAGGGAATAAATCCTCATAGCTTACAATTGGTACCTTATTCTTGAAATGGTCGTAGTTTTCAATGGTACCAAAACCGTATTCTTTTCCATACTCGGTTTTAGATGCTTTTTTCACCATGTCCTCCAAAAGTTCATTTTGAACTTCATGAGGATATTTCATGAACAGCTCTATCTGATGAATTCGTTTCTTCATCACCCAAGACAATATGGAGTTAAGCAGTTCCATGGATCATATTTTCCTTTTTAGCTCGAAGTGCTTGCCAAGATATACTTTTCTTACTTGTTCATCATTCGCAAGTTCTTCTGCAGTGCCCGCTTTGAGCAATCTTCCCTCAAACATGAGGTAAGCTCGGTCCGTGATTGAAAGTGTTTCATTCACATTGTGATCGGTGATCAGGATTCCAATGTTCTTATTTTTTAGCTGCGCTACAATAGTTTGAATCTCTTCCACTGCGATAGGATCTACACCAGCAAAAGGCTCATCCAACAAAACGAAGCTTGGATCTACGGCTAGAGCACGTGCAATCTCGGTTCTCCTTCGTTCTCCGCCGGAGAGTACTTGGCCTAGATTCTTGCGTACATGCGTCAAGCTAAATTCTTCTAAAAGACTTTCACACTTTTCTTTTTGCTCCTGTTTACTGAGCTTGGTCATTTCCAGCACTGCCAGGATGTTATCCTCGACGCTGAGCTTTCGGAATACGGATGCTTCTTGGGCCAGGTATCCAATTCCTTTCTTGGCTCGCTGATACATGGGAAGTTCTGTGATGTCTTTCTCATCGAGATAGATATGACCTTCGTTCGGTTTGATTAGCCCAACAATCATGTAAAAAGAGGTAGTTTTCCCGGCACCATTTGGGCCAAGTAGTCCAACGATCTCACCTGTTTTCACAGTGACTGAGATGTCGTTTACGACCTTCCTCTTTTTGTATTTTTTAATGAGATGTTCTGCGCGTAATTCCATAAAAGAAGTGCAAGTTATGCATCAATTTTTACATCCTTGAGATTAAGAATGAGTGACTTGTTCCCTAAATAATTATTTTCTTCTAGGTGATAGGCAATGTGAAAAGGGTCACCAACTTTAATTTGATCTACCTTATCTGCCATTCCAAATCCAATAAACTCAAAAAGTTTGGTGCTGTTCTCGGCATGCACATAACCTTTAATGTGTTTGTCTTTGATCACTTTCGGAATGGTATCCACAATTACATTTTTTGTGCCAAAGACCGGCGACATATTTTGAGGGCCGAAAGGAGCCATCTGATTCATCACATTATAGGTTTTAAAATTGATCGCTTCAAGTGGTATTTCTGTATCAATTTCGACCTTTGGAATTAGCTGTTCTGGAAGGATTCTCGAGCTTACTACTTCTTCAAATTTGCTAATGAAGGCTTCTACGTTAGTGAGTGGAAGTGTAAGACCTGCCGCATGAGTGTGCCCTCCAAATTGCTCCAGAAGGTCTTCACATTCCGAAATGGCTTCATGAACGTCAAATCCATCAACAGATCGTGCCGAGCCGGTTGCCTTACCTTTTGATTCCGTTAAGATAATGGTGGGGCGATGGTAATGTTCGATGCATCTTGAGGCTACAATCCCGATTACACCCTTGTGCCAATCCTCCTTAAAAAGAACGGTTGATTTACGTCCCTCCTCCATTGCTGAGATCATTTCCAAGGCTTCCTCAGTTATGTTTTGATCAAATTCACGTCGTTCTTTATTGCGATCATTCAGGTTATCAGCGAAGGCGTCCGTTTGAGTAGAGTCACCAATTAAGAGGTTCACAGATTCTTTGGCATGAGTAAGTCTGCCGGCCGCATTTATTCTGGGACCAATGGAGAAAACAACATCTGTGATGGAAAACTGATTTTTCTTTCCACTAATCTCAATTAAGGATTTCAAACCAGCAGATGGTGCTTGATTTAGCTTTTTTAATCCATAGTGGGCGAGAATGCGATTTTCATCAACTATGGGTACAATATCACATCCGATGCTTACTGCTACTAAATCCAACAGCTCGAACAGCTTCTCTTTTTCAATGGTGTTTTGCTGGCAAAAACCTTCCAGCAATTTGAAGCCTACTCCACAACCAGAGAGCTCTTTATATGGATACCTGCAGTTTTCTTGTTTGGGATCCAAAAGTGCGAATGCGTCTGGCAGTTTTTTCCCTGGCAAGTGGTGATCACAAATGATAAGGTCAATGCCAGCCTCTTTTGCTTGCTTGGCCCTATCGATAGCTCTTACTCCACAATCCAGTGCAATAATTAGATCGAACTTGTTTTCTGTCGCGTGATTTATGCCCTTCTCAGATATGCCGTATCCTTCTGTGTATCGGTCTGGAATGTAAAATTCTAGAGCTGAAGTAAACTGCTTCAAAAACAAAAACATCAGACTTACGGATGTTGTGCCATCCACATCGTAATCTCCGTATATCAGGATTTTTTCTTTGTTGAATACCGCATCTGTCAATCTGTTAACTGCCCTATCCATATTGAGCATCAGGAATGGATCATGAAGTCTGGAAAGCGAAGGACGAAAAAACTCTTTTGCTTCGTCAAATGTAGTGATGCCTCGTTGTACTAAAATCTTGGACAAGTACTGATTGATGTTGATTTCTTTGCTGAGTTTTTCAACAATTTCTTTGTCCGGCTCGTCTTTATACACCCATCTTTTTTCCACAGGGTTGAAGATATAAAATCGTGACGCAAAATGAAGGATATTGCAGTATATGATGCCGAATGTTTATTTTGTGATCCCTAAGCAATCGTAATGAAGATAGCGCTGAACGAAATTTGGAATTTTTTGAAAATGGTCAACAGCAAAGAGCAAGGCTGGTCATATTCACTATGCGCTGGAAAAGTAAAAATAGACACCATTACTACTGAGACGATGCTAACGCTAAAAGATGACGACTCGTACGATACAGAGTTACTTCCATCTTTATTCACCTTTAGAGAGATTTTATGGCAGCCGGATGTATTTACAGAAGCATCTATGAGTATTCCTTCGTTGAGGATTTTGCAAGCATTTTGTGAGGAGGCGTGCGCAGAGATGGAAGAAACTCAAAAATATTCGAATGATATATATATTCCGCTGGTAAGAGGCATAGGCAATTGTAGTGGCAAGGCAATGAAAGCTTTGGAGAAAGAGAAGGCTGATGTAAAAAAAATTCTAGGGGATTTCAGAACCTGTGCTTTCCCAATTGTCAAATTTTTTATCTACCATCCAAAGAATAGAATCGATTATTTTCAAGACGCTCAAAATAGACTCAATTATGCCGTTAAAATTATGCTCACTCAGTTTTACGGCAGGTATACAGAGCTGGAAGATCCCTATTGGAAGGTTTCTTTTTCAAAATCCAGACAAAAAAAAGAACCGGAAACTAAGCCGGAGGAACAATAATTTTGCATTTCCAGTTTAGCTTGAATAATGCCTGATAAGTCTCATCATGAATTGCCTGATCGCCGAAGGTTTCTTATACGAAACCTATTAAGAGGATTTTTATGGTTAGCTGTCATCGTCATAGGCTTCATCTACTTAAGGAAGAACTATGATTTTAGTATGGAGACTGTGCTTGGGCCGGTTTATGATCAGCCTACCATTGTGTATTTCATTTTCTTGGCTTCAGAGGTAATTTTTGGAATTATCCCACCAGAATTTTTCATGATTTGGTCACTGAGAAATGAGGTTCTCATGGCTTATATCAACAATATAATGGCGCTTTCGGTGATCTCCTATCTGGCAGGTATAATTGGGTTCGGCATTGGAGCTTATTTGAAAAACACCCGTTTCTATCGCATTATGAAATATCGTGTGTTTGGAAAATTTGAAAAGCATTTAAACAATTATGGTGGTTTTTTGGTCGTAGTAGCGGCCCTGACTCCATTGCCGTTTTCTGGTATCGCGATGCTGGTGGGTTCAGTGCATTATTCATTTAAAAAATATCTATGGTTTTCTCTATTCCGATTTCTGCGATTCATTGCGTACGGAATAGTGATTTGGGAAGCCAACATCTTCTAGAGGCAGATGACTAAAAAAAAGGGAGTATTATTGGTAAATCTGGGAACACCAGATTCGACAGCAGTTTCTGATGTTAGGAAATATCTGCGTGAATTTTTGATGGACAAGCGTGTCATTGACATTCCCGCTTTCCCACGATTTCTTTTGGTAAATGGTATCATAGCTCCATTCCGATCTCCAAAGTCAGCGGCGGAGTATCGTAAACTTTGGGATGAACGAGGCTCACCATTGAAGTATTACACGGAAGACATCACGGAACTTTTAGCAAAGAAGCTTTCAGAAGACTATTCTGTGAAGTTTGCCATGCGTTATCAAAACCCCTCGCTCACATCTGTTTTAGAAGAATTTCAAAAGGAAGAGGTAGCTACTTTACACGTAATTCCATTGTTCCCTCAATACGCTTCTGCAACTACCGGCTCAGTGATTGACAAGGTGATGGAGATCACCAAAAAGTGGCAGATCATTCCGGAAATCAGGTTCACCTCACAGTTTTTGGAAGAAGAGCTTTTTATCGAGACCATCTGCGATCAAGGTAGGAAGTTGATGGAAAATGAATCCTATGATCATTTCTTGTTTAGCTATCATGGCTTACCAGAGAGACAAATACGAAAAGGCTCGTATGAAGATTATTGCCAGTTGGGAAGTTGCTGCTCTACCCTCAATGAGCACAACAGATATTGCTACCGAGCGCAGTGCTTCGAGACAACACGAATGGTCACCAAGAAACTTGGCATAAGCGAGGAAAATTATACCGTATGTTTTCAGTCCAGGCTTGGAAAAGATCCATGGGTAAAACCTTACACTGAGGATGTGCTTCAGGAACTAGCAAAAAATGGTAAAAAGAAAGTACTGGCATTCTCACCGGCATTTGTTTCAGATTGTCTGGAGACAACCATCGAAGTGGGGCAAGAGTACCATGAAAACTTTATTGAAGCCGGAGGTGAAAAATGGGATTTGGTGCCAAGTTTAAATGCAGAAGATAAGTGGGTGGAATGTTTAAAGGTTATAGTGGAGAGCTAGCCTTTCAAAAACTCCTCTTCATCTTCCTCATCCCATTCAAAATCAAAGCTTGATACCTTCTGCTCTACCCGTTGCATATTCCAATAAAGTACTACCCAAAGTGAGCAAAAAATGACGATGATGCTCAGAATGAAAAGTGTTCCTCCATCATCATTTACAATAAAGCCAAGCTTGGTGAAATGTAAAAAGTTTGCTGCGCTAATGATGCTGAGTGAGATGATTGCTCCGAGTATGTAATAGTTGGTGATAAGTAAAAGGACAGAGACTGTTTCAATACTCGCAATCAAATAACGGCCTGCTGGCTCCCATCCGATTTGCTCAAAGATCCACTTGCTTTCTTCTGCGCCGCTAAACTTAAATGGTAGGGTTTGAGCTAGAATTAGCGCTATTATTAACCGAGGAATGATATGTATCAAATCCTTGGTCTGAAACGAATGGAAAATTGGTTTTACTTTCATGCAGTTTCTGGCTGATAAAGCTTAGCAAGCTTCTCAACCGCATAATCCACTTCCTCTAATGTATTGTATTTGGAGAAAGAAAAGCGAATTGCACCACGATTTTGATCTCTATTTAGCTCCGCCAAGACATGTGACCCAATGCTTGAACCACTACTACATGCACTACCTCCCGAAGCAGACACTCCTTCAATGTCAAGATTAAAGAGTAGCATATCATTGTCATCATTTGGAGGGAGACACACATTTAGGACAGTATACAAGCTCTGATCCAAATCACCAGATACACCATTGAAAGCCAAGCCATCTATGGCTGATTTCATTTTCTCAATCATACGTGTTTTCAATCCCTCTATGTGCTTTCTATGAGATTCCATTTCCGAATAAGCTATTTCCATCGCTTTGGCCAGACCTACGATTCCATAGACATTCTCCGTCCCACCACGCATATTACGTTCTTGTGCGCCACCATGGATCAATGGATGGATTTTGTTTTCATGATTGATATAAAGAAAGCCTATGCCTTTAGGTCCGTGAAACTTGTGTGCTGAGCCAACTGCAAAATCCAGGTTCAGCTTTTGCATGTCATGGGTATAGTGAGCCATGCTTTGTACCGTGTCCGAATGGAAGCATGCGTCGTGAGTTCTGCACATTTCGCCCACACGCTCAATATCCAGCAAATTGCCAATTTCATTGTTGGCATGCATCAGGGTAACGAGCGAATTGGAATTCTTTTTGAGTAAATCTTCTAAATGGTCGTAATCAACCTGGCCATCATCATTTAAGTTGATGTAGCTGACCTTAATTCCTTCCTTTTCAAGCGCTTCAACTGTGTGGAGCACAGCATGATGCTCTATTTTGCTCGAAATGATGTGCTTAATTGATTTATCACTTACTGTGCATCTGATAGCCGTATTATCAGCTTCTGTTCCTCCGGAAGTAAAGAAGATTTCTGAAGGCGCCGCATTCAATAGATCTGCTACCTTTTTTCTAGACCTTTCAATGGCGGTACGCACTTGTCTGCCGTGCGAATGAATGGATGAAGGATTACCATAATGCTCAAGCATATAAGGCTTCATAGCCTCAAAAACATCCAAGTCGATTGCTGTAGTAGCAGCGTTATCAAAATACACTTTCATAACTAGTAGGTTTTAGCCGGAAATTACTTCCTTGATGTCCATTATCAGTTTTTTGGCCAAATGCTCAGCTGTATTCTGACTTTCAGACTCTGCAAAAATACGAATAATCGGCTCAGTATTCGACTTTCGTAATTGCACCCACTCTTTATCAAATTCAATCTTTACGCCATCCACCAGGTTGATAGGCTGACCTTTGTATTTTTCCTTGATTGCCTCAAGCACACCATCCACGTTTATGTCCGGTGTAAGCTCGATTTTGTTCTTGGATATGTGATAGTTTGGATAGGTCGCTCGAAGCATGGACGTACTCTTTCCAAAATTGGCGAGGTGTGTCAGAAACAGTGCAACGCCTGCTAGCGCGTCTCTTCCGTAATGCAAGTCCGGCACAATTACCCCACCATTGCCTTCACCACCAATCACGGCTTTAGTTTCTTTCATTTTGGCCACTACGTGTACTTCACCTACCGCAGAAGCATTGTATTCGCATCCGTGCTTTTCTGTAATGTCACGAAGTGCTCGCGTAGAAGAAAGGTTAGAAACTGTGTTTCCTTTTTTCTTGGATAGCACATAATCTGCTACAGCTACGAGTGTATATTCTTCCCCGAATGGCTCTCCATTTTCGCAAATCAATGCGAGGCGATCTACATCCGGGTCAACAACTACACCCAGGTCATAATTGCCATTTTCCAATTCGCTACAGATTTGCTGAAGGTTCTCAGGAAGTGGCTCAGGATTGTGCGGGAAATTTCCGGTTGGTTCGCAGAATAGCTCTTTTACCTCTACTCCCATTTGCCTAAGGAGTGGAACGATTGAAACACCACCTGTGCTATTCACTGCATCAACAACAACCTTAAATCCGGCAGCTTTGATCACTTCTACATCTACCAATGGATGTTTAAGTACTTGCTCTATGTGATGATCGATGTAAAAATCGTTCGTGGTAAGCTTGCCAAACTTATGAGATGGGGCAAACTCAATGTCTTTAGATTCGGAGTAGTCAAGTACTTTTTTGCCTTCTTCTGCGGAAATGAATTCTCCTTTGTCGTTGAGCAATTTCAGAGCATTCCAGCCTGCAGGATTGTGACTGGCCGTCAGGATAATACCTCCTTGTGCCTTTTCAGCGAGCACTGCCATTTCTACCGTTGGAGTGGTGCTCAATCCTAAGTCTACCACGTCTATTCCCTGATTCACCAAGGTATTGGCAACCAATTGAGTAAACGAAGTACCTGACGGTCGAGCATCTCTGCCGATGATGACTTTTGGTTTCTTGTGGGCGTCTTTGAGCCAGGCACCATAGCCTGCAGCAAACTTGACGACATCCAAGGGCGATAGATTATCTCCGGCTTTTCCTCCTATCGTTCCACGCAGGCCGGATATTGATTTGATTAGTGTCAAAGCGTTCTAGTGTTTTAAGCGGTGCGCAAATATAGATATGTAGGTAGAAGTAAAAAGTTTTTACTGAAAGACTGTGATCAGAACTTCGCCATCACTTTATTAACTTCCGATTCCGGGTTACCGCAATCCTGTCCTGGCTTTACTGTCTTTCCACAAAATCCACAGGACGCACCTTCTTTATTTAGGTAAGGGTTCTGAGATGCGCATGTCCCCTTAAATTCTCCGTCTTTTTTTAGCAAAATGCGGATAGATAACCCCACAAAAAACAACGCGAATATTCCGATTCCTAATAATACTACCTGCATTCGTTCAGATTTTGGTGCAAAATTAGCCAATTTGCGGCTGTAGTTGGTCAACAAAGTAGACCCGATTTCAATTCCATTTGTATGTCAAAAAAACCACTATCAGCACCAGACAAAAATCGTCAAGCCAAACTCGAGGCATTTGATCGTCTACTCACTATCATGGATGAGCTGCGAGAAAGCTGCCCCTGGGACAAAAAGCAAACCATGGAAACACTTCGTCACTTGACGATCGAGGAGACCTACGAACTTTCGGATGCGATTATTGAAAATGATTTGGAGGAGGTGAAAAAGGAATTAGGAGACCTGATGCTTCATATGGTCTTTTATGCTCGTATTGGTGACGAGAAAAAATCGTTCGATGTGTCTGATGTCTTGAATTCTGTTTGCGATAAACTAATCAGGCGTCATCCACATATTTATGGAGATGTGAACGCAGAGGATGAAGAGACAGTCAAAGCCAATTGGGAAAAGATCAAGCTGAAAGAGAAGGGGAATCAATCAGTATTGGGTGGCGTGCCGAAATCCTTACCGGCCTTAGTGAAAGCCATGCGCATTCAGGAAAAAGCACGAGGCGTCGGCTTTGATTGGGACAACCAGGATCAAGTGTGGGAAAAGGTGCAGGAAGAGATGCAGGAATTTGAGGCGGAGACCGAAAAAGAAAAACAAACGGGGGAGTTTGGAGATTTGCTGTTCTCGCTAATTAATTACGCACGCTTTGTAGATATCAATCCCGAGGAAGCATTGGAACGCACCAACAAGAAATTCATCAAGCGCTTCCAGTATCTGGAGTCAGAATCAAAGAAGGATGGCAAGAGTTTGGGTGAAATGACATTGGAGGAGATGGATGAATATTGGGAGAAGGCGAAAAAGATTTGAATTTGGTCCAATTTGATAATTTTGATTTAAATCTCTATTCATGAGAGGCTATGGTGTTTTAGATTTTATGGTTAGGACCTATAGAAACAATAGGGCCTTACTTAAGGAGAGAAAACCTCTCAAGAAAATTTATGAGGAAAACAATCTTTATTCCATAAGAAAAAAGGTTCAAGAACGGACACGCAAATTTGATCTTGAGAAAAAGAGAATTTTCTTCGAAAAGTTTTATGCATTACAGAGGCGAACCAGGAGGAAAAAGCTGATTTTGCTACTATCTGTTTCTGTGATATTTACGCTCCTCTGTATTCTGCTTCTAAGAGCAATATGATCCTGCAACTTATTCACAATCATCAGTCGACCTACTCCTCAAACGCCCACTCAATTTTTTCTTTCATATCCTTCACCACAATGCCCTCGGATTTCAGCTCAGCACGTAGCTTATCTACACGATCAAAGTCTCGGTTAAACTTGGCGTCTTTGTATTCGCCCAGGATCGTATCGATCAAGGATTTGTAATCGACATCAGCTTCTACCTTAAGACCAAGTACATCTTCGGCAAAACCCAGGAAGGTTTCTTTCATTCGCTTGAACAATTCTTCTCCGATTTCACCAAACTTCAGTTGTCCTGTGTGTAATGAATTAATCTTCTTAACCAGATTAAAGAGGTGGCCGATTGTCAGCGCTGTATTGAAGTCATCATTCATGGCATAGTAGAGATTGTCCAGCATCTTGCTGATCTGTTCTTCCTGCTTTTCATTCAATTCTCCTTCGTCTTGCTGCCATTCCATCTCCTGCATCAAGCGCATGCCATTGGCAAGTCGCACGTATCCTTTTCTTGCAGCTTCTAGTGCATCATTGGAAAAATCTAATGTGCTAGCATAGTGAGATTGCATCATGAAGAAGCGAACCGTCATCGGACTATATCCTCGTTGCAATAGTTCATGCTCACCCAACATGAGCTCTCGTGGCAGAAATGAATTACCAAGGGACTTGCTCATCTTCTGACCATTTACTGTAAGCATATTAGTATGTAGCCAATATTTGGCTCCACCATGACCGTGACTGCCGGCATTCTGGGCAATCTCACATTCATGATGAGGAAACTTCAAATCCATACCACCACCATGAATATCAAATTCTTCACCCAAGTATTTCGTGCTCATCACCGAGCATTCCAAATGCCAACCCGGGAACCCATCACTCCACTCAGTTCTCCATCGCATAATGTGCTCAGGCGCTGCTTTCTTCCAGAGTGCAAAATCTAGCGGACTTCTTTTGTCACTAGAACCATCAAGATCTCGCGTCTCGCTTAATAGGTCTTCAATCTTGCGTCCGCTAAGAATCCCATAGGAGTTGTCATTTTCTTTGTGATATTTCTCCACATCGAAATAGACTGAGCCGTTGGATTCATATGCGTATCCATTATCGATGAGCTTCTTTGTCATTGCTATCTGTTCCATCAGGTGACCAATGGCCGAAGGTTCAATGTCTGGTGGAATTGCATTGAATAAATTCATCACATCATGAAAGTCATTGGCGTACATCTGCACGATTTCCATAGGCTCCAACTGGTCCAGCTTTGCCTTTTTGGATATCTTATCTTCGCCGGTATCCGAGAGGTGACCGACATCCGTGATGTTTCTAACATAACGAACCTTATACCCCAAAAACCTCAGGTATCTGTTCACTACATCAAAACTCAGAAAAGTTCGCACGTTTCCCAGATGAACGTTGCTATAAACCGTTGGACCGCATACATACATGCCAACATGCGGAGGGTTTAGTGGAACGAATTCTTCCTTCTGTCGAGTGAGCGAATTAAAAACCTTGAGTTTTCCTATCATGAGCATGTATTATGTGTCGCAAAGAAAGCTATTTATCGAAAATTAAGAGCGCTGGTTGCTGAATCCTTTTTAACTGCAAAAAAATCTTTCTTTACTTCAATTCCGTTTTTATCATTTGCTAATTAAATGATTAGGTTAGCAATGAGATTAATCGCCACCATGAGAATCGTACCCGCCTGTATAATATTTTCTATGGTTATCGGTGTTTGTGCTGCGCAAAACATCAATAACTTAATAGCCCAAGCTGAGCAAAATCTTGAGCAAAATCACTGGGAACAAGCCACTACCAATTTCAATAATATCATTAAGAATCATGTGGATGATCTTACCTATCATCAACGAGCAAAAATCTACAATAACCTAGGCTATTTAAATCTCAATTTGTTGGATCCGTTTGAGGCGGAGAGAAACCTAAATTTATCAATACTCTATCACGAGGAGGCAGGAGTCCCAAATCAGCGAGATTATGCTATGGCACTTCTAAACATGGGGATTCTCTACATCGAGCAAGTAGAGTTTGATCTTTCTCGGCGTTACATTCAAAAGTCCTTAGATATATTAAATGAGCTACCCGGGCCAAAAATTGATTATTGGATTGCAAGAGCAAAACTTGCACTTCTCTATGAAGAAGCAGGCTCTTACACACTTGCACTTAGTATTTACAATAACAGCTACAATCAATTGGTAGCAAGCGGAAATGATCTTTCACCGGACTTTGCAGAAATCTGCATGCATAAAGGACGGATTCTTATGCTAACAGGCGATCCGCAAGAAGGAGAAAAGTTTATCAATCTTAGTTCAACAATCTATGAATCGCTAGGGAGTCAGTATGCAGTAGAACGTGCAGAGTCGTTGGAGCATCTAGCAATTTTTTACGAAAGAATGGGACGCTTTGGTGAAGCTGAGAAGACGTTGCTAGAGGTACTACGCTTGAAAAGGAGCATTCCCGATGAGGCAGATATTCTAATCATAGAAACCCTCAATGACCTGGGAATCATGTACCACAGGTTAGGTCAGACTAGAAAAGCGAGTCAGATGTTCCAGGAGGTAATTAGCGAAAGTGAGGAAAATGTGGGGACTGATCACCCATTTTATGCTACTGCAAAAAATAATCTAGGCACATTGGCATTGGCATCAGGAGATGTTGAAGGAGCGCGCGACCTATTTGTCGATGCGTTGGCTACTTACAAAGCAAAATTTGGGACGACACATCCATACTATGCGAATACACTCAATAATCTAGCTCGAGTTGAGCGTCAGCTTGGAAATAATGATCAGGCGGAGAAGTACTATCAGGAAGTGCTAACTATCGATGAAAAAATATACGGAAAAAATCACCCGAACTATGCTACTACGCTAATCAATGTTGGAGTGCTCTATAGCTCCATGGGTCGGGAACAAGAGGCTGAAAGATTTTACAGGGAGGCAGTGACCATTCGAGAAAGCGTCTTAGGAGTGAATCACCCAGGATATGCAAGTGCCTTGGAATACATGGGAATGCACAGTCTTGCGGTGAAGAATAACACTGAGGCAGAAAGTTTCTTTAGAAAATCAATCGAAATTCAGATTGGACAGATCGGAACACTTTTCCCAATAATGAGTGAGCAAGAGCGTGAAATTTTTTATGAAAATATCAAAGCTAATATCGACAGATACAACTTTGTAGCATCTCAGCTTTTGGAAAGCAAACCGGAGCTGTTAAAAAAGATTTTTGATTTCCAAATCAAAACTAAAGGCTTTCTTTTTAACCCTTCCGAAAGTATTCTCCAGCATGTAAACGAAAGCGAAGATTTGGAGCTACAAGCTAAGTTTAGGAAGTGGCAATCAGATAAGAGATTGTTGGCCAGCTACTATCAAATGGGTGCTCAGGAGCTAAGGCAGCAAAATGTTAATTTGGAGTTTGAGGAATCAAGAGTAAACAGGTTGGAGAAAGAGCTCGAGCAGAAATTGGCAAATTTTGAAGAGTCACTTCATAAAGTCGATAAAGACTGGAGAAATGTGCAGGATTACGTTAAACCTGGCGAGGCAATTGTAAAGTTGGTTCGAATCAAAGAGTTTGCTTCATTGACCCAATCTGTAGGAACTCTTTTTGGGTTTACTGATAACACAAAATATCTGGCAATTATCTTTCAATACGGACAAAGCGAACCCAGCCATGTCTTTTTAGGTGCAGACAACCAGACCGAGAGCCAACATTCAGCAAGATTGTTAGATAGAGGTTCTCAAAATCAGAGTGAAACCTATGACTTGTTTTGGAAACCAGTTGATCAAAAGCTGAAAAATGTAAATACCGTCAAGGTCATACCAGATGGAGTTTTTTACAGGATTAACCCAAACACTTTTTCAACTTCTGATGGTCGCAATCTTATTGATAAATACTACGTTTTATACTTAACAGCCTCAAAAGACTTGTTTCGTCCTGACTTAGAGATTTTTAATAGAAAGTCGTATCTCTATGGAAATCCACTATACAATCAAGAAGAAAGTGAAAACAGACTGAATTTGGTAAGTATGCCTGAATCGGAGAATGAAATAAAGGGAATAGAAAGTGTTCTCAGTGAGGATTGGCACGTCAAAACACATTTGCGAGAAGATGCCAACGAACTTAAAGTCAGGTCTGCTTATAATCCAACTGTTCTGCATATAGATTCGCATGCTTTTTTTAATGATCAAAATAACTTTATTGCCAATCATACACCGATTGACAATCCTTTATTTAGAGCAGGAATTTATCTGGCTGGCGCATCTGAAACGTTCTCTCGTTACATGAAAGGGATCCAAACCATCCCGGAAAATGACGGGATATTAACAACTTATGAGGCGTTGAATTTAGACCTTAGCAAGACACAACTTGTCGTGCTTCCCTCTTGTGAATTTGGCTCAGAAGATGTAGAGAATAGCGAAGGAATTTATGGTCTTCAGCGGGCGTTAACGGTCGCTGGAGCTCGAAATATTATAACAAGTCTTACCCGAATTGATGATAAAATTTCAAGCGAATTGATGATCTTGTTTTATCAAAAACTTAATGAAACTAATAATGTGATGGAATCGCTTAAATACGCTCAATTAAAATTGAGAGAAAATTATAGCGATCCAGGTATTTGGGGAGCATTTATTTTAACAGGAAATGGACAATAAAAAAATTGCAGTTATGAGGAAGTCATTCTTACTACTCGGATTTCTAATCACAATTTTCGCCTCAGGGCAGGTCAATAATAATGCAGTACGTGCGCTGATCACGCTTGGTGACGAGCAGTTTAGAAATGATCAATTTATTGGCGCCATTAGATACTATAAAGAGGCATTGTCCGAGAATCCATCAAACATGAAAGCGGAGTATCAGCTGGCAGAATGCTATCGACTGATTCAAGACTATGAAAGTGCTGAGTATCACTATGAGGCAATTGGATCTCGCCAAGACATCAGATTTCCCCTGGCCGGTTTCTATTATGCCATGATGCAAAAGTTAAAAGGACGCTATGATCAGTCGCTGGCCAACTTCAAAGATTTCAGAAAATTTCTTGTGGCCAATGAGCTTCACGAATCAGATGATTACAGATACTACTATAAACAAGCTAAAATAGAAATTGACGGATGTCAACTGGCGTTGAATCAAATTACACTTGTTCATCCCGACCACAAATTTGCGCCACTAACTGCGCCGCTTAATTCGGAGTACAATGACTATGCAGCATTTAGTGTAGGCACGGATGATATCGTATGTCTTACCAGCGCCAGAAGTAGTGGAAAAGGAAGTCTCGTAGATAATCAGTTTGGAGAGTCTTTCGCAGACCTTTTTCGTTTTACACAGGAAAATGGTGTGTGGAAGGAATTGGATCAAGGAGATCGGTTTGAGAAAGTCATTAATACAAAATATGGAGATGGTTCAGGGTCATTCAACCGTGAGCGAAACAAGTTTTACTACACCAATTGCGATGAGGATTTAGGAGATGTATGCCATATATACCTATCTGAATTAATCGGCGGTCGATGGAGTGAGCCAAAAGCACTGAACTTTAATATCAACGAATACGGATTTAACTCAAAGCATCCGAACCTGACTCCAGGCGGAGACACATTATTCTATGTTTCTGACAGAGATGGAGGCCTGGGTCAACTTGATATCTACATGAGTATCAATGCGGGCAATGAAAATTGGGGACCACCAATTCACCTAGGAAATCAAATCAACACGCCATTTAATGAGGTTTCTCCATTTTATGATCATCACTCACGTGTACTCTTTTTTGCTTCCAATGGGCATAGAGGATTTGGTGGATTTGACATATATATAGCGCGTGGCACCAAGTTTGAAACTGCTGAAATTTACAATGCCGGAATACCTTTCAATTCATATAAGGATGACATTTTCTTCTTCATGGGAAAAACAAAAGGATTCCTCTCATCGAATCGCGAAGAAGGCCCGGGCAAATTCGACATTTTTGGTTTCAACGTACGTTCAAAAAGCGACATCATTTCCGAAGTATCTAATGAAGGAACAATAGCCGGAAGAAATTCACTATTTACAGACGATTACAATTTCGACAGTAGTGAGACGGAAATTATCAATCAAATCATTTCTCGCATGTTGTCTTCTTCGGTTTCTGAAGTTGACCTGATTCTAACGGATAGACAACTCGCCGTTTACAATTCGTTGAGTGTAGACGATAAGGAGCGTATTGATAAAATTGTAAACGCAAGGGTGCGGAAGATGACAAGTAATATGATTCGATCCATTCGGACAGAAGACGATTACTACTATCAGCAGCTGAGTTCTGATAAGAGAAGAAAGGTCGACAACATTGTATCTACCTATCTGGAACAGCAAGGCATGGGCAATAGCGTAAATCTCGAAGATGATGTTTTCAATTTCTACAGCGGTGTTAGTACTGACGAACGTGAAAAAATCGACATCCTCATTTCAGATCGACTTAAAAACGCTCAACAATTCAAGCCTGCGACACCTACGTACAACTCTTTTGATAAGAAAGAACAGCAGAGCTTAGATGGTATTGCCATTAAGTATTTAAAGGAGAAAAGAAACCTTGGAAGCATTTCACTGAATATGAATGAAAAAGTATTCATGAGGGATAATCAGGATGCTACTGAAGATGTTAATGCGGCAATCCGCGAGCGACTCATAGGTCTAAGTAATGAAGAAAAATATCGCCTATTAAAAGAGGATCGTGATTTTTACGAGACATTGAATGAAGAAGACAAGGAAAAATTGAAATCGATTGCCGCCACATTCATGACCTCCGATCTCACCAACTTTGATCAAAACATATCAAATTCGGATTTAGATGTTTTCAAAAACAAGAATTCGGCAGATCAAAGTAGACTTGACAAACTGCTATTGAAGCAAATCTCGAACCTTGCCAATTCAAGCATATACCTGACCGAAACCACTTTCTCTCAGTCTGAACTTCAGGCGGCATTAAGCGACACTCCAGAAGAAACCGTCAATAAACTTCTAGCCCTTAAGCCAGAACTAAGTGAATTGCAGAAAGGTGCAGTCCAGCGATTTGTGAAAACCGCTTATGACTCATATCTAAGTGAAGCCAAGCCCATCTTCTTTGACACCACTCCTAAGGTGGTGATAGCCTCAGGGCAATCAGTTGAAGGAGCTGACCCAAGTGCCCGCCTGAACAATAGCGATATCAATCAGTATGAAGCACTAAGTGACAGCAAGAAAAAGGTCATCGATAATGTAATTGCGCTCGATTATCTGGTGAGTCAATACTCAGAAAGAACAGTCAAATTGAGCGATCAGCAGAAACTGACTGAAGTAACCGGAAGTGAGAAAGTTCATATCGCTGCACTTGCTAAAAAAGTATCAAGTCAACCGATTAAGCCGGGCGAGCAAACGTTTATAAACAACGCATTCACTTATTACAACAACCTCTCGCAAGATCGTAAGGCGTTTATCAATAGGATTACGCTTGACAATGGTCTTCCGAAAAGAAATAGTAGATATGTTCTGCCAGAAAGTGATGCAAGAGCTAGAGGCTCTTTGACAGCAAGTGAAAATCAACTACTCGAAAGAATCAAGAAATTCAGATTTAATAATCACAGAATCTTGACAGAAAACTTAGCACTTGATGCAAAAGATGTAGATGAAGCACCTGTTGATATTATGGCATTAGCTGCCGGCACCAATATGGATGAAGAGGTTGGATCTAAGAAGCTTTTAGGAGCGGAGGATATTTTGGCTTCAGAAGAATTGGATGAAATCAAGATTGCCTTGCCTATAAGCAAAATCGACGGATACGATCAAATTACAATTACAGGGAAGCTAGTTGGTGCCAATACAGGAAATCCACTTTCTTCCTATTCAATCACCCTTATTGAGTTTGATAATACCAAGACCGTTATTGAAGGATATACAAACAATGCCGGAGAATTCGAATTCAAAGTTTCACCTGCTAAGTATGACTTAACCTTCAAAAAAGGAACAGACACAGAATCTGTTGTTCTTGAAAACTTCAATGTAGATGGAAGAAGAGAGAGAGTGGCGGGTATTTATACTAATGCAACACGTGCTTTCTTCGATGTAAGCTCTGCTGAACTAAGACCGGAAGTCAAAATCCTTTTGGATGAAGTAATAGTGGCATACAGAAATAGTGGTAGTAATATTGAAATTGAATCACATACAGATGATACTGGCGCTGCAGAATTTAACTTGGTTTTGAGTAAAAATCGAGGGTATTCAGCACGTGATTACCTTATTTCCAATGGCATTGATCAATCTAAAATTTCAGTAATCTGGCATGGATCAGAGAAACCAATAGCGGATAACAATAATCCGTATGGCCGACAACTCAATAGAAGAATTGATGTAAGGCTGATAGGAAAACGTCGAGAATCCTTTGGTAATTTCTATTTGATCCGACCAGGAGCCACGGTTTCAAAACTGGCAGCCAGCATGGATGTGGCAGAGGGTAGAATTAGAAGTTTGAATGGCCTGGGGAGCAATGATCTTTCTACTTATCAACCAATCAGACTAAAGAAAGATGGAGTTATTCAGCCAGACTATAATTTGGTAGTACCAGCAGATATTAAGAGTGGTAGTGACTTCATTTATACAGTGCAGGCCGGAGATAATCTTCAAATTGTATCGAAGAAATTCAATGTTCCGGAGGAGTTGATCATGGAGCAAAACGGATTGAATTCAACAACCCTGGAGCCAGGCACCCGATTGATTATTTATCCGAAGAACTAGAACAGAGGATTAGAAATTTTTCTGGATCCAAGATTCTTGGATAACGAGTATTGAATTGATATCTCGAAAGAATTTTGGGCCAGATCTATTCCTTTTAGAGGAACAAAAAGGTTACTGTTCATGTCGTAGCTTACACGAACTGTAAGCGTACTTACTTTTACGCCTCCCATGAAAATGAAGGAATCTCTTAGTCTGTACCAAACTCCAAACAAGAGCTGAGAACCTCGCGCTCTATAGCGATCCGCATTAGGAACATAAGCCATATTTAAACCAGCGTTGAATTGTTGATTTTGTCGGATGTAGAGGTACAAAAGACTTGGAGTCACGAAAAGTTTTTGGAATTTAAACTCAATACCTCCATTGTATTTCAATAAAATAGGCGGGGTGTTTTCAGAATTGATGGTAAATGAAGTGTTAGGTCTGTTGAGATTAGTGGCAGACATTCCTACAAAAGCACTGTACTTATGAAGAAGGTAGTTACGTTCAGGATTGTAGTAATACATTATGCCGGCATTAATTACAGCATTTTGTTGCTGCTCGTCAAATTCAGTCACAGGAATAGGTAGAGAATCATCAAACCCATAAAATGCGTTATACTGTGATCCCCAGGTAAGATTGCTAAAATTTAGTTTTCGCATTTCATAGCCGGCTTGCACTCCAATAGAAATAAGGTATGAAGTGAGCAGACCGAACTTGAGGTTATGAGCATAGTTTAGAAATACCGAATTGCGCTGATAAACACCCTGAAAACCACTTTTCTCGTTGAAAGCCATAATTCCCACACCACCCATAGATTGCTCAAGGCTCCCTTTTGGTTTAATTGGAAAAATAAATGACACCTGAGTGAGCTCATTTACCACATCAACACTTTGCAACTGTCGCTTATGATTTAAATGAATGGACGGATCGTTATATATACCACTAAATGCCGGATTGAGATAAAGAGAGGCAGCATAGTATTGAGAAAATTGCGCATCTTGTCCTACCACTTTGGCAGATATTAACAGAAGCAATATGGCGATAGTCTTTTTCATTTTACTAGATAAAAAGCTCCTTTCTGCTGTACTGGTAAGCCAGTGTTAAATTGAAATTTTACGGTATAATAATAGACACCAGCAGGTTCATCTGCTCCGGTCTTCTGATTTTCTCCGTTCCATCCATTTTGACTTGCTTCATCAAACGAACTCGTGGAGTAAACAATAACTCCATACCTATTATATATCTGAAGATCAAATCCTTCTTCAGAAATTCCCTCCCCAAAAACCTTGAAAGTTTGGTTTTTTGGATCACTAGCTTGAGGGGAAAAAGCCTCAGGAATAAAATACAATCCCTCATTTGGTACTCTTGGAGCTAAGCCTACAGCGACATAAAGTTTCTCACCTAGACTGGGAGACAAAGGAAGTTCACTAACTATCGTTCCATACGTCACAGAATCAGAGTCATTGATAGACTCAATACCAAGTGATCTGTAAACACCAGCAGGATTAGTGGCATATGCAATCACCGGTGAATTGACTCGGTGACGGATAGGATTTGGAACTCTGAAGTTATTTAGGTCTACTTCGTTGAATTCCAGTTCAACTTGCGTTGGATCTGTAGCCCCGTTCAATAATTCAAGTTCCCAAAGGCCGATGTGAGAAACGCCAAGTAAACTATCACCCGGAACAGGGTCAACTGAGTTTTCTTTAATAAAATTGGCGGCAATCTCTGTATTCAAGCCAAAAACACTAAGGAGTGTGATGGGTGCAAACAAACCGTCGGATCCCACAGGGAAGGTTTTAATTCCACTACCCTTAGCTATCAAGGTGCCATCAAAGTATGAAAGATTGGAACCACCTGCTACTTTTACATTAGGCTCCAATACGAAGCGTGTATCATCCCCGATCTTAATATTTCCCAACTGAAATTCCAGTCGATCAAGCACGATATACTGATTTCCTGAAAAAGTCACTTCGCCACCTTGATTAATTACAAGTTCACTAACAGTGAGTTGTGGGGGGCTGACCATTTGATTAGAACCACCAAGGAATTGCAGTTGACCTTCCAGCCCATTGAAATTGGCATTTGTTAACCAGTCCCCATAAAGGGATAGCGTTCCTCGATTTTGAATGACACCATTGTTATCTAAATCACCACCTACCTCTAAGTTTGCTCCATCAGAAATATGAATAAGTCCATTAGAGGGCACATAGAGCTGACCGAATGTCAACCAGGGAGCTAAGCCGAGTATGATTAGAAACTTTCTCATTCGTCCTCGTTTTTAACTGTTTTTTCACCCATCAACATTTTCTTGATCAAGTCAAGATCACTTTTCATCTCCTTGTTATCAGTTGCGAGCTCACTTAATTTAGAATCTTGTGAAGCAATTTGCTTATTTAAGGATTCAATTTGTTGTTGCTGCTCTTGCATTGCTGCTATCAAAATGGCAGTCATTTGTTCGTAGTTGACCCTGTAGAAACCATCCTCAGCTTTTCTGACCAGTTCAGGAAATACTTCCATAACTTCTTGTGCAATAACTCCATATTGTTTTTTAGTTGAGAAATCTTTTTCCTCAAACTCATCAACTCGATAAAAGTAATTCACCCCTCTGATGGCAAGAACTCTTGCCAATGCATCTGGAATTACCACAATATCTTTTTTGAACCTTCTATCCGATGTAGCGTCTGCAGCGGGTTCCCATGCAGAACCATTCCACTTCAAAACATCTCCATTTGAAGCTCCATCTTGAGCAATTCGAATACCTGATGCGCCTACTTCAATATCGTCACCATTAGCCAGCACTGATAAGGCACTACCTCCCCCGCCAGTCAGACCATTTCCGGCGACTGATGTCGCAATTTCTGATGCAGTTACCGCACTATTACCTATTTCGGTTGAAGTCACAGAATTTAATGTTGCAAGACTTCCAAGACCTAAAGTTGTTCTTTGAGCAGAGGCATCAGCATCATCTAAAATAGCTATTCCGGCAGCTGTTAAGCTTGTAGTTGCATAAGCATCCGATGCTGTTGTATAAATCATTTCGTTCGCACTAGTAGTTAACCCAGCTATTGAAGTCAATCCTGCATCAGTATTTTGTTTTCCAGCGATATCCGAGATGTTGGTTGCGATACGATCATCGAGATACGTACTATCTGCCTGCACCTTATTCCAGATGGCAATGGAATCCGCATCGGACTCGGTGTTGATGGCCGCAATGTCTGTGATGTTGGTTGCGATACGATCATCCAGGTAGGTTGAATCTGCTTGCAACTTGGTATAGAGCGCTAAACTATCGGCATCTACTTCTGCATCAAGTGTAGCGATATCCGAGATGTTGGTTGCGATACGATCATCGAGATACGTACTATCTGCCTGCACCTTATTCCAGATGGCAATGGAATCCGCATCGGACTCGGTGTTGATGGCCGCAATGTCTGTGATGTTGGTTGCGATACGATCATCCAGGTAGGTTGAATCTGCCTGCACCTTATTCCAGATGGCAATGGAATCTGCATCGGACTCGGTGTTGATGGCCGCAATGTCTGTGATGTTGGTTGCGATGCGATCATCTAAGTAAGTTGAATCTGCTTGCAACTTGGTATAGAGCGCTAAACTATCGGCATCTACTTCTGCATCAAGTGTAGCGATATCCGAGATGTTGGTTGCGATACGATCATCCAGGTAGGTTGAATCTGCCTGCACCTTATTCCAGATGGCAATGGAATCTGCATCGGACTCGGTGTTGATGGCCGCAATGTCTGTGATGTTGGTTGCGATGCGATCATCTAAGTAAGTTGAATCTGCTTGCAACTTGGTATAGAGCGCTAAACTATCGGCATCTACTTCTGCATCAAGTGTAGCGATATCCGAGATGTTGGTTGCGATACGATCATCCAGGTAGGTTGAATCTGCCTGCACCTTATTCCAGATGGCAATGGAATCTGCATCGGACTCGGTGTTGATGGCCGCAATGTCTGTGATGTTGGTTGCGATGCGATCATCTAAGTAAGTTGAATCTGCCTGCAACTTGGTATAGAGCGCTAAACTATCGGCATCTACTTCTGCATCAAGTGTAGCGATATCCGAGATGTTGGTTGCGATGCGATCATCGAGATACGTACTATCTGCCTGCACCTTATTCCAGATGGCAATGGAATCTGCATCGGACTCGGTGTTGATGGCCGCAATGTCAGTGATATTGGTTGCGATGCGATCGTCTAAGTAAGTTGAATCTGCTTGCAACTTGGTATAGAGCGCTAAACTATCGGCATCTACTTCTGCATCAAGTGTAGCGATATCCGAGATGTTGGTTGCGATGCGATCATCGAGATACGTACTATCTGCCTGCACCTTATTCCAGATGGCAATGGAATCTGCATCGGACTCGGTGTTGATGGCCGCAATGTCAGTGATATTGGTTGCGATGCGATCGTCTAAGTAAGTTGAATCTGCTTGCAACTTGGTATAGAGCGCTAAACTATCGGCATCTACTTCTGCATCAAGTGTAGCGATATCCGAGATGTTGGTTGCGATACGATCATCCAGGTAGGTTGAATCTGCCTGCACCTTATTCCAGATGGCAATGGAATCCGCATCGGACTCGGTGTTGATGGCTGCAATGTCTGTGATGTTGGTTGCGATGCGATCGTCTAAGTAAGTTGAATCTGCTTGCAACTTGGTATAGAGTGCTAAACTATCGGCATCTACTTCTGCATCAAGTGTAGCGATATCCGAGATGTTGGTTGCGATGCGATCATCGAGATACGTACTATCTGCCTGCACCTTATTCCAGATGGCAATGGAATCTGCATCGGACTCGGTGTTGATGGCTGCAATGTCTGTGATGTTGGTTGCGATGCGATCGTCGAGATACGTTGAATCCGCCTGCAACTTGGTATAGAGCGCTAAACTATCGGCATCTACTTCTGCATCAAGTGTAGCGATATCCGAGATGTTGGTTGCGATGCGATCATCCAGGTAGGTTGAATCTGCCTGCACCTTATTCCAGATGGCAATGGAATCTGCATCGGACTCGGTGTTGATGGCTGCAATGTCTGTGATATTGGTTGCGATGCGATCATCTAAGTAAGTTGAATCTGCTTGCAACTTGGTATAGAGTGCTAAACTATCGGCATCTACTTCTGCATCAAGTGTAGCGATATCCGAGATGTTGGTTGCGATGCGATCATCGAGATACGTACTATCTGCCTGCACCTTATTCCAGATGGCAATGGAATCCGCATCGGACTCGGTGTTGATGGCTGCAATGTCTGTGATGTTGGTTGCGATGCGATCATCTAAGTAAGTTGAATCTGCTTGCAACTTGGTATAGAGCGCTAAACTATCGGCATCTACTTCTGCATCAAGTGTAGCGATATCCGAGATGTTGGTTGCGATACGATCATCGAGATACGTACTGTCTGCCTGCACCTTATTCCAGATGGCAATGGAATCTGCATCGGACTCGGTGTTGATGGCCGCAATGTCTGTGATGTTGGTTGCGATGCGATCATCTAAGTAAGTTGAATCTGCTTGCAACTTGGTATAGAGCGCTAAACTATCGGCATCTACTTCTGCATCAAGTGTAGCGATATCCGAGATGTTGGTTGCGATGCGATCATCGAGATACGTACTATCTGCCTGCACCTTATTCCAGATGGCAATGGAATCCGCATCGGACTCGGTGTTGATGGCCGCAATGTCTGTGATGTTGGTTGCGATGCGATCATCTAAGTAAGTTGAATCTGCTTGCAACTTGGTATAGAGTGCTAAACTATCGGCATCTACTTCTGCATCAAGTGTAGCGATATCCGAGATGTTGGTTGCGATGCGATCATCGAGATACGTACTATCTGCCTGCACCTTATTCCAGATGGCAATGGAATCCGCATCGGACTCGGTGTTGATGGCTGCAATGTCTGTGATGTTGGTTGCGATGCGATCATCTAAGTAAGTTGAATCTGCTTGCAACTTGGTATAGAGCGCTAAACTATCGGCATCTACTTCTGCATCAAGTGTAGCGATATCCGAGATGTTGGTTGCGATACGATCATCGAGATACGTACTGTCTGCCTGCACCTTATTCCAGATGGCAATGGAATCTGCATCGGACTCGGTGTTGATGGCCGCAATGTCTGTGATGTTGGTTGCGATGCGATCATCTAAGTAAGTTGAATCTGCTTGCAACTTGGTATAGAGTGCTAAACTATCGGCATCTACTTCTGCATCAAGTGTAGCGATATCCGAGATGTTGGTTGCGATGCGATCATCGAGATACGTACTATCTGCCTGCACCTTATTCCAGATGGCAATGGAATCCGCATCGGACTCGGTGTTGATGGCTGCAATGTCTGTGATGTTGGTTGCGATGCGATCATCTAAGTAAGTTGAATCTGCTTGCAACTTGGTATAGAGCGCTAAACTATCGGCATCTACTTCTGCATCAAGTGTAGCGATATCCGAGATGTTGGTTGCGATACGATCATCGAGATACGTACTGTCTGCCTGCACCTTATTCCAGATGGCAATGGAATCTGCATCGGACTCGGTGTTGATGGCCGCAATGTCTGTGATGTTGGTTGCGATGCGATCATCTAAGTAAGTTGAATCTGCTTGCAACTTGGTATAGAGCGCTAAACTATCGGCATCTACTTCTGCATCAAGTGTAGCGATATCCGAGATGTTGGTTGCGATGCGATCATCGAGATACGTACTATCTGCCTGCACCTTATTCCAGATGGCAATGGAATCCGCATCGGACTCGGTGTTGATGGCCGCAATGTCTGTGATATTGGTTGCGATGCGATCATCTAAGTAAGTTGAATCTGCTTGCAACTTGGTATAGAGTGCTAAACTATCGGCATCTACTTCTGCATCAAGTGTAGCGATATCCGAGATGTTGGTTGCGATGCGATCATCGAGATACGTACTGTCTGCCTGCACCTTATTCCAGATGGCAATGGAATCCGCATCGGACTCGGTGTTGATGGCTGCAATGTCTGTGATGTTGGTTGCGATGCGATCATCTAAGTAAGTTGAATCTGCTTGCAACTTGGTATAGAGCGCTAAACTATCGGCATCTACTTCTGCATCAAGTGTAGCGATATCCGAGATGTTGGTTGCGATACGATCATCCAGGTAGGTTGAATCTGCCTGCACCTTATTCCAGATGGCAATGGAATCCGCATCGGACTCGGTGTTGATGGCTGCAATGTCAGTGATATTGGTTGCGATGCGATCGTCTAAGTAAGTTGAATCTGCTTGCAACTTGGTATAGAGCGCTAAACTATCGGCATCTACTTCTGCATCAAGTGTAGCGATATCCGAGATGTTGGTTGCGATACGATCATCCAGGTAGGTTGAATCTGCCTGCACCTTATTCCAGATGGCAATGGAATCCGCATCGGACTCGGTGTTGATGGCCGCAATGTCTGTGATGTTGGTTGCGATGCGATCATCTAAGTAAGTTGAATCTGCTTGCAACTTGGTATAGAGCGCTAAACTATCGGCATCTACTTCTGCATCAAGTGTAGCGATATCCGAGATGTTGGTTGCGATACGATCATCCAGGTAGGTTGAATCTGCCTGCACCTTATTCCAGATGGCAATGGAATCCGCATCGGACTCGGTGTTGATGGCTGCAATGTCTGTGATGTTGGTTGCGATGCGATCATCTAAGTAAGTTGAATCTGCTTGCAACTTGGTATAGAGCGCTAAACTATCGGCATCTACTTCTGCATCAAGTGTAGCGATATCCGAGATGTTGGTTGCGATACGATCATCCAGGTAGGTTGAATCTGCCTGCACCTTATTCCAGATGGCAATGGAATCCGCATCGGACTCGGTGTTGATGGCTGCAATGTCAGTGATATTGGTTGCGATGCGATCGTCTAAGTAAGTTGAATCTGCTTGCAACTTGGTATAGAGCGCTAAACTATCGGCATCTACTTCTGCATCAAGTGTAGCGATATCCGAGATGTTGGTTGCGATACGATCATCCAGGTAGGTTGAATCTGCCTGCACCTTATTCCAGATGGCAATGGAATCCGCATCGGACTCGGTGTTGATGGCCGCAATGTCTGTGATGTTGGTTGCGATGCGATCATCTAAGTAAGTTGAATCTGCTTGCAACTTGGTATAGAGCGCTAAACTATCGGCATCTACTTCTGCATCAAGTGTAGCGATATCCGAGATGTTGGTTGCGATACGATCATCCAGGTAGGTTGAATCTGCCTGCACCTTATTCCAGATGGCAATGGAATCCGCATCGGACTCGGTGTTGATGGCTGCAATGTCTGTGATGTTGGTTGCGATGCGATCATCTAAGTAAGTTGAATCTGCTTGCAACTTGGTATAGAGCGCTAAACTATCGGCATCTACTTCTGCATCAAGTGTAGCGATATCCGAGATGTTGGTTGCGATACGATCATCCAGGTAGGTTGAATCTGCCTGCACCTTATTCCAGATGGCAATGGAATCCGCATCGGACTCGGTGTTGATGGCTGCAATGTCTGTGATGTTGGTTGCGATGCGATCGTCGAGATACGTTGAATCTGCTTGCAACTTGGTATAGAGTGCTAAACTATCGGCATCTACTTCTGCATCAAGTGTAGCGATATCCGAGATGTTGGTTGCGATACGATCATCCAGGTAGGTTGAATCTGCCTGCACCTTATTCCAGATGGCAATGGAATCCGCATCGGACTCGGTGTTGATGGCCGCAATGTCTGTGATGTTGGTTGCGATGCGATCATCTAAGTAAGTTGAATCTGCTTGCAACTTGGTATAGAGCGCTAAACTATCGGCATCTACTTCTGCATCAAGTGTAGCGATATCCGAGATGTTGGTTGCGATACGATCATCGAGATACGTACTGTCTGCCTGCACCTTATTCCAGATGGCAATGGAATCTGCATCGGACTCGGTGTTGATGGCCGCAATGTCTGTGATGTTGGTTGCGATGCGATCATCTAAGTAAGTTGAATCTGCTTGCAACTTGGTATAGAGCGCTAAACTATCGGCATCTACTTCTGCATCAAGTGTAGCGATATCCGAGATGTTGGTTGCGATGCGATCATCGAGATACGTACTATCTGCCTGCACCTTATTCCAGATGGCAATGGAATCCGCATCGGACTCGGTGTTGATGGCCGCAATGTCTGTGATGTTGGTTGCGATGCGATCATCTAAGTAAGTTGAATCTGCTTGCAACTTGGTATAGAGCGCTAAACTATCGGCATCTACTTCTGCATCAAGTGTAGCGATATCCGAGATGTTGGTTGCGATGCGATCATCGAGATACGTACTATCTGCCTGCACCTTATTCCAGATGGCAATGGAATCCGCATCGGACTCGGTGTTGATGGCCGCAATGTCTGTGATGTTGGTTGCGATGCGATCATCTAAGTAAGTTGAATCTGCTTGCAACTTGGTATAGAGTGCTAAACTATCGGCATCTACTTCTGCATCAAGTGTAGCGATATCCGAGATGTTGGTTGCGATGCGATCATCGAGATACGTACTGTCTGCCTGCACCTTATTCCAGATGGCAATGGAATCCGCATCGGACTCGGTGTTGATGGCTGCAATGTCTGTGATATTGGTTGCGATGCGATCATCTAAGTAAGTTGAATCTGCTTGCAACTTGGTATAGAGTGCTAAACTATCGGCATCTACTTCTGCATCAAGTGTAGCGATATCCGAGATGTTGGTTGCGATGCGATCATCGAGATACGTACTATCTGCCTGCACCTTATTCCAGATGGCAATGGAATCCGCATCGGACTCGGTGTTGATGGCTGCAATGTCTGTGATGTTGGTTGCGATGCGATCATCTAAGTAAGTTGAATCTGCTTGCAACTTGGTATAGAGCGCTAAACTATCGGCATCTACTTCTGCATCAAGTGTAGCGATATCCGAGATGTTGGTTGCGATACGATCATCGAGATACGTACTGTCTGCCTGCACCTTATTCCAGATGGCAATGGAATCTGCATCGGACTCGGTGTTGATGGCCGCAATGTCTGTGATGTTGGTTGCGATGCGATCATCTAAGTAAGTTGAATCTGCTTGCAACTTGGTATAGAGCGCTAAACTATCGGCATCTACTTCTGCATCAAGTGTAGCGATATCCGAGATGTTGGTTGCGATGCGATCATCGAGATACGTACTATCTGCCTGCACCTTATTCCAGATGGCAATGGAATCCGCATCGGACTCGGTGTTGATGGCCGCAATGTCTGTGATGTTGGTTGCGATGCGATCATCTAAGTAAGTTGAATCTGCTTGCAACTTGGTATAGAGTGCTAAACTATCGGCATCTACTTCTGCATCAAGTGTAGCGATATCCGAGATGTTGGTTGCGATGCGATCATCGAGATACGTACTGTCTGCCTGCACCTTATTCCAGATGGCAATGGAATCTGCATCGGACTCGGTGTTGATGGCTGCAATGTCTGTGATGTTGGTTGCGATGCGATCGTCGAGATACGTTGAATCCGCCTGCAACTTGGTATAGAGCGCTAAACTATCGGCATCTACTTCTGCATCAAGTGTAGCGATATCCGAGATGTTGGTTGCGATGCGATCATCCAGGTAGGTTGAATCTGCCTGCACCTTATTCCAGATGGCAATGGAATCTGCATCGGACTCGGTGTTGATGGCTGCAATGTCTGTGATATTGGTTGCGATGCGATCATCTAAGTAAGTTGAATCTGCTTGCAACTTGGTATAGAGTGCTAAACTATCGGCATCTACTTCTGCATCAAGTGTAGCGATATCCGAGATGTTGGTTGCGATACGATCATCCAGGTAGGTTGAATCTGCCTGCACCTTATTCCAGATGGCAATGGAATCCGCATCGGACTCGGTGTTGATGGCTGCAATGTCAGTGATATTGGTTGCGATGCGATCGTCTAAGTAAGTTGAATCTGCTTGCAACTTGGTATAGAGCGCTAAACTATCGGCATCTACTTCTGCATCAAGTGTAGCGATATCCGAGATGTTGGTTGCGATACGATCATCCAGGTAGGTTGAATCTGCCTGCACCTTATTCCAGATGGCAATGGAATCCGCATCGGACTCGGTGTTGATGGCCGCAATGTCTGTGATGTTGGTTGCGATGCGATCATCTAAGTAAGTTGAATCTGCTTGCAACTTGGTATAGAGCGCTAAACTATCGGCATCTACTTCTGCATCAAGTGTAGCGATATCCGAGATGTTGGTTGCGATACGATCATCCAGGTAGGTTGAATCTGCCTGCACCTTATTCCAGATGGCAATGGAATCCGCATCGGACTCGGTGTTGATGGCTGCAATGTCTGTGATGTTGGTTGCGATGCGATCATCTAAGTAAGTTGAATCTGCTTGCAACTTGGTATAGAGCGCTAAACTATCGGCATCTACTTCTGCATCAAGTGTAGCGATATCCGAGATGTTGGTTGCGATACGATCATCCAGGTAGGTTGAATCTGCCTGCACCTTATTCCAGATGGCAATGGAATCCGCATCGGACTCGGTGTTGATGGCTGCAATGTCAGTGATATTGGTTGCGATGCGATCGTCTAAGTAAGTTGAATCTGCTTGCAACTTGGTATAGAGCGCTAAACTATCGGCATCTACTTCTGCATCAAGTGTAGCGATATCCGAGATGTTGGTTGCGATACGATCATCCAGGTAGGTTGAATCTGCCTGCACCTTATTCCAGATGGCAATGGAATCCGCATCGGACTCGGTGTTGATGGCCGCAATGTCTGTGATGTTGGTTGCGATGCGATCATCTAAGTAAGTTGAATCTGCTTGCAACTTGGTATAGAGCGCTAAACTATCGGCATCTACTTCTGCATCAAGTGTAGCGATATCCGAGATGTTGGTTGCGATACGATCATCCAGGTAGGTTGAATCTGCCTGCACCTTATTCCAGATGGCAATGGAATCCGCATCGGACTCGGTGTTGATGGCTGCAATGTCTGTGATGTTGGTTGCGATGCGATCATCTAAGTAAGTTGAATCTGCTTGCAACTTGGTATAGAGCGCTAAACTATCGGCATCTACTTCTGCATCAAGTGTAGCGATATCCGAGATGTTGGTTGCGATACGATCATCCAGGTAGGTTGAATCTGCCTGCACCTTATTCCAGATGGCAATGGAATCCGCATCGGACTCGGTGTTGATGGCTGCAATGTCTGTGATGTTGGTTGCGATGCGATCGTCGAGATACGTTGAATCTGCTTGCAACTTGGTATAGAGTGCTAAACTATCGGCATCTACTTCTGCATCAAGTGTAGCGATATCCGAGATGTTGGTTGCGATACGATCATCCAGGTAGGTTGAATCTGCCTGCACCTTATTCCAGATGGCAATGGAATCCGCATCGGACTCGGTGTTGATGGCCGCAATGTCTGTGATGTTGGTTGCGATGCGATCATCTAAGTAAGTTGAATCTGCTTGCAACTTGGTATAGAGCGCTAAACTATCGGCATCTACTTCTGCATCAAGTGTAGCGATATCCGAGATGTTGGTTGCGATACGATCATCGAGATACGTACTGTCTGCCTGCACCTTATTCCAGATGGCAATGGAATCTGCATCGGACTCGGTGTTGATGGCCGCAATGTCTGTGATGTTGGTTGCGATGCGATCATCTAAGTAAGTTGAATCTGCTTGCAACTTGGTATAGAGCGCTAAACTATCGGCATCTACTTCTGCATCAAGTGTAGCGATATCCGAGATGTTGGTTGCGATGCGATCATCGAGATACGTACTATCTGCCTGCACCTTATTCCAGATGGCAATGGAATCCGCATCGGACTCGGTGTTGATGGCCGCAATGTCTGTGATGTTGGTTGCGATGCGATCATCTAAGTAAGTTGAATCTGCTTGCAACTTGGTATAGAGCGCTAAACTATCGGCATCTACTTCTGCATCAAGTGTAGCGATATCCGAGATGTTGGTTGCGATGCGATCATCGAGATACGTACTATCTGCCTGCACCTTATTCCAGATGGCAATGGAATCCGCATCGGACTCGGTGTTGATGGCCGCAATGTCTGTGATGTTGGTTGCGATGCGATCATCTAAGTAAGTTGAATCTGCTTGCAACTTGGTATAGAGTGCTAAACTATCGGCATCTACTTCTGCATCAAGTGTAGCGATATCCGAGATGTTGGTTGCGATGCGATCATCGAGATACGTACTGTCTGCCTGCACCTTATTCCAGATGGCAATGGAATCCGCATCGGACTCGGTGTTGATGGCTGCAATGTCTGTGATATTGGTTGCGATGCGATCATCTAAGTAAGTTGAATCTGCTTGCAACTTGGTATAGAGTGCTAAACTATCGGCATCTACTTCTGCATCAAGTGTAGCGATATCCGAGATGTTGGTTGCGATGCGATCATCGAGATACGTACTATCTGCCTGCACCTTATTCCAGATGGCAATGGAATCCGCATCGGACTCGGTGTTGATGGCTGCAATGTCTGTGATGTTGGTTGCGATGCGATCATCTAAGTAAGTTGAATCTGCTTGCAACTTGGTATAGAGCGCTAAACTATCGGCATCTACTTCTGCATCAAGTGTAGCGATATCCGAGATGTTGGTTGCGATACGATCATCGAGATACGTACTGTCTGCCTGCACCTTATTCCAGATGGCAATGGAATCTGCATCGGACTCGGTGTTGATGGCCGCAATGTCTGTGATGTTGGTTGCGATGCGATCATCTAAGTAAGTTGAATCTGCTTGCAACTTGGTATAGAGCGCTAAACTATCGGCATCTACTTCTGCATCAAGTGTAGCGATATCCGAGATGTTGGTTGCGATGCGATCATCGAGATACGTACTATCTGCCTGCACCTTATTCCAGATGGCAATGGAATCCGCATCGGACTCGGTGTTGATGGCCGCAATGTCTGTGATGTTGGTTGCGATGCGATCATCTAAGTAAGTTGAATCTGCTTGCAACTTGGTATAGAGTGCTAAACTATCGGCATCTACTTCTGCATCAAGTGTAGCGATATCCGAGATGTTGGTTGCGATGCGATCATCGAGATACGTACTGTCTGCCTGCACCTTATTCCAGATGGCAATGGAATCTGCATCGGACTCGGTGTTGATGGCTGCAATGTCTGTGATGTTGGTTGCGATGCGATCGTCGAGATACGTTGAATCCGCCTGCAACTTGGTATAGAGCGCTAAACTATCGGCATCTACTTCTGCATCAAGTGTAGCGATATCCGAGATGTTGGTTGCGATGCGATCATCCAGGTAGGTTGAATCTGCCTGCACCTTATTCCAGATGGCAATGGAATCTGCATCGGACTCGGTGTTGATGGCTGCAATGTCTGTGATATTGGTTGCGATGCGATCATCTAAGTAAGTTGAATCTGCTTGCAACTTGGTATAGAGTGCTAAACTATCGGCATCTACTTCTGCATCAAGTGTAGCGATATCCGAGATGTTGGTTGCGATGCGATCATCGAGATACGTACTATCTGCCTGCACCTTATTCCAGATGGCAATGGAATCCGCATCGGACTCGGTGTTGATGGCTGCAATGTCTGTGATGTTGGTTGCGATGCGATCATCTAAGTAAGTTGAATCTGCTTGCAACTTGGTATAGAGCGCTAAACTATCGGCATCTACTTCTGCATCAAGTGTAGCGATATCCGAGATGTTGGTTGCGATACGATCATCGAGATACGTACTGTCTGCCTGCACCTTATTCCAGATGGCAATGGAATCTGCATCGGACTCGGTGTTGATGGCCGCAATGTCTGTGATGTTGGTTGCGATGCGATCATCTAAGTAAGTTGAATCTGCTTGCAACTTGGTATAGAGCGCTAAACTATCGGCATCTACTTCTGCATCAAGTGTAGCGATATCCGAGATGTTGGTTGCGATGCGATCATCGAGATACGTACTATCTGCCTGCACCTTATTCCAGATGGCAATGGAATCCGCATCGGACTCGGTGTTGATGGCCGCAATGTCTGTGATGTTGGTTGCGATGCGATCATCTAAGTAAGTTGAATCTGCTTGCAACTTGGTATAGAGTGCTAAACTATCGGCATCTACTTCTGCATCAAGTGTAGCGATATCCGAGATGTTGGTTGCGATGCGATCATCCAGGTAGGTTGAATCTGCCTGCACCTTATTCCAGATGGCAATGGAATCCGCATCGGACTCGGTGTTGATGGCGTTGATTTCTGTATC
The DNA here is from genome assembly GCF_051379705.1 of Ekhidna algicida. GTDB lineage: Bacteria > Bacteroidota > Bacteroidia > Cytophagales > Cyclobacteriaceae > Ekhidna. Next base: position 1,977,752 of record NZ_CP179868.1, on the reverse strand, counting down.
GACATAATTCTTATTCGAAGCATCATTAGGGTTTAAGGGATCACTTAGATTGATAATCCGATTATTGCCAAGGTTAACATCGTTTGCTGCAGCTCCAAATCCACTCAGTGGGATATTAGCTTTATCTAGATCAGCATTTTGAACTTGCCCATCAGCGATATTTTCTGACCTCACAGCATTGTCAGCTAATTTTGCATTTGTAACTGCGTCATCATCCAAGTCTACTGTTCGAACCTCTCCATTCGCTATTTTATTTGAGGTCACCGCATTATTTGCTAAATCTACGTTTTCTACTCCCCCGTTCTCAATTTCATTTGTAGTAACAACTCCATTCTTTATTTGAACATTAGCTGATGTTCCATTATTAACTACAGTCACATCACCACTGACCGGCAGGCCTTCTGCAACACCTGCGCCATCTCCAACATAGATGTTGTTGGGAGCCAAGGCAGATGAAGCGAACTCCGTCCGATCGGTCCATACTAAGTTGCCAGAACTATTAATCGTAAGTACTGAATTGGAATTACCTTCTGGGTTTATTTTGGAGATGGTTATTGTTCCATTTGCGATATCAACATTCTGTATAGACCCATTAATAATATTAGAAGACCCGATTTGGATAACAACTTCAGAGATTCCTGTGATCCGACCTTTTTGATCAACTGCCAGCTGTAGAACATTAAACGCATCTGTGCCATATGTTCCCGCGGTAATTGTTCCGACATTTTCCAACTTGTCACCGGTAACCGCCAAATCAGCAATTTTACTAGTAGTAACAGCCTGCTCAGCAATTTTATCGGTTGTTACAGCGCCATTATCTAACTTCCCTGTAGTTACGCTACTGTTTTGAAGTTTGGCTGTAGAAACCGCTAAATCCCCAATACGATTTTCTACAATGGCACCTAGCTTTATTGTTGGGTTTGGGTAATTGCCTGTCAGATCCCCACCTGCAGCAAGTACATTTAACACCCCTAAACCAGCATTCCAGTTATTATTATTCCAGTAGTAGAATAATTTAAGGTCGGTATCAAATACCATTAATCCATCATCTGAGTTGCCAAGTGAAATTGCCATAGAAGTACGCTGAGATGTGGTCAACCTTGGAACAAGAAATCCTTGATCAGAGTTAGGCGATACAAGTTCCAAAACTGCGTTGGAATTTGGACTATTAGTGTTAATACCAACTGAATTGTCTTGACCTTGTGCGTAAACACAAATTAAGACAAGTGCAGAGGCAAATGCGCTCTTAAAATATTTCATAGTGGGGATGGTTTGACAAGCTAAGGCTGATCTAGATTTATAGATCTTTTTTGGTTTTTTATGGTTAAAAAAATAGGGCGGTGAGACTACTTAAATAACTGGTCGTAAAAATTAGACTAAGTGGGAGTAATTTCCAAAAAATCAGACTGTTATGGAACGAACTTTAGATGAAAGGCTCATTTTCTTTTTTGAATTTTTTTTAGAAGTCGAAAATTTGGTTTTTCTACTCAAAAAAGAGGATTTCACGCATATGTTTTCTACCTTTGCATGGAGTTACACTTAGAATACCGAAAAGAGGGGACAGCAGTCCCCTCTTTTTATTCATGGAATTGTGGAAGAAGAGAAAAAAATTCGAGATTTAGCTGAGAAGGCGATAATGGATTTTGATGACTTGTTTCTTGTTGACGTGAAGGTCAAGGGAGGTTCAGGAAATCAAAAAGTTTTGGTTTTTATCGATGGTGATGATGGGATCTCAATTGATCAGTGCAGTCAAATAAGTAGACAAGTAGGAAACGAAATAGAAGAAGAAGATTTTTTTGCTGGTAAGTATACCTTAGAAGTTTCTTCTCCAGGGTTAGATTTTCCAATAATACTTCATAGACAATATTTGAAAAATGTTGGACGAGAATTGGAGGTAGAAACTAACAACGGAGAAAGAGTTGAAGGGAAGTTATCGGAAGTAGATAAAGATGCGATTACATTGACTCAAAAAGGAGCAACTAAATCGTTAAAATTTGAAGAAATAAAGCAATCAAAAGTAAAAGTATCATTCAAGTAAGATGGAAGCGTCAGTATTAATTGATTCGTTTGCGGACTTTGCCAGAGGCAAAAACATTGACCGCCCAACAATGATCAGAATTCTGGAAGATGTATTCAGAACGATGATTCGTAAGAAATACGAAACCGATGACAACTTCGATATTGTAATCAATGCGGACAATGGAGATCTTGAAATCTGGAGGTTTAGAGAAATTGTGGATGACAATTCAGAAGATATTTGGGATCACGATAAAATCAGTTTTTCTGACGCCAGAAAGATTGAACCTGATTTTGAGATTGGAGAAGAAGTAGCAGAAGAGATCAAACTGGAAGATTTTGGAAGACGCGCTGTGATGACTGCTCGTCAAACTCTCATTCAGAAAATAAAAGATTTAGAAAAAGATATTCTTTTCCAGAAATACAAAGATTTGGTAGGAGAAATCATCCAAGGGGAAGTATATCAGGTTCTTGGGCGTGAAGTTTTGCTAACTGATGGAGAGGGTAACGAGCTTACAATTCCTAAAAGTGAGCAGATCCCAAAAGATCGTTACAGAAAAGGGGATGGGGTAAGAGCAATAGTTCATAGAGCTGAAATGGTAAATGGTAATCCTAAGATCATTCTTTCCAGAACATCACCTGTATTTCTTGAGAGATTATTTGAAGCCGAGGTTCCCGAAGTATACGATGGTTTGATTACGATTAAAAATGTAGTTAGGGAGCCTGGTGAGCGCGCAAAAGTTGCCGTAGAATCTTATGATGATCGCATAGACCCTGTTGGGGCATGCGTTGGAATGAAGGGTTCGAGAATCCATTCAATCGTTAGAGAGCTTCAGAACGAGAATATAGATGTAATCAATTTCACAGATAACCTTGAGCTCTATTTGGCTAGAGCCCTAAGCCCTGCTAAGATCACTAGCATGAAAATTAGTGAAGAGAAAGATCGTGTATCCGTGTATCTAAAGCCGGATCAAGTATCTTTGGCTATTGGAAAAGGTGGTCAAAATATCAAATTGGCAAGTAAATTAGTGGGTATGGAAATCGATGTTTTCAGAGAACTGGATGAAGCATCGGAGGAAGATGTAGATCTAGAAGAATTTACTGATGAGCTGGAAGATTGGGTTATTGATGAACTTAAGCGAGTTGGATTAGATACAGCCAAGAGTGTGCTTAAGCTCAGCACAGATGATTTGGTAAGAAGAACGGATTTAGAAGAAGAAACAGTACATGAGTTAATTCGAGTTCTCAGCCAGGAATTCGAATAGATTTATTTTTGAAAGGTTTATATGGCAGAATACAGATTAAGTCAAGTAGCTAGAAAGCTAAACGTAGGTAAGAATACTATCCTGGATTTCTTGAAAGAGAAAGGGCACGAGGTGGACTCAAACCCGAACTCTAAGATTCCCCAGGAGCAGTATGATATGCTTGCACGTGAGTTTGCTGATTCGGCTCATGATAAAGAAGAGGCATCTGAATTGACCATTGGAGGGAAAACAGATAACCTTGTCATAAATGCAGAGAAGGTTTCTGCTGAAGAAAAGAAAGAGGATGAGAGAATTCTGATAAAGGATAATGTTAATCCTGAGACTGAGCCTGAGAAGATTTCTGCAAAAACGAAATTAGACGGCCCAAAAGTAGTTGGTAGGATTGACCTTGATAAGAAGAAAAAAGAGGAACCTGTAAAAGCGGAGGAACCTGTTGAAGAAAAGGTAGAGGAGAAAGTAGAGGAGCCGAAAGCGAAGGAAACCCCTAAAGAAGAAACAAAAGAAGCCGTTCCTGAAGTAAAAAAGGAGGAACCAGCGAAAGTTGAAGAAGAAAAACCAGCAGCCAAAGAAGAAAAGCCTGAAAAGGAAGTTATCAAGGCAAAAGCGGATTCCCTAAGAGGTCTCAAAGTACTTGATAAAATTGAGCTGCCTAAGGACAAACCAAAGCCGGTGGCGTCTTCTGATTCTAATCAGGATAGGAAGAAACGTCCAAGGAAACGAATTCAGTCTGCTGGAGGTCCACCGCAGCGAGGTGGTGGTGGCGGTGGAAACCGAAACGATCGAGGAAGGAGTACCTCTGGAAGAAAAACAGAAGAACTTTCTGATAAGGAAATACAAGATAAGATTAAGGCCACACTTGCCAAGCTTAGCGGTGGAAGTGGTAAAGGGGGATCTCAAAGGTCTAAGTATAGAAAAGATAAACGGTCTGCTAAGGCGGAAGCTGAAGAAGAAAGACAGCTTCAGGCCGAGGAAGAATCAAAAACACTACATGTAACCGAATATATATCTGCTAATGACCTGGCGTCCCTGATGGACGTCACAGCTAATGATGTGATCTCAGCATGTATGTCTTTGGGAATGTTCGTTTCGATCAATCAAAGACTTGACGCTGAAACAATTACAGTAATTGCTGACGAATTTGGCTATGAGGTTGACTTCACAGAAGCCAAAGAAGAAACAGATATTGTTGAGGTAGAAGATGACGAAAGCAAGCTAGTTGACCGTGCTCCGATTGTGACAATAATGGGGCACGTAGATCATGGTAAAACATCATTACTGGATTACATTCGTGATTCGAAAGTAACTGAAGGAGAAGCAGGGGGAATCACGCAGCACATCGGTGCATATGATGTGATGACTGAAAGTGGCAAGAGAGTAGCATTTCTAGATACACCTGGTCACGAAGCATTTACAGCTATGAGAGCTAGGGGAGCCAAGATCACAGACGTAGCAATTATCGTAGTAGCGGCTGACGACTCTGTTATGCCACAAACAAAAGAAGCCATTAATCACGCACAAGTAGCTGGAGTGCCGATTGTAATCGCGATTAATAAAGTAGATAAGCCAAACGCTAATCCAGATAAAATCAAGGAGGATCTTTCTCAAATAAACATTCTTGTAGAAGACTGGGGTGGAAAATACCAATGTCAGCATGTATCTGCCAAGACAGGCGAAGGTATTGATGAACTGCTGGACAAAGTTCTACTTGAAGCTGAGTTACTTGAACTTAAAGCAAACCCTAATAAGGCAGCTACAGGGTCAGTAGTTGAGGCATCACTTGATAAAGGCCGTGGATATGTATCTACTATAATGGTTCAAGCTGGCACTTTGAAAGTTGGAGATGTACTACTTGCAGGACCGTATTTTGGTAAAGTGAAGGCCATGTTTGACCACAGAGGGCATAAACTAGAAAAAGCTGGACCGTCAACACCGGTACTAATGCTTGGACTGGATGGTGCTCCACAAGCAGGCGACAAGTTTAACGTCATGGAAAGTGACAGAGAAGCCCGAGAAGTTGCCAATAAGCGAGAACAAATTCTAAGAGAGCAGTCTATACGAACCAAAAAGCATATCACGCTAGATGAGATTGGTAGAAGGCTTGCGATCGGAAGCTTTAAAGAGCTTAATGTTATTGTCAAGGGTGATGTGGATGGTTCTATTGAGGCACTTGCAGATTCCTTGCTCAAGCTATCTACAGAGGAAGTTCAAGTAAATATTCTCCACAAGGCTGTAGGTCAAATCTCTGAGTCAGACGTATTGTTAGCTTCAGCTTCAGATGCGGTAATTGTTGGATTCCAGGTAAGACCTTCAGGCGGAGCATGGAAGCTCGCTGAGACCGAGGAAATTGAAATTAGATTGTACTCGATTATTTACGATGCAATTAATGATGTGAAAGATGCTATGGAAGGTATGCTTGAACCGACTAGTGAAGAAGTAATCACTGGAAATATTGAGGTGAGAGATGTATTTAAGATTTCCAAGGTTGGTACGGTAGCCGGATGCTATGTAACAGATGGACTCGTGAAACGATCCAACCAAGTACGATTGGTGCGTGATGGCATTGTAGTATATACTGGAGAAATCAATCAATTGAAGCGATTCAAGGAAGATGTTGCGGAAGTTAAGAACGGATATGAGTGTGGATTAAGTATTAAGAACTTCAATGACATTAAAGAAGGCGATATAATCGAAGGCTTTGAAGTGAAAGAAGTTAAACGGACTCTTTAATTCCAGTATAAACAATATTAAAATGCTTACCGCTTTGGTAGGCATTTTTCATATAGGGCAACATTGTTTCTAGAAATAGTACAATTCAAGTGTTAAGTTTTGAAAAAAACTAAACCTTCCGTCTATAATTTCGTTAATTTGTGGATTAAGATGCGGATCTTGAAAAATCACCAATACATATTATCTACTCTAGCATTGCTCATTTTTGTAAATATTGGGTATGCGAATACCACAGATAATAAGAATAAAGCGAACAGTCAGGAGCAAGAGCAGGAAGGTAGACGCAAGTCTGATCAGACAATGATTCGACCTGATGGTGAAACAGGAGCTCAGCAAATAGATCAGGATCAAGACATTGAAGAGGAGCCTGAAAGTGCAACTTCACGAAGTAGTCAAACGATATATAGCCCAATTGATAAGGTGGATTCAGTAAAAGAGGAAGAATCTGTCAGTAAGTACAACTTTATTTTTTACTTTCTTTACAAGTTCAAGTATGATGGAGAGGAATCTCCTTAAGAAGCTATCGACTGGTAGCTGTCAATGTCCTTTAGCGAAATAGTTCCTTCATAAAACGCTTTTCCAAAAATCACGCCGTAGAGACCTAAATCATGGAGCTTCTTTATGTCGTCCATGCCGCGAACTCCGCCACTGGCAAATATTGATAAGTCAGGAAATTCCTTCAAAAGTTTTTTATATAATTCAAAAGAAGGTCCTTCCATTGCACCATCCTTAGAAATATCTGTTGTTTTTAAGTATTTAAGGCCCCGATCATAGAAGTAGGTGATATGATCAAATAGATCTTTTGAGGTAGCCTTTTGCCAGCCACGAATTCTGATTTTCCCTTTAAGACTATCTGCCGCCAAAGCCACCTTTTCTCTTCCGTAAGACATCAGCCAGTTGGCAAACTGTTCTTGATTCGAAACAGCTATTGAGGCAGCTGTAATGCTTTCTGCACCATATTCAAATGCTTTCAATACATCTCCATCTGTATGCAAACCACCAGTAAAATTGATTTTGAGATCTGTGTAAGCTGATATCATATGTAAGATATCATAATTGACTGATGTGCCTTTTCTGGCTCCGTCCAGATCAATCAAATGAATCCGGGAAATACCATGGTCTTCAAATTGCTTTGCAACATCAATTGGTGTATTGTCATATACCTTTTCTCTTGAATAGTCTCCCTGAGTGAGGCGAATAGTTCTGCCTTCAATAACTGATATTGATGGTACAAGTATCATATAAAAAAATTAGATAGGTTCTTAGAATCGCTCTTTACTAAAGATACAAAATCCAAACCACATTTTAGTTAAGTAACCTCGACTAATTTGAATCCTTCACCGTGAATTGTTAATATCTTAAGACTGGGTTCATCTTGTAAGTATTTCCTAATCTTCGCAATATAAACATCCATACTTCGGGCATTAAAGTAGCTATCATCCTTCCAAATCTTCTTAAGCGCAATGCTTCTCTCAACGGTTCTATTTACATTCTCAAAAAAGATTTTTAGTAGTTCATTTTCCTTTGTGGTAAGGTTAATTTCTCTACTTGGAGTAATGAGTCTGTTTTCCTGATAATAATAGGTGAGATCAGCGATTTTAAAAGGATTAGGGAAGGGTTCTTCATCTTCATTTTTAGTAGACCTTTTCAGTATCGCTTGAATTCTTAATAGCAGTTCTTCCATGCTAAATGGCTTGGTCATGTAGTCATCGGCACCGATGGTGAAACCTTTAATAATGTCCTGCTTCATGGACTTGGCCGTAAGAAAAATGATTGGCGTTTCCTCATCGATTGTCCTAATTTCTTTGGCGAGTGTAAATCCATCCTTCTTCGGCATCATCAAGTCTAGGATGCACAAGTCATAGCTATCATTCTTAAAGGCAATACCTCCCTCCTCACCATCTCTCTTGAGTGTGGTTTCATAGCCCTTTAAGCTCAGGTATTCACTTAAAATTTCCCCGAGGTTTGGGTCATCTTCAACAATTAATAATTTAGGCTTCATTGGCTAGAGGTAATGTAATTGAAAATTTGCTTCCTTTTCCAGGCTCGCTATCCACATGAATGCTACCACCATGAGCTTCCACTATCCTTTGGACATAAGCCAGACCCAGCCCAAATCCTTTGACATTGTGAAGATCGCCTGTTGGGACTCGGTAAAATTTTTCAAATATGTGTTTCTGTTGCTCTCGAGACATACCTATTCCCTTATCATGAATAGATATCATGAAGTCTTCTTCATCCGAGGCTGTCCTAAGCGTAATGTTTGGCGCTTCTGGTGAATATTTGTTGGCATTGTCAAGGAGATTCAAGATGATGTTTGTTAAGTGCATCTCATCTCCATGTACAAGATCTTTTTCTGCTTTTTGAATCATGTTTAGTCTTCCCCCTCTCTGCTCAACTTGAATGGCAATATGATCAGCGGCGCTTTTAACCATATCACTCATTCGAAGGATCTCCTGTTTCAAGTTATAATCCTGTCGATCAATTGCGGCGATTTGCAGCACTTTTTCAACCTGATTTCCCAAGCGCTTATTTTCTTCTCCAATTACCTTGATATATTTAGTACGCAGGGCACTCTGCTCAATGTCCTTATCATTCAACGCCTCTACTGCCAGGGAGACTGTAGAAATTGGTGTCTTTAATTCATGCGTCATATTATTGATGAAATCATTCTTCATCTCTGATAATTTTTTTTGACGCACGATTGTACGTATGCTGTAACCAAAGCAAAATAGAATTACTAGTACAAGAAATCCTGAACTTGCCATAGCAGACCATACTTTACTGATCAGATAACCTTGCTTTCCTGGAAAGTCGATGGCAATCATCGTATCATTTCCATAAATATCATTTGGAAAGAGTGTAGCTCTGAGCTCACTTTTTTCTAATTCTTCCTGATTTTCTTTACTTGTCAGAAGTAGGAATCTTTGCTGATGCGGCTGAATGACACCATATTCAAAATCAATGTCGATTCCCTTTCTTTGAAGTTCATTTTTTAGAAGAGAATCAAGCTGCTCAGGATTGAATCTTGATGTTACGGATCTGTTCGGGCCCATTAAATCCCTTACTACATCAAATGTGAGTTCATATTTCCTTGAAACTTTTGCGAGTCTGTTTTCGAGTTGTTGGATTTTTACATCTCTTTCTTCAAGCATTTGCTCCATCGATTTACCAGGAGGTGGTGGCATTTCATCAAAGAAGAAATTTTCGGCAACACTTGAGAAGTTGACAACAAATTCAAACCCACCTTCATTAACAGTATCAGCAAAATAGAATACCTGCTGATTGCCTCGCTGTACGATTTTCACGTTCCCATTATGATCTTGGATAGATTCTTTTAACTCTTGGATACGCGACTTTTCGTCATCTTCATGGACACGTGCATTTAGGTAATTAAGCTTTTGTAGCGCTAGATAGGTTTCCTGTTTTTCAAGTTTGCTCGATACCGTATTGAGGGCATCAAGGACATCTTTTCTGAAGCGTTCGTCGTTGGCTGTAATTAAGGAATCGATCCAGTAAAGTTGGAATGCAATGAGCCCCATCATGGCAAGTCCCATGAGTCCAATTATCCACCTTAATGTCTTCCGCTGCATATCCCAAAAATACGATGAAGATGTGTCTGTAGTTCTTGTTTAACCTTTTTTAACAAGGATTAACGGCTGATTAACAGTACGATATGACACTGCTTCGTACTTTCGAATGGGTATTTAAAGTGACTAAAAACTCAAAAAAGGATATGAAAACAAAAGTGAAATTATTAACAACGGCTGCCTTAATGTTTCTAAGCGCAGCGACCAGTGCTCAATCCGAGGAGGAGGAGAGTAAAATTGTAATTGAAATTACAAAGGAAATAAATGGGGAAAAGAAGACCTTCAAAGGGGAGTACAACAGCACAGAAGAAATGCGAGCCGATCCTCAATACCAAGAATTTGCCGGGGAAGAACAGGAGTTTGATTTTTGGTTTGATGACGAAGAGGATAAGGATGTCTTTCTGCATTTAGATCAGCTTAGAAATCATCATGGATCAGCCTTTAAGTTTTTTCATAAAGGCGGTGATGAAGATGATAATCAATTTTTCTTCAAGCATTTCGATGGGGATTCCGTAAATAGCTTTTTTGATCTCAGCCTTGATGGAATGGATATTGAAGAATATCGTGAAAAATTGAATGAGTTGGGTATTGAAATGGAAATGCTTTTTGATAGAATGGATGACGATGAAGGTCAAAGAAGGCATGTCCGTTCGTTTGTAATCAAAAGAGTCAAAATCACAGATGTGGATAATGAATTTGGTAAAAAGGGAAAAGTTGACGAGAGCAATGTTCTTGATTTGGAAGATCTGGTTTTCTTTCCCAATCCATCTTCGAATGGTCGATTCAAGGTTAGGTTTCGGTTGCCTCAGGAAGGTGAGTTAAGTATTAAGGTTTCCAATCTAGAAGGAAAGGAAGTGTTCAGTAGATATTTTGAACGATTTGGTGGGACATATTCGGAAATGATTGACTTATCCGGCCAAAAGGATGGAATTTACCTAATGGAGATTGGACAGGGTAAAAAACGAGTTACAAAAAAAATAATCATTAACTAGGTAAGCTAAATTGATAATGAAGCCGATCAGAAATGGTCGGCTTTTTCACTTAATCTGCAATCTCTGTAGAACGGAAGTTGAACTTAATCCCGATGATATCCTGGAAGTCCATTCCGGTTTCTATCATATCTTCATCGTCTTCATCTGCATACCAGTTGATCGATATTTGTTTGCCACAATCTTGTAGTTTTTTCAGAACCTTGACAACAAGGTATATGCATCGAGCTGAACTTGTATTGAAATATACCATCTTGAAGTTGGCTTCAATTTTTGGTCTTTTTAATCGAGACATCAATACGATGGCTTTGATGAATGGATCATAAAATTCCATTGTATTTTCCGGACTGGAACGACCACTCAGCTCAATCTTTCCGGATCTATAATTGACAGAAGCATGAGGTGTTGTTTTGGTTGACTCGGTGATAAATAACGCTTTCATATTTTAAACTTTTACTCCAATAATTAACATATCATCTAGCTGTACATCTTTTCCCTGCCACTTTTCGATTTCGTCCTTGAGACGTTGTAATTGTTCGTTTGAATCTTCTTGGGCGATACTTTGCAGAAATGACTTAAACTGCTTTGAGGAATACTTCCGATCATTTGGCCCGCCAATCTGATCCTGAAAACCATCACTATAAATGAAAAAGGTATCGCCAGCCTTTAATTCTATTGAATGGTTCGTATACTTCTTATCTATTTTACCAAAATATGATCCGATTGGCATACGATCTGCCTTAATCTCAATAAGCTCATTATCCCTAAAAAGGCACAATGGATTGAATGCTCCTGCATATTCCAGCATGTTTGTTCTGTGATTTATGGTACACAATGCAATATCCATTCCATCTCGTTGAGCACTTTCTTGCCCTTGCTCCATTGTGTCGATGACTTCTTTCCGCATGGAATTTAAAATTTCGGCTGGTTGGGTCTTTTCTGGAGCAATCTTATTTAAGATGGTATTTCCAATCATACTCATAAATGCCCCTGGTACGCCATGACCTGTACAGTCTACAGCAGCAATGTAGGAAACATCATCCTCGTGCTTGAACCAATAGAAATCTCCACTAACGATATCTCTCGGACGATAAAAGACAAATGAATTTGGCAAATACTTCTTAATACTCTTGTCTGATGGAAGAATGGCTTCTTGGATTTTTTTGGCATACCTGATGCTTGAGGTTATGTCTTTATTCTTTGATTCAATGATTTTCTTTTGTTGGTTAAGAATCTTATTTGATTCTTTCAACGAGAGTCGTGAAATGATCTCGCGTTTTGTCAGGTTATAGCGTGTTTGAATCAGTATAATTGAGAATATCATTACGGTTCCTGTAAGCAGGCCTCCACTTGCTAATATCTCTTCCACACCCAGTGTACTGTTTCTAATAAGGAAATAGAAGTTGGAAGCGATTGAAATCACAACGACTATGATGGACCAGTAAATTCGCCAAAGGACCAGCATGCCAGCACCGATGAAGAGTGCGATATATGCCAAGGTGTGTTTTTGTAAGAGATCTGCATCCATCAAACTCCACATAAATGCATTCTGGATGGAGATCAAAAGAAAAGGAACAAAAATCAGAAAGTCAGCAGAAATATTGAGCGGTTTTCGAAATACCAGTATGATAGCGGTAAGTGATGACACGGCTAACCGGAAAATGAAAAACACCTCAAAATGATGATTAACATTTATGTAATCAGTGGCTCCAAAGATCAGGTTAAAAATTACAGCTACCCACGACCCTGCAATGTGGTATTTGACAGTAGTTTTCTTTAGCTCTTCCTCCCATTCGACTTCTGTGGCGCGCTGTTTTAGTAGTTTAGATTGACTCATGTAAGTCTGTAGTAATTTGGTTGATGGTTAATAGATATGACCTTCCGACTCCTCGGAATGTCTCAGTACAACCTACGATATTAAGTGGATGTTTGGATTTTACTCCTTGGAGTTTGGAGAGATCATCAGGCTAAATCCAACTCCATGATGATTACGGATTTCAAGGCTTTCATCTTTCTTTAGATACTTCCTTAGGCGTGTAACAAACACATCTAAACTCCTTCCTTTGAAGTAATCATTTTCGCCCCAAATAGTCTCCAGGATCGTCTCTCGTTTGATAAGTTCATTTTTATTACTAATCAATAAACTCATCAGGTTAGCCTCCATTTGGGTGAGTGATTGCTGTTCTTCATTATATGAGTAGAGAAGGTTTTTAGGATCGAAGTACGAGTTGCCAAATTCTATTGGCTGATGAAGTACTATTTGCTTGTTTCCAGCATTCCTGCGTAAGAATACATCTATACGGTAGCTCAGTTCTTTTATGGAGAATGGCTTTGTCACATAATCATCACCTCCAATTTCAAATCCAGATAGTCGATCTTCTTCTTGCGACTTGGCAGTGAGGAAAATGATTGGAACAAGCTCACTTTCTTTCCGAATTTGTCCGGCGAGTTGAAAGCCATCCATTTTTGGCATCATCACATCCAGCACACAGATTTCGAAATCAGAACGCTGAAATGCTTCGAATGCTTGAACTCCATCCTGGCACCAAATTACATCGTGACCTAGTGATTCCAGGTTGTCCTGTACCATGAATCCAAGATTCTGATCGTCTTCTGCTAGTAGAATCTTAGCCATTGGGGAGTGTGATTTTAAAGGTACTTCCAACACCAACAGCTGATTCAAGTTCAACTTTTCCTCCAAGTTTTTTCACAGCAGAGGCTACAATTTGTAGTCCCAATCCAAACCCTTTTTGATTGTGCTGATTTTGTATCTCAGGAACTCGATAAAACTTTTCGAAAACCTTCTTTTGATGCTTTTCTGAAATTCCCTGACCATCATCAGTAATAGATAGATAGGTCTTGTTAGCATCTTGCTCAATCTCGATTGTGATATTCTTACCACCGTATTTGACAGCATTGTCAACAAGATTTCTCAACATGTTACCAAGCAGTTTTTTATTCGAATTTATTGCTTGAGGAGCCTCTCCTTCAAACTTCCAATTTATCATATATGCAGCGTACTCATTTTGGAATTGACTTGTCATTTCTGTCAAGTATTCCTTAACCCGCATGGGTTCCAATGCTATCTTAACCTTCGAATCTAAAAGCGATGAATGAAGTATATCTTCAACATTTTTTTGAAGGCGGCTGACTTCTGCTTCAATAATTTGAAGGTATTTGTTGTCTTGTTCAGAAGATCTTTCCTTTAGTGTGGATGAGGCCAGTGAAAGTGTGGCAAGTGGGGTTTTAAGCTCATGACTTACATTGTTAATGAAGTCTTTTTGCACTTCACTTAAACGCTTTTGCCTCAGTATCACAAACAGAGCATATCCAAAGAAGACGATCACTACCAGAGTAATTAGTGTGGTGAACTTCCAAAGGTCAAATCCGGCTAGTAGACTCTTTGATTTTTCAGGAAAATAAACTCCAAAATAGTACTCTTCATTCTCCAAGACAGGTATTACATCTACCCTTTTTTCAGCACTCAGGTTGACATTTTCAGCATAAACCATCCTGTCATTGGCACAATCATACACACCATACTCAAAGTCCTGAGATATGGATCGTTTCTTGATTTCGGCTGAGATCAGGTATTCGAGATTTGCGAGATCTATTCGATCGTTTGTGCGAACGATGAAATAGTTTCCGCTGACTTGCTCAATCGGATTTATGGTTGGAAAATCTTTGCCGTTGGCTTCACATAATGATTCCACCACGTTGCGAAGTGCAGCCTGAACGTTGTGATTAAATACCTGATCTTGTTGCTCTATTGCGCGATTGAGCCAGAAGATCTGGGTACCTATGATGCCAACCAATGTTATGATGGCAAGTACGATCAAAGCACGTATGTGAGCACTCTTCATTTTCCAAAAGTAAGTGGTTAATAGGTGGAAATGATTGGTTTAACAACTCATTAACAATCATTAGGAGGTCATTAACACAGGGTTATGTCTTCCAGCATCACATTTGGATCAAATAAAAATTATAGTAATATGAGAAAAGCGACATTTATCGTAATGCTGGGAATTGCAGTAGCTGTAGTTGCCGGTATGGCTCCAATAAAGTGGAAGACCACTTCTATTGATTTGGGACAAGTGACCAAAAGTGAATCAAAAGATCTTTCATTCGAATTTACGAATATGACTAATGAGCCAATTCGTATTCTGGAAGCGAAAGGGTCATGTGGATGCACGAATGTAAAATTTCCGTCTAATGAAATCGGTGCTGGCGAAACGGCATCCATTACGGCTAATTTTAGATCTGGAAAAATAGGATCGTTCAAAAAGAACATTCGCATCAAAACCTCTGAATCTGAAGAGTACACCTATTTGTACTTTAACGGCGAAGTGGTCGAATAAAATTCTAATCCCCTTGCCAAACGAGGGGATTTCTTTTTTAGAAAAAGAAATTCATAGAGAAGGCAGGTAGGTTTTCATCTTCTCCAAATGCGTAATTGAGATTCAGCACCAACGTGTTTAATGGACTTACCCAGATGCCGAATCCTTTACCAGCATGCCATTCATCGGAGTTTTCTCCATCCACCCACACACGTCCAATGTCGTGGAATGCCAAAAGTCCAAACTGTCCGGGAAATATGTAGCTTCTAAAAGATGCTATCTTTAATCGCAGGTCAAGATTGTGATAGAATGAAGTTTGTCCATAGAAGCGTGTTCTTCTATATCCCCTTAAGTTTGATCGCCCTCCAAGGATATTTGCATTGAAGAAGTCGAAGTTATCAGAGGTGATATGTGCAGCACCTAACCTATTTCCAATAACTAAGCGAGAAGGAAGTTTGGCAGTGAGGAAGAAAGACCATTCCGCACTTAAGCGAGAGGTGTTTTCAGAAATATCAGTAATTGCCTCCAAATGCTCAATTTCGGCTTTTGCCATCATACCTGCTTTTGGTAAAACTTTGCTGTCTCGGGAGTCAAATGAAATGCCTGTGGTAAAACGTGCATACTGGTTTGCTTCAAAGTCATTTGCATCTGTTGATAGGTCCGAGATGAAGCGATTGGCCGTATTGTCAACTTCCACTGTTTTATAGCCTCCGCTAAAGTAGAATTTTGCTTTGGCTCCTACATTTCTGGACAATCCGACATCTAGTTCCAATCGATCCATTCTCACACGATAGTAGTCGATCGGGTCATCATCCGGAGCTACAAATTGATCCATTAGAAACTCAGTCTCATTGCCAATACCAAAAAAGTTGTGGACAAAAAATGGCTCTTGCCAAAGCACGGAAGTATTGAGATCCCACTTGCCTAACACATCAGTATAGTCACCGCCGTATTTAAATTGGAACGAGCCAGTAGCAAATGCTCCGATAGCAGTGAAGGTATGTTGTGCGGCAAAAGGCTCTTTGCGCCAGCCATGCTTTGTATAGACAAATCCACCACCCAGGAAAATTCCATCATCCGGGTTTATTGCTCCAGTAACCAACGGCATCAGTATATCATATTTGAAAGCTTTGCGATTGTATCTATTGATATCTGGATTATCACTGAGCTTTAATATTCCTTGAGAGTTTCCTTGAACCTGTGTGCTCTTAAATCGGTCGTACACTTTGACGTTCGATAGTTTCTCATCTGCATTGCCATTGATAATCAGGTCTTTGTCCGTTCCTCCAATGATCCGAAGGTTGATTTTAGACTGACCTGTCACTTCGAATATATCTTCACCATCTAAACCGTAAAGACGAATTTCTTTGGTTTCATCTGCTTTGAATAGTCGCTCATAAATGACATGTTCTATGTCACCATCTTTTTTTCTTTTTCTTACGGTCACTTTAGTTTCTTCAGCATTAATATGCTCCACGAAAAAGTATTCATGCTTATCTGAGCCTACAACCTCCACCTCTTTTGAAAGGAACAGGTAAAGCTCTCTTGCATAAGACTCCATATTTGTTCTTCGAGCTTTCAGACCTTTGATGATTCGCTCTCCCGTCAATTCTTCGATTTGGTCCGGCCAGGTAGCCACCGCATTTTCAATGACTTGATCGGTGAGGTTTTGTTGCAAAAATTTGATTTGTTCGAGCCAGTCGTTCCAGTCTGGTTCATTCATAAACGTCCGATCGAAGAATCGTGCATTCTGACTTATACCAGGAGCCCAGTCTACTTCTTCATCAAACCCTTCGATCTTAGGAAGGGCCCACTTTCTGGCGGCAATGGTTGGTATAATTCCTTCGTTCATAAAGAATGCTTGATCACGATCTCGTGGAATTGGACGATACAAATTTCCTTTTTCCTGATCAAATTGAGCCCATCTCCACTGATCATCATGTCGATCCCAATCACCAATCCACATATCGAAAAGACGGTTTCTTACCACAAAATTTTGATCAACTGTATTGTCATTATCCTCTTTTAGATTTTCAATGACCTTATCAGTTCCATCTACGTCTTCTCCGCCACCAAAATGCGCGTCTCGTGAGGCGGCTTCATTTGGGCGCTCTTCATAAAGCGCTAGTGTTCCGGCAAATGTATTTTGAAACTGTCCGAGCCGTGGATCATCTGGTATAAACACAGGTTTTGGATTTGTGTGATAGATATTGGCAGCTTCGGCCAGAGGTGGCACAATGAATGCGCCATAGGGATGTGAGGCAGAGATTTGATCTTCTACTATGTCCTGAGCAAACGTTTTCTGAAGTGGGATAGGAATGGCGTTTTCTGGGTATTTTTCAATGGATCGCAAAACATATTGCCTTTCATCTTTGGCTTGAAGTCTAAGCGATTTGGTTTGCATTCCGCCTCCTTTTTTCACAACCCCTAGTCCGCCTCTTTCTTTGCCTAAGTCAAATACGTCCACTTGGACCGGAGTACTCCAAACGTCACGGTAGTTTTTACCCAGCCATCGGTGCTTCCCTTTATCTCCCTCGTACTTCCGGCTTGCAACAACTGTCACAACGCTATCAGAAAAGTCTAAATCTGGCGCTTCTTGAAGTATCTCTTTCAAATCTTTCTGATAAATATCCTTTTCGTAGAGGAGCCCTCCTTCAATGCCCCAATAATCAACAGAAGCCTTTCCAGAATCCTCCAGCTTAAGAATAGCGAATCCTTGCTCCTTTTTTGCAAATTGACTGTTTTTACCTTTTTTCACGTGTGTCACTTTTGATCCTGATCCACTTACTATGAAATGGTGTCCATCGTTCTGAATAAACTGGAGCGAGTGTTCGTGACCAGCTGCATAAACCACGTTTGTTGCTTCATTCATTGCGGCCAGTATTTGCTTCATGACAGCTCGATATTTCGGATGAGTGTTGTCTTGAATATTGCCTATTAGTTTCCGGAACAATGGCTGAATGCTACCGAGAATGGGCAAGGGTTTCATTTGCTCTTTGAAGCTGAAATTGCCGTTGTGCTCGCCATACGAGTACATTGGATGATGAGCTGCAATTAGTATGTGCTTGCCAGCATTCCTTTTGATTATTGACTTTAAATCTTCCAGGGTTTCTAAGGTTGACTTGTTTTCACAATTATCTTCTTCATCGGGTTTGTCCCAGCCGTGAAGGAAGTACTGTGTGTTGAGAATTATAAGTGTCGATTTGTCACTCATCGGAATTTCGTAAGGTCCGGGACATCCACCCATCGGAAGAAACACATTCTCACCATCGAAGTAGTTACGAATAAAACGCTCCATTTCTAAAGCTCTTTCCCAGCCATAATTACGACCCTGCGCCCAATCATGATTCCCGGGAATGATATAAGCAGTGCCGGGAAACGCTTTCATGATTTCCAGCTGTGGTGTAAGCTTGTTTTCCATTTCTTCCCGCTTTGGATCCTCTTTTCCAGGCAAGCCTTTAGGATAAAGGTTGTCCCCAAGAAATATCAAGTAGTCATTTTCAGTAGCATCTTTGATTTTGTCTCGAAGTAGATTTAGGTTTTTGTCCGGGTTTTTTGGCTCACCTGCATCCCCAATCAGATAGACTTTTTGACTCCACACAAAAGCAGGAAATAGAGATAAAATTATGAGGAGCTTTCTCATAGACTAAGATTTTTTCATTCTAAACTTTAAAATGTATCCACGATCTCCTTCACCTTCACTGCTAATGTACAAATCTGCAGACGGGGAAAAGCAGAGTCCCTCGGGCTGGCCGAGGATTCTGGGCGATATTGGATATGTGGCTAATATTTTACCGGATTTAGCAACGACCACAAGCATTTTGCCGACAGAAGAGAGTATGTAGTAATGACCTGATATCGGGTGTGTTGCAATTGCTGATGGCTTAAACTTGATGCGTTTTTTCTCATAATCGAACGTACGATTTTGTTCCCAAAATGCTTCGAGCTCTTTAGGACCAATAATGAAAGCAGGATTAGGATTTAGACTCATTTTATCAATTCTAACTTTATAGAATGCCCGACCATCAATTTCCTTTTTCCCAATAGTACCCTCCTCCTTGCAAGCTATTAGTAGCTCCTTTGAGTCAGGGTCGTACCCGAGTCCTTCTGTGTCATTAGCTGAGCTAAGGTCATTTTCGAACTTCTTAGCTTTTACTTTTTTATTAGATCCGAATGGAAATCTAAAAAGGTCTCCATCACTTTTGAGTACGTAAAGCTGATTGTTGATCAGCTCCACTCCCTCATAGTCGCCGGGCTTATAAAATCCGATTGAATGGATTACTTCCTCTTTTGAAAGGTCATATTGGAAAACTCTACCTGATTCGTCATCTACTGCCAAAATATAGCCGGGATCCATGTATGAAAGACCGGATATTTCCTCAAGTACATAGGGCATATAATATCTTTTGGCAGGTCTCTTCAGGTCGTAGGTAATCGAAATGTTATCCATAACCAGAAAAAGACTATCAGCATGCTGCCCGAAAGTAGCCGTTGTACAACTTTGACCAAAAGAAATGATCAAAGTGAACAATAAAAGAAGGGTTATGTTCTTTATCATGTGCGAGGGTTAGTCTAAAAGTCAAGGTTACAACACTAAATTGCCTAAATTTTGTTCTATTTTGTGTAGGATTACAGAGAATGATGATTTCTAGTTCAATTATTAACGATGTAAAGGATTATGCGATTAAGGTGCTTTCTAAACAGCTGCCTGATAACATGACCTATCATTCGATAAATCATACGTTGGATGTGGTGGGATCTGCAGAGGAAATTGCCGAGAAGCAATGTTTGTCTCCCGAAGATTTGGAAATTGTACAGATTGCAGCTTGGTTTCACGATTTAGGATATACAAAAGGATGTGAGCATCATGAGCAAAACGGTGCTGATATGGCCCGTAAATTCCTGAAGGAAAGAAACTATCCAGCAAAGAGTATTGAACGCATAGAAGGTTGTATTATGGCAACTCAGATGCCGCAAAACCCGCAAAATAATTTAGAGAAAATTCTTTGTGATGCAGATTTGATGCATTTGGCTGATCAGGATTATTTTGAGAAAGCAGACTTACTGCATCAGGAGATCGAGACGACTAAATTTTGTAAGATTCCTGAAAATGAATGGCTTCAAATGAACCAAGAGTTTCTTGATCAGCATTGTTTCTTCACAGACTATGCGAAAAAGAACTATGAAGCTGCGGTAAAAGAAAATTTAAAAAAGGTACGTGACCGCCTTAGATCATGGAAGAAAGCGAAAAAGTAGAAGAACTCGAAGAAAAGGTTGCCAAGCTTAAAAAGAAGGTAAAGAAGGCAAAAAAGCTTACGCCTACTAGAGGCATTGAGACGATGTTCCGTACTACCTCTAAAAATCACATGGAGCTTAGTGCCATTGCTGATAACAAGGCGAATATCATGATATCCATCAACTCGATCATACTTTCAGTATTGGTGTCGGTGCTGATACGAAAGCTTGAGGAGTATCCACACATGACGATTCCGGCTGTGATGCTGACACTGGTATGTTTGACCACCATAGTATTTGCAGTTTTAGCTACACGACCGAATGTTACAAAGGGGAAGTTTGAGCATGAAGACATCATAAAAAAGAAAGCGAACTTGCTATTCTTTGGCAATTTCCATCGGATGAAGCTCGAAGATTTTCAGTGGGGAATGAAAGAAATGCTGAAAGATGCGGACTATCTCTATGGGAGCATGATAAAAGATATTTACTTTTTAGGCGCTGTGCTAGGAAAGAAATATCGGTTGCTACGAATGAGCTACACCATATTTATGTTTGGATTTGTATTGGCGATTCTTGGTTTTATTGCGGCTGAGCTTTTCTTCAAGTCTCCTTATCCGTATTGATTTTGTAGGTATTCATAGGTACTGGATTGAGCTCTGATATTTATTTTTGGTTCAGGTCGCAGATTCTCAATTTTTTCTGACAGCCAAACTCCTTTCACATCATCTTGCCATTGAAATTTCAGAATGGTAAGAATCTCTTGCTTCAGGTGATCTTCTAGAATTGGGAAGCTTACCTCAATTCTTCTATGAAGATTTCTATTCATCCAATCAGATGATCCCAAATAGACTTCCTGATCGCCATCATTGTGAAAGTAAAAAACACGACCATGTTCCAGATAGCGGTCTACAATCCGCTTCACTTTAAGGTTTTCATTTGGAACCAGACAGCAAATACTCCTTACGATCAGTTTTACGTCAACACCCTTTTCGGCTGCTTCATAGAGTTTTTCAATCAAAGCTGATTCCTGAAGGTTGTTAATTTTAATTATTAATCGTGCTTCTCTTCCAGCTTCCGCATGCCGGATCTCGCGATCAATCTTAGCTATAAATGTTTCTAAAGCTCCAAATTGAGAAACTATTAAATGTTTGAATGGAGGAGGGGTGTATCGAGTGAGAAGATGTTGAAAAACCTCTGAAAGTTCCTTCGTTATCTCTGGGTTCTTAGATAGTAGACCGTGATCGCAATAAATTTCAGAAGTCTTTTCATTGAGATTTCCGGTTCCAAAGAAGCCGTACATCTGATCAGCTTTTTTAACAAGAGCGACTTTTGCGTGTACCTTAAGTCCCGGCAAACTATAAATGATCTTCACTCCTGCAGCACGCATTTTTCTCGCCCACTCCAGATTGTTTTGCTCATCAAAACGAGCCTTCACTTCCATGAAAACAATGACTTTCTTACCATTCTTTGCTGCGCTAATCAAAGCTTCAGCTATGAAGGATTTCTTAGCCATTCGATAAAAGGTTACATTGATTTCTCTCACATCCGGATCAGTAGCCGCTTCGTTGAAGAACTGCAAAACGTAATCATAGGATTGATACGGAAAATGCAGTAATCGATCCTTTTTTTCTATGCTTTCGAATATGGATTTGTTGGATTCTAGGTCGGACACTTTTACGGCCGATCTATTTGGATAGATAAAATCTGAGTCCTTGATGTCAATTTGGAAAAAGTCATTCAGATTGTGATACCGTCCTCCGGTGATCATATCCTCCGGCATAAGCTTCAATTTTTCTATCAAGGTTGATATCAGCACCTCATTCATTTCTGTATCAAAAAGGAATCTGGATGGGGATCCCAAATTTCTTTTTTGAATTTGCGCTTCTATCTTCTTCACGAGATTCCCCTCAAATTCATCATCGATTTGTAAGTCAGAATCCTTGTTTAGTTTGATGGAATATGCAGAAACCACTTCATTTTCAGGAAATAGAATATCCAAATGGAGTCTAATAATATCATCAAGAAAAATGTAGTAGGTTCTGTCATCAACTTTGAAAGATGAGAACCTGCCAAGATTTTGAGAAGGGATATTGACAATCTTAACTTTTCCATTTTTAAGTTGTACCGCCAAGTATATTGCTTGATTATCTAGAAAAAGAGGTTTGTCTTTAGAGACTTCAATAGGACGTAAAAACGCCGATACCTGAGTCTTGAAGAAGTGAAGTAGCTGTGGTCTTATCGCTTCGGGGATCTCATCGGCGTGCATACAGATCACCTGATTTTTTTCCTGCAGCTTCTCGATAATCGTATTTAGCGCTGCACCATATTCATCTAGTTGATGGCGTACCTCCTCATGAATTTCTTCAAGCAATGATTTTGCATTAAAGTCAATTCGCTTGTTGATTTTCTTTTTATCTATCTGCTTGATGTTTCGAATATTGGCTACTCGAACCCTGAAAAACTCATCTAAATTGGATGAATAGATTGCGATAAATCTTAACCGCTCGAGGAGCGGCACGTCAGAATCCATCGCCTCCATAAGTACTCTATAATTGAATGAAAGCCAACTTAAGTCACGATCAAAAAGCTTCAAATTATGCTAATTTTATGATTTCCATTTCCTGATCGATACCTTTTAGTTTAACATCTCCCAGAGAGCTTCCATTTTTGGCAAGATGCTTTACTTCTGCATAAAATTGTGAGGAAACCAGCCAGGTACAATTATACTCTTTGGTGAGCTGCTCTAAACGAGCTGCTGTAATTACGGGTATCCCCGAAATGGAGAATTGTTGTCGAGTACTGTTTCCAATATTTCCGGCAATAATTTCACCATTATGTATCCCGATACCGACTTTAATTTCATCAGACCATTCAGATTTGTTCATTTTGCTAACTCTTGAAAGAACATCCCTTGCCGCATTAAAGGCACTTTCTGGAGCGTCACCCTCTTCTGAAGCAAAGGAAGCCATTAAACCATCCCCCATCAACTGATTGATCATCCCGCCATTTTCATGTATGCAATCCATGATTGGTCCAAAAAATCGATTTTGAAAAGCGTTTACATCTTCAGGCGAAAGGCTTTGAACACGATCAGTGAAGTCTCGAATATCTAGGAATAATACAGAGGCCTTTATCTTAAAGCTAGCGCCACCAGCTTCTGTTAGCGCTTGTACAACTTCCTTAGAAACCTGCTGACTAAATAGGGATTCCATCTCATCTCTTTCCTCTTGAGTTCTAATCGAAATTGTTAGTCTCTTATTGAGCTCTTTGGCAACCAAACCTGCGCAAACTCCAGCTATCAAAAACATGGTAGCTTTTGTGTAAAAAACAATGGATGGAAGCATGAAAGAAGTATCATAGCTGTCAAATGTCCACAAGGTAATCAAGGCATATATAGTAGCTATTATCAAACCATTAAGAAAACTCAGCCAAAAGCTTAAGTGCAATGCAGATACAATGATGATTGGGAAGAAAATAAAAATAAGAGGGGAATCAAGGAAAATTGCATTCTCTTCCCACTTGATGATATAAAAAAGCCAAACAAAAGGGACGATAGAATCTACTGTTATAGAGTAGTATTTGTACCATGCGGGTAGTGGCTTTTCACAATGCGCAATTTTCCCCACCAATAACCTTGAAATAAATAAGAGGACGATGAAACTAACAGACATGTAGACGCCCAGTTTCATGCTTCTTTCATCAATAAAAACCTCTGAAATGGTAGTCGGAAAAAAAGTGATGTTTAGGAAAAGCAATAAAAGGGCAAAAAACAGCACGCCCAGAAATATTTCAAGTCTCCTCTTTTCGGTTTTGACTATTTCTAGATCTATACATTCCTCCAACTTAAGCTGCATATGAGTGTTTCCCTTTTGATCAGATAAACGTAATTTTAATATACCGAAGTAATAAGATAAAACAGGGATAGGTTAGTTCCTTGGTTACAAGTATTCTTATGGATATACGTCTGTTATCAGAAGAGGATTTTGATTCGCTCTACAAAACGTTCAAAGTAGCCTTTACCAACAATGAAGTCTCTTTTCAGCCGAGCGTTGAAGAATTTAGTTATCGCCTTGATAAGAAGTTTTTAATGAACGGATATATTTCTGCGGGTAGTTACGATGGAAATGAGATGACAGGATTTATTCTCCACAGTTCAGGAATCTATCAAGGAATCCCCACTGCGTATAATGGAGGCACAGGAGTCCTTCCTGGATTTCGAAATCAGAAAACTGCTGAACGTATCTATGAATTTCTAATCCCCAGAATTCAGCAAAAATTTTTAGCTCGAATCCTGCTTGAAGTTGTGGAAACCAACAAAACCGCGATCTCACTTTATGAAAAAATTGGATTCACTTTCAAGCGGCGCTTTAAATGTTATAAAATGGCGAGTGCTCTTGAATCAAAAGCAGATGAAAGGGTGGGAATAGGAACAATGGAGGAAGTTAATTTTGATTTTGTCGATTTCGAGCCATCATTTATTGATAGTTCTGAGCATCTCAAAAGAGGAGCAGAGACTGTTATTGTAGCTAAAGAGAAAGATATCATTTCAGGATATCTGATTTTCCAACCTCATTTAGGTCGAATCTCACAATTGGCAGTGGCTGGCGCTCACAGAAATGAAGGAATTGGAGAAGCATTGCTAAGAAAAGCACAATCCCTGACGAAAAAGTCACTTACCATAATGAATATTCCGGAGGATGAATTAGGATTCGATTCATTTCTTACCAGATGTGGATTTAAAAATGAGGTCAATCAATATGAGATGGAATTGATAATTTAGGCAATGCTTTTCTCAAGCCTACAGAAAATAACCAACGGAGATATCTACCTATCTAGCGATTCAGAAGTGAGCCGTTTTTCTGTCGATTCCAGAACATTAGTTGGACATTTGGAAGAAGTTTTCATAGCTATCAAGGGAAAACGAGATGGACATGATTACATCCATAGTGCCCAGGCAAAGGGAGTTAAGAATTTCATCTTAGATACCAAAGTTGAAATCGAAGATGCCAATATTCTGGTCGTCGAAGATACCCTTCAAGCGTTACATCAGATTGCCAAAAACTACCGAGAAAAATTTGATATTCCGATTGTTGGGATCACTGGAAGCAATGGAAAAACAACGGTAAAAGAGTGGTTATCCACCATTCTATCTGAAAAGTATTACGTAGTAAAAAGCCCAAAGAGTTACAACTCTCAAGTAGGAGTGCCCCTATCATTGATGGAAATTGGTGATAATCACGAGGTAGGAATTTTTGAAGCAGGAATTTCCAGACTAGGAGAGATGAAAAAATTGCAACATATGATCCAGCCTACCCTTTGCATATTTACTAATTTGGGAGAAGCTCATGATGATGGATTTGATTCCTCTATCCAAAAGCTATATGAGAAGCTTCTACTTTTCAAGGCTGCAGAAAAAGTCATCTGTAGAAGTGACATGCGATACTTCGAGGAAGCTAAATCTAAACTTGGCAGTAAGTTGATTACATGGGGTGAAAGCAATGCTGATTATGCTGTGCATTGGGACAGAAATCGCATTTTGGTCAATGAAACATCATACGGTTCAAAATTTGTCAGTAAGACACAACTCGAAAATCTAACACATTGCATAATAGCAGCTTTGGAATTAGGATTGAGACCAGAGCAGATTCAAAAAGGCTTGAATCTTGTCGAGGGAGTCCCGATGAGACTTGAATTGAAAAAAGGAATTAATGGAAGCTACATTCTGGATGATTCCTACAACAATGATGAAGCGGGCTTAAAAGTAGCTCTTGACTATCTCGAGTCGCACAAGCAGAATGAAAAAAGAACACTGATCCTCTCGGACATAATACATTCTGGAAAATCTGATGAGCACCTCTATCAAAATATTAACGAAATCTTAAAGGGGAGGGGTATTTCTAGGCTCATAGCAGTTGGCCCAAGAATATCCGCCAATAAGCAGTCATTTTCTCTACCGACTTCATTTTTCAATAGCACTAGAGATCTGCTGGACAATCTTCCTGATTTTAAGGAGGAGATGATCATTGTGAAGGGCGCCAGAAATTTCGAATTAGAACGTGTCGTTCATCGGCTGGAGGAGAAAAGTCACGGGACTGTTTTGGAAGTTAATTTCGAAGCGCTTCAGTATAATTTGAACCAATACCGTGCTATGATCAATGACACCACCAAGCTAATGGTGATGGTAAAAGCCAACGCGTACGGCAGTGGATTATTAGAAGTAGCGAACTTCCTGCAGCATCAGCTAGTGAATATGCTGGGAGTGGCTTATGTAAATGAGGCCATTGAGTTGAGAAAGAATGGAATCACTATCCCCATCATGATCATGAATCCATATATCGAGAGTTTTGAGCAATTCGAGCGGTTTGATTTACAAGCAGAAATTTTTAGTATCTCTCATTTCAGGCGAATGCTAAGGGACACAAACAAGCATCCCAAAGTCCATTTAAAAATTGATACAGGTATGCATCGGCTGGGTTTCCATACTGATCAGCTGGATGATTTAATCGAAATATTGAAAGCTAATCCAAAGGTCAAAGTTGAAGGAATTTTCACACACTTCTCAAGTTCTGATACACCTAAAGAGGATGATTTCACTGTTTCACAAGCCAATGATTTCGAGAAAGCCTATACAAAAATTGCCTCTGCTATTGGTTATAATCCCACCAAACATGCGCTCAACTCACCAGGAATGGTCAGGTGGCCTCAGTACCATTTCGACATGGTGCGATTGGGAATCGGCCTTCATGGATTCGATCCTGTGGGTAAACTTGAGCTTAGACATGCCAGCACATTGAAAACGGTTGTGTCTCAGGTTCAAGATTTAAAAAAGGGAGAAACTGTTGGGTATTCGCGCAAAGGAAAACTTACTCGAAATAGCCAAATAGCCATTATTCCAATCGGATATGAGGATGGCTATTCTCGAATCTTTGGCAATGGAAATGCCAATGTCATGATCGACCAAAAACTATGTCCCACCATCGGAAACATTTGTATGGATATGACAATGGTAGATGTAACCGGACTAGGTGTAAGAGAGGGAGATGAAGTGATTGTGTTTGGGTCAAGCCCAAGCATTAAGGAGTTGGCAACCTGGGCGGGTACTATACCTTATGAGATTTTGACCAACGTTAGCAATCGCGTGAAACGGATATTTGTGTCAGAGTAAATAAATTAAGACCAGGCCGATTGGAGCCGTCACACTTAAAATATTTATGCCTCTTTGGTCAATAATTGTTGATGAAGCGTATCAAGCTATAAATGGATAATCCAGCGAAAATATTTACCCTCCGCAACCTAAAAACTTCTTGAAATCAATATCCTCAGGAAAGCCACCCTTTTCATCCTCAGGATCTAACTTTTCTTTTGGTTCTTCCTCTTTCTTTTTACGCTCAGTTTTTTCTTTCTTGGCCATAGTTAAAGATACATTATCTATCAATAGAGCTTAGATGGAACGACTGGATTATCTTTGTCGCATGCCTTCAAAAGACATTACTGACTTGAAAATTGGCGTGCTGGGTGGTGGCCAGCTCGGCCGAATGATGATCCAGTCTGCGATCAATTATAACTTAGATATTTCAATTTTGGATCCCGATGAAAACGCGCCCTGTGCACATCTGGTGAGGAATTTTACAGTTGGTAAACTGACTAACGAACAATTAGTCTACGACTGGGGAAAAAATTTCGACCTTATTACAATTGAGATCGAGAATGTTAGTGTAGCGGCACTGAAAAAACTACAGACGGAAGGCGTGAGCGTATATCCACAACCTGAAATCATCGAACTCATTCAAGATAAGCGAAAGCAAAAGACGTTTTATAAAGCAAACAGAATCCCAACATCTGACTTTGTACTGACTGAGGATGCAAAAGATGTAGCCAAATATGGAGAGATGCTTCCAGCGGTGAACAAACTTGGGACCGAAGGATACGATGGTAGAGGCGTGCAAATGATTCGCACAGCTGCAGATTTGGATAAAGCATTTGATAAGCCTGGCTTATTAGAGAAACTCGTTGATTTTGACAAAGAACTTAGTGTTGTTGTAGCTAGAAATCAACGCGGAGAAATGAATTGTTTTCCGGTGGTAGAACTTTCGTATCACCCTGAGCAAAATCTGGTCGAATTCCTCTTTGCACCAGCACAGATTTCTACAGAAGCTGAAAATAAGGCCTACGAATTAGCTAAAGATGTCATAGAAAAATTAGACCTGGTGGGGTTGTTGGCAGTGGAAATGTTTCTGACAAAAGAGGGAGAAGTTTTGGTGAACGAAGTGGCACCAAGAACTCACAACTCTGGACACCATACCATAGAAGCCAACAGGACTTCCCAATTTGAACAACACCTCAGGGCCATCATGAATATGCCACTTGGGTCAACCGAATTGATAACTCCTGCCGCAATGGTAAATCTGCTGGGAGAAGATGGCTTCACCGGCAATGCACGATACGAAGGTATGGAAGTATGCCTGGGCATGAATGGAGTTTATGTGCATCTTTATGGCAAGAAACTAACCAAGCCTTTCCGAAAAATGGGACATGTGACTATCACAGATGATTCCATTGATGAGCTGAAGAATAAGGCGAGAAGGGTAAAAGAAACACTAAAAGTAAAAGCATAATGGCAACACCAAAAGTTGGAATCATCATGGGAAGTAAGTCTGATCTTCCTGTCATGCAACAAGCGGCAGATATATTGGAAGAGCTAGGCGTTTCATACGAACTAACGATCGTTTCTGCGCACAGGACACCACACAGAATGTTGGATTACGCTGAAGGCGCTAGAGAAAAAGGATTGCAAGTAATCATTGCTGGAGCAGGAGGAGCAGCACATCTACCCGGAATGGTTGCCTCGTTGACGACACTGCCTGTCATTGGGGTGCCGGTTAAGTCTAGTAACTCCATAGACGGTTGGGATTCAATACTTTCGATCCTGCAGATGCCTGGAGGTATTCCAGTTGCAACGGTAGCTCTAGATGGTGCAAAAAATGCAGGGATACTCGCGGCAGAGATTGTAGGGTCGGCAAACGATGAGATTGCCAATAACTTACAGCAATACAAAAATAGCCTACGAGACAAGGTTATGGATTCTGTGAAAAGTATCGAAAAATAGCTACTCTGCTGGAGTCTCTTCTTCAATTATTTCGGGCTCCTCTTCTTTTGGGAAGATTAGCGATAGAACAATTGCTAAAACAAGCGCTCCTATAATGATAGCGAAGGACAAATATGTTGGGACGTGAACATCAATGATCTCGGCAAGCATTTTGGCGCCGATGAATATTAAAACGATAGAAAGTCCTTTCTGCAATAGATAAAACTTGTCAAGTACATTGGCAAGTAAAAAAAACATTGCTCGTAAGCCCATCACGGCAAAAATGTTGGAAGTATAAATCACAAACTCATTTTGAGTAATTGCGAAGGCAGCTGGAATCGAATCCACAGCAAATATTAAATCGGTTGACTCAATAAGGATAATTACTAAAAACAAAGGAGTGAAAAGTAACTTTCCATTCTCTCTCAGCCAGAATTTTCCACCCTTATCAGAAGTGCTCATGGGGAGGACTTTTTTTGCAGCTTTTAGCAGAGGATTTTTTTCAGGCTCGATCTCCATATCGTCTTCCTCACTAAATAGCTTTATTCCGGAGTAAACAAGGAAGACTCCAAAAATGTAAAGAATCCAATGAAACTCAGCGATGAGCAGAGCGCCTACAAATATGAAAACCGCCCGGAATACGATTGCACCTAAAATTCCCCAAAAGAGAATGTTGTGATAGTACTCCTCCTTTACGTTGAAGTATCGAAGAATCAACAGTATCACGAAAATGTTGTCAACAGATAGTGCCTTTTCAGTTACGTAAGCTGAGAAGAACTCAAGGGTTGCAGCCGGGCCTTCACCATAGAAATAAATCAAAGTACCATACCCGACAGAAACAAGTACCCAAAAAATTGATTGTTGCAGAGCTTCCTTTTGAGAAACTTTTTGATGCTTTTTATGAAAAACACCTAAATCTACGATCAGGAAGAGTACAATAATAACCCCGAACACTCCAAAGAGTATTCCTTCATTTTGTCCTCCAAATATGTTTAGCAGCATTATTTAGGTGATTATTAAACGGTGAGGGTTAATCAAATTAAGTAATTAAGCGCAAATAAAGAAAAATTTATTCGATATAAGAACTAACCAAGTCCCTCAGTTTCAGTGTCCCATGAAGAAAATCAACCAAATAATTATCAATACGGGAAGTAGAATCGGTATGGAAAATTTAATAATGTAGGAAAAGAAAGATGGCATTTTAATACCTACTTGCTCAGCGATTGACTTCACCATGAAATTAGGCCCGTTACCAATGTAAGTAAAGGCTCCAAAGAATACTGCTCCTAATGAAATAGCCATTAAGTCTAGTAATGAGTCTTTATATTCATTATTGGCAAATGCAATCACCTCTTGCATCTTGTTTACATCAGCTCCAACACTAGCCATTGAGGCGGTAAGGAAGTTGACATAGGTAGGTGCATTATCTAGAAAGCCACTGAGAATTCCAGTGCCCCAATAAAGTGTACTAGGACCAATCAGAGCTTCACCTTTAGGCGATTGTGCAAACTCGCTTACAAGTTCTAATGCAGGCATCATAGTGAAGAAAATGCCGATGAAAAGAAAAGCAACCTCTCGTATCGGCTCAAAGCTGAACTCATTGCCTTGCATAGCTTGCAGATCTGAAAACTGATACGAACCAAATGCAGCCATTAGCATAATAATTTCTCTCAGATAAGAAAATTTTTGGCCCTCATATTCAATTCCTGGAACCCATTCAAAAACATTTGGATCTAGAAAAACGGCGGCAACTACCACACCCAACCAAAGAAAGTTTCTGCGACCCTTCAAAGAAATAGCTCCGGTAGGCGGCTCTTCCTCTTCTTCCTCACCGCGCATTAAAGCATAGTTGCTTTTATTCCTTATGTCAAAGAGGTAGAAAAACACCAATAACAAAATGCATGCAATGGCCCATGGAACTAAGTTGTGAACCACCGTCCACTGAAAAGGAATTCCTTTTAAGAAGCCAAGAAACAGAGGAGGATCTCCAATAGGAGTAAGTGAACCTCCAACATTACTTACAATGAAAATGAAAAATACAATGTGGTAAGGCTTAATTCTATTTTTGTTCAGACGAATAAATGGGCGTATCAAAAGCATCGATGCTCCAGTTGTGCCTATAATATTTGCAATAACTGCTCCTACAGCCAATATCAATAAATTCGTTAGTGGCCTAGCTTCCTTGTCTACGACGATCAAAATTCCACCTGAAGCCACAAACAACCCCGTGAGTAAGGCTATAAATTGAATATACTCGGCCGCAGAATGCACCGGACTATGTTGGTTGTGAAGAAAGAATAAATAATATGTACAGACCAGAAATGCCAAAATGATTGAAATGACCGGATAGCTTTTGTGCCAGAAATGTGGGTAAAAAAGTGGGCCTGTTGCTATCATCACCAAGAGCAATACGAAAGGGAAAACACTCCACAGTGCCGGCCTCTCGGATGTATGACCATCCTCAGATACATCGTGTTCCAGTGTTTGATGTGTTTCTTGTTGCTCTTGCATAGGAGTATCGCTGGCGTAAGCCACGACAATCACTGTCATTAATAGAATGGCAACAAGAATTCTCCCGATCATTAGGCGATTACTGGATTTATACTAAAGATATCATTAGCTCAGACAAAAACAAACCTAGTTATAATCAAACAAGCTTATTTAATGAAATTGTAAAGGCGGTCTCAGCCAGGTTTACGCGGGAATTGTTTTCCTTGTGCACAGCCTGCAACGCATCGCCAATAGTTTTTGAGCAATCGTTGAAGATGTCAGCGTCCGTCAAAACATCATCATTGTCTGGGTCCATAAGAAAAGCAAAAGTTCGCGCCATTCCGCAGTTGGCAATGAAATCCGGCAAAAGAGACACCTTCTTATCAACGAACTCTGCAATTGGGCCGTAGAAGATCTCTAGGTCGCTAAATGGTACGTTTGCTCCACAAGAAACTGCCTCCAAACTATTGTTAATCATTGACTCTGCCTGCTCTCTTGAAACGAGCCTCGAGGCAGCTGCAGGAATAAAAATCTCCGCACCCATTGACCAAATTTCTTTATTGATTTTGTCAAATGGGATTAAGTTTTCGGCTACTAATTTATTTCCTTCTTTATCATGGAATAGCTTTTTAATTTCGTCCAATGTGAATCCGTCTGGATTCATCAATCCACCCACTCGATCTATGATACCAACCACTTTCACACCATACTTGGCCAAGTACAAAGCAGCCGTAGATCCAACATTTCCCCATCCTTGAATGATGGCTCTTTTTTCCCCAATATTGCCTCCCCAGATTTGATAATAATGGCGAACTGCTTCAGCCACACCATATCCTGTGATCATATCCGCTACCACATACTTTTTTGGAGAGTTAGGGACGTATTCCTGATCTTCTAAAACTTTTGAAACTCCTTGTCTAAGTCTACCCAGCATGTGAATTTTTTTCGGCTTGCGAGGGTTAAAATGGCCATTGACAATGCCTTCTTGCGGATGCCATAATCCGAAATCTTCGGTAATTGGAATCACTTCATGAATTTCATCTACATTCAAATCACCACCAGTTCCATAATAGTTTTTAAGGAGTGGATAGACCGCATGATACCACCTTTTAAGCACGCCTTCTTTTCTTGGATCATTAGGATCGAAGTTGATTCCAGACTTAGCTCCACCAATTTGAGGTCCCGAGACGGTGAATTTGATTTCCATTGTTTTTGCAAGAGATTCTACC
This sequence comes from Ekhidna algicida, assembly GCF_051379705.1. GTDB lineage: Bacteria > Bacteroidota > Bacteroidia > Cytophagales > Cyclobacteriaceae > Ekhidna. The sequence continues at coordinate 1,944,789 of NZ_CP179868.1, read as the reverse complement.
TCTCTCTTATCCAAGCCAACCCGCATTCGAGTGCCACCACCAGCAGCTCCGCCTCTTAATGAGTTTATTACTACCCAACCTTCTGCTTCTGTTTCAGCATCAGACCATTCGAAAACGATCTCTGGGGTTTTATCTTCAAATTTTTTTAGGAGTTCTTTCATCTGTCGTACTTCAAATATTTTGAGGGCGCAAATCTAATCATTAAGGAAGATGAATCACACCCGAGGAGGTGTCTTTGCTTGCACCAGTTACCGATGCTAAGGTGTTTATTTCATTTCTCATTCGTTTGAGGGCCAAAAAAGCAAAGACCAATGACTCCTTAAATTCAATCAGTTTAGAATCTGAGGCACTAATGTCCCAGTTTTCGAGTTTGCTCCGAATAAGATCAATCAAATACCCGTTAAAAGCACCTCCGCCCGTGATTAGAAGTTTAGAGCCATTCGATTCACAAAGGCTTTGTAGAACCTGATCGGCTATTATATGAGAATAGGTATGAAGTCCATTCATCGGCTCAACTCCTTTAAGAATACTTTCTTCAATAAAATTATTCGGCAATGACTTGGGTGGTGCTTTTTCGAAATAATCTAAGCTAGAAACCTTAGTGTAAAACGCTTGGTCAAATTTTCCTGACTTGGCAAAATCGCCATTCTTGTCATAGGCTTTACCCAATTTCTCAGCAAAATAGTTGAGCACCTGATTGCATGGGCAGATGTCCCAGGCAGTTTTATTTTCTATTAAGGAGATGTTCGCAATCCCACCAAGGTTTAGGCAGGCATCATAGCTACTGAATAAGTGAAAGTCGCCAAACGGAACTAAAGGAGCACCTTGTCCTCCTTCTTGAACATCCAATGTCCGAAACTCTGTCACCGTGGCAATGCCTGTTTCTGAGGATATAGCGGAACCATCCCCAAGCTGCCAGCTGACGTGTTCGGAAGGCTTATGAACGACTGTATGACCATGCACACCCAATAAGTCGGGCGGAGTTTGGTTGATAATAAACTCATTAATACACGTAGAAATCCATTGACCAAAATCAACATCCAACCTTCTAAGATGGTTTTTTGATTGAGAAGATGCAGTTTTAAGGCGGTTGAACAGGTTAATTGGATACGGTATTACACAGCATTTCTCGAGCTGGTATATCCATCCATTTGGTGTGTTTTTAAAGTTGACATAGGCAAGATCAAGTCCGTCCATAGAAGAGCCAGCCATCGCCCCCACCACCGAATAAGATGTTTTGTCTTTCCTTTGTGAAACCATGAGCGAAAAGTTAGAAGTAATATTGGTGGATATTGGCAATAGCTCCATTAAAACTACAGCGGTAATTGGCGGCAGCTTTGATGACACCATCACGTGGAAAAAAATGGAAGAAGTTTTTGCGGCTTACCTAAACATTCCTATGATGATATCTTCAGTAAGAAAATTAGCTCAAGATATCCCGGAGGGTAATCATATCAATCTGCTATCGTATCAAACACCTCTGCCAATCAAATTGAATTATAACACACCGGAAACCCTCGGAGCAGACCGTATTGCAGCAGCAGTTGGAGCACTGGAAGTGTTTCCAAATAAAGACAACTTGGTTATTGATTTAGGCACTTGTATGACTATCGACCTGATAGATGTAAATGGGGTTTTCCACGGCGGCATTATTTCACCTGGATTGACAATGAGAATGAAAGCAATGGCCAATTATACAGACCAATTACCGGACATTTCCATGGAATGGAATGGTATTGATTCAGACGAATTGGGCAAATCAACCAAAGAATGCCTTTTTAGTGGATCTTTCTGGGGGATTATTCACGAAATAAATGGCGTTGTACGGACATTAGAGAAGGATTTCACAAGTCTTAACACGATATTGACAGGAGGAGACGCTCATTTCTTTGAATCCAAACTAAAAGCTCACATCTTTGCTGGCTCAAAAATTGTGCAGAAGGGTCTATATAGAATTTGGAAGTATCAAGGAAATGCGAATTTAAGCTGATATCACAGATCAGGAGATTGGTTTAAGGGACTAAGTTGTTTTTAGTGTTAGTTCAAAAAGCATTCCATGTGGCCGTTGAAAAGTTGGAAACACACATGAAAAGGATTTTAACAGGGATTGCCTGTTTAGTATTAGTACAGTTCATTCAAGCCCAATCGATCTATTCGTTTCAGGGTCTTGGAAGTTTGAACCACCAAGGAATGCCAAATAATATTGGCATGGGTGAGGTAGGAATAGGAACTCCTACTGTATGGAACATTAATACACAAAACCCTGCAAACCTTATTTACAATTCATTTAGCACCTTTCAGGTAGGCCTTCAAGTTGATAATAGAAGCTTTTCCGGAGATGAGGTTTCTGGGTCAGACACCGATGGTGGCTTGAGATTTTTGGCATTTGCTTTTCCTATTATACCTGGCAAATGGTCTTCTTCATTTGGTATTTTGCCATATAGCTCAGTCAGCTACAATACGTTCTCTGAAGGAAATGTCCCAGGCACTGATGAAACAGTAGGCCAGCTTTCAAACAACAGAGGTGAGGGCGGACTAACAAACTTCTATTGGGCCAATGGTTTCAGCATTAAAAGGAAGCTATATGTTGGTCTTAGAACCACTTATACGTTTGGATCAATTGAAAAAACATCCACTATTTCCATTTCTGGCAATGATGTTGGTGTGAGTAACGTTTCCTATCAAGAGCTGGAATCGTATTCAGACGTAAACTTTCTTCTGGGTCTGGGATACAGACAAAAAATATCTGACGAACGATTCGTAAACTTTGGAGCGACTTTTTCACCTAAAAGTCCGCTGAATGGTTCATCCGAGTTGTCATTAATACGACTATCCAATACTGGAAGAACGATAGAGACAATTCCTGTGGGTACAGAAACCATACAATTTGACTTGCCAACTACATATGGCTATGGCATGTCATATGAAAAATTAAACAGTTATAAAATAGGATTTGATATAGAGGCCCATAGTTGGAGCAATGCAGGAAGCGAGTCTCAGGATTACAATAATTCTGTGAAGTTTGCGATGGGTGCGGAGTGGATTCCAGACTGGGATAATGTAAATAGCTATTGGAAGCGTGCCAAGTATACGGCCGGGTTTAACTATCACAAGCTTCCATACATCGTAAATAATCAGGCACTTATTGATTTTGGTATTAATTTTGGTGCCTCTTTACCAGTAAGTGGTTATTCAAGTTTAGACTTAGCCTTCAAATGGGGGACGCTTGGAGAATCAACGAACGGATTAATTAAGGAAACCTACTACAAGGTTGTTATAGGAGCAACCGTAAATGATAGATGGTTTGTAAAAAGAAAGTATGACTAGCAAATAGAGAGTTATGAAGATGATTACCAAAATACTCGGAGCAGCTTTTTTTCTAACACTGGCAATCAGTGTCAATGCCCAGAACGGATGGAACTGGGGGGAGCAAGTAGACATTGCCAAAGAAAAAAATGTACTCTACACAGATGCAAAAAAAGCAAAGAACTACAAGGCTGCCCTAGCACCTCTGAATTGGCTTTTAGAAAATACACCTGACTTAAATCCATCTATCTATATCAATGGTGTGGAGATATATCAGGAGCTCGCAAAGAAAGAAACCGAAGCAGCAAAAAAGAAAGAATATGTTGAAACCGGATGGGCGCTATTTGATAAGCGGGCCGAAATGTATCCGGATGATAAAGCAGACATCATTGAACGAAAAGCGATTTATGGCTATACGTTCTACAAGAAAGAAAAAGATGAATATTTCCGTGTGCTGGAAGTTTTTCAAAAAGCATTTGATCAGAATGGAGCTGATATGAATAGAGGCGCACTTGTTGCTTTTATGGATATGACATATAAAAACTACCTCTACAAACGTCTGACCGACGAGCAGGTAATTGATACATATTCTGCTATCTCTGAAGCTCTATCCGAGCAAAGAAAAAATGCTAGTGAAACGGAGAGAAAGAAAATTGATGGTTCTTCTGATTTAGTTGATAGACTACTCACTGCCACCAAAGTGGAAATAAGCTGCGAATTTGTTGAAGAAAAACTTGGTCCAAAACTTCAAAATGAAAATGATGTTAACATGGCTAAGCAAATCTTCAGACTCATGCTGAAGGGGAAATGCCTGGACAGTCCATTGGCTCTCAAAGCGGCCGGTATTATTCAAGATGACGAACCTACATACGGAGTAGCCAAGTTTCTTGCTCAGAAAAATGGTCAGGATGGTAACGATGGAAAGGCTATTGAATATTTTCAGGAAGCAGCTGGCCTAACTGACGATAACAGTGAAAAAGCTGAGATGTATGTAAATATTGCTAGCATTCAAAGAAAGAACGGGCAGAAGTCAACTGCTAGAAACAGCGCTAGACGAGCTCTTTCATTTGATCCATCACACAAAGATGCCTACAAACTGATTGGTGATTTATATATGAGCAGTTTTGATGATTGCAAGCAAGAGCAGAGTCAAGTACAAGATAGAGCAATCTTCATCGCGGCTTACAATGAGTATAGAAAAGCAGGAAACAGTGCTGGAATGGCCGCTGCAAAAGGTCAATTTCCATCTATCGAAGATATCTTTAACGAAGGGAAAGAGGAAGGCGAGTCCTTGACCATTGGATGTTGGATTAACGTAACAGTAGCTCTTGAGAGACGACCAGCAAACTAATATTATTCCCAAAAAAATCATTAATGCGACCTGGAAGGTACTTCCAGGTCGCTTTTTAGTTTTAGGTCTTTGGGTGGTTGTCTTCGCTTGCAATCAGCGCAAGGACCTCATTGACCAACCTTTATATGAAGGTCCATTGTCTTCCATGGACAGTGCGGTTACTCAAATGAGCGATTCAGGCATAGTAGTAATGCAACTTGAAACGGCACTTCAAAACAATTTTGAGAACGGAGATCGAGAATGGCCTAGCGGCTTTCGGATTAATTGGTACAACAGCAGAGGACAAGTGACCAGTTACTTTACTGCAAATTATGTTTACTTCACCAAGGCTGAGAATCTCTATCGAGCAGAGGGGAACGTAATCGTAAAGAGCTATGCAAATCAGGACGAACTAAATACTGAAGAGCTGTTTTGGAACCAAACAGAAGAAAGATTCTTCACCGACAAGTTTGTAACGATAAATTCAGATGGAGAAGTACACACAGGCGAAGGGATGCAATCAAATCAGGATTTCACAGAGTACCGCATCCTAAAACCAAAAGGAACGTTTACTTTAGAAGATGATCCTGGCAGCCCAGCCCAACGAGATATTCCATTGACACCAGCTAAGCAGAATTAATGAAACTATTTGATGTCATACTCTTTGTATTGGTATTTTGTACCTTCATTGTAGGTGTGGATCAGGCGATCGTGGTGGGGCTCGCAGAGTCTTACTGGATTTTTATGTTTAGTATAGCACTCTTATTTTTATATGGTTATCGAAAGGGCCAACGTCAAGCCCGAGAAAAGGAGACATTGAAATTCTCCAAAAATCAAAAGAAAAAGAAGCGAAAGCATGGATGATCCGTTCCCCTATTTGATCATACTTCTCTGTTTACTATTCTCGGCATTTTTTTCCGGTATGGAAATCGCTTTTGTTTCTGCAGACAAGCTTCACATTGAGGTACTGAAGAAAAAAGGTAACCTGGCAGGACGTATTCTGGCATTGTTTACCGGAAATCAATCTCAGTTTTTGGCAACTATGTTAGTTGGAAACAACATCGCCTTGGTATTATATGGCATATTTATGGCCAGCCTGCTTGAGCCAATAATTGTTTCATTGTTGCCTACAGCTCTTGCCACAGATATAATAGTGCTGATCATACAATCAGTTTTCTCAACATTTTTGGTGCTTCTTGCAGCAGAGTTTCTCCCCAAAAGTTTATTTCTGATAAACCCTGATTTTTCGCTCAGGCTATTCGCCTTCCCAATGGGACTGGTGTATGTGCTGATGTTTCCGGTGGTTTACCTAGTGGTAAAAATATCTGCGCTTTTCATCTGGATGTTTGGCTATCGACTTTCTGATGAAAAACCGGTTTTCGGCCTCACTGATCTAAACAACTATATCAAGAACAATATTCTCAATATTAAAGAAGAGGAGGAAGCAGAAATTGATGCCAAGATTTTTAACAACGCTATCGAATTTAAGACGATCAAGGTTCGTGAATGTATGATTCCAAGAACAGAAATCATCGCAGTAGATGTGAATGACACTTTGGAAGAACTTAAGGAATACTTTGTTGAAAGTGGTCATTCGAAGGTTCTTGTATATAAAGAGTCAATCGATGATGTGATAGGGTATTGTCATGTTTTGGAATTGTTCAAAAAGCCGGAAGATATCAAATCGATTTTGACAGAGATCCCTATCGTCCCGGAAACCATGCTGGCCAATGAACTACTGATCCAGTTTATCACCGATCGAAAAAGCCTTGCTCTGGTAGTAGATGAATACGGCGGAACTTCAGGACTTGTAAGTATTGAAGACGTAATTGAAGAAATTTTCGGAGAGATCAGAGATGAACATGATGACGAATACCTGACTGAGCAAAAGTTGGATGAGCACAACTTTATATTTAGCGCGAGGCACGAGATTGATTATCTCAATGATGAGTATAAACTATCACTACCGGAAGGTGAGTATGATACTTTAGGCGGTTTGATATTTGCCTACCATGAGGATATTCCTGACGTAAACGAGGTTATTGAAATTCCTCCTTTTATCATAACAATTTTCACTATGGAGGAAAATAGAATCGACAAGGTGAAATTGACCCTGATTAATACTGAAGAGTTCGCCTAGATGAATTTGTTCTATGCATGCTTCAAGGTTTTGATGAAGCTAATGCTTCAATCTTATTTTCATAAGATCAAGATTGAAGGCAAAGAGAACGTGCCAAGAAATACTCCACTTATCGTAACCCCCAATCATCAGAATGCCTTTTTGGATGCGCTTTTGGTTGGAGCTTTTATCCCAATTCCACTTCATTATCTGACCAGACAAGATGTATTCACCTGGTGGAGTAGACCACTGCTGCAGCTCATGAACATGATGCCTATTTACCGGATTCGCGATGGATATTCCAAGCTGTCGCAAAATGAAGAAGTATTTGCCGGGTGTCGTGATCTTTTTGAAAAGGATGGGTCAGTTTTGATCTTTGCTGAAGGCAATCATGGGAGACACCACTTCCTAAGGCCATTAACCAAAGGAGCTGCCCGGTTAGCTCTTCAATCCGAAGTGGCATTGGACAAGAATCTCATGGTGCTTCCCGTTGGTTTAAACTATTTCGACCATCAGAGAGCAAACTCAACTGTGATCATCAATTTTGGAAAGCCGATTCCAGTAAGTGATTATTTACAGAAATATGAGACCGACAAAGCTAAAGGACTCATAGAGATACGTGATGGTATGAGTGATGGTATGAAGAGCGTCTTGGTTTTACCAGAAGAGACACCTGACTATGAGGAACGCGCGAAAAAAATCTTTCAGGAAAATCATGAAAACCTCTCTTTCAACGAGTTAAAATCATTGGACACTTCCAAGGTCACCATTCAAAAGAAAAGAAGAAAGAGGCATCGTTTAGCTTGGGTTTTAAATCCATTGCCGTTGTTGGTAATTACAAAAATTGTTGGGCGAATCGATGATGTGGTATTTCATTCCTCACTGAAATTTGGGATTGGATTAGTAGTATTTCCAATCTGGTGGCTTCTGATTTTTTTCACAATGTTTGCACTTGTGGGAATTAATATTGCCCTTCTGATGGTTATAGTTATGATTACCGGACTATACTACAGCTATCAAAGATGATTGAAATTGTTAATTACCAACCTATGTATGCCCAGGCATTCAAGGAACTAAATGAGGCATGGATTAACGAATATTTCACCATGGAAGATTCAGATCGCAGGATGCTGAATGATCCTCAGGAATATATCCTGGACAAAGGCGGAGCAATAATTATTGCATTGTTGGAAGGCAAGCCTGTTGGGACATGCGCTTTGATCAAGATGGAGAATGGAGTTTTTGAATTGGCCAAAATGGCTGTTTCTACGGAGGCACAAGGCAAGAAAATAGGCTGGAAGGTAGGTTTGGCTACCCTTGAGAAAGCCAAAGAACTTGGCGCTGAAAAGGTCTATCTTGAAACAAATAGTGTGCTAAAACCAGCAATATCTCTTTACTACAAGCTTGGATTTAAAGATGTAGAAGGTTATGATTCACCGTACAATCGCTGCAACGTACAAATGGAAATGTCAGTTTAGACGTCCTTTTAGGAACTTAGCCCGATCGTAAATCAATGTTCCTTTGGGATCCCACTCCCTTGTGATATGTGGATTGAACTTGAAGTCAAAAGGGTCGGTGGGATACACAACCTCTCGTTTTACTCTTCCTCCATCATAGTACTCTCGCCATAAACCTACCTTGTGGCCGAACTTATATTCACCTCTAACTGCTAGCGACCCATCCTCATGAAACGCCCAGTACTCTCCGTCTCTTTCACCATAATGGACAGGGATCACTTCTCGCAATTTGGTTTTTTTGAAATCATAGTAAGCAAGTCTTGACTCCTGAGGCCATCCTTTCCACCAATACGCTTTGTCTTGCAGGATGTCGTGCCGATTGAAACGTACCCACCTCCGATGCTTGAGGCCTTTGTAGTACCATCCCTGTTCGATGATTTGATCTCCGACCCTTTTTTCGTAAGGGCCATGTAGAACTCCGGCATTTCTCTGATCTACTCTGAGCGAATTGATGATTTTCTTTTTCTTGTAATCATACCAGTAGAAATCCGATGCATACTCCGGCGGACCGACATACTCTTTGAGTACATTGAAAAGGTCAAGAATTACATCGTTGCCTCTTATGGTTCGAGTAAAGGCCTTTCGGGTTTTCAACCCAAAGTATACGTTTCGCTTTACTTTTTTTTCCTTTTTAACCGGTGCAATTACATCCTCTTCCTCTTCTTCCAAATCGAGAGTAAGAGGCGTATCATAGTCTACCTTGAAAAGGTCTTCCAAGGACTCTTCTTCTTGTGCAAACACAGCAAGCCTCACAAAAATGAGGCTTGCTACTAAGAATATTTTAAGCTGAATTTTCATTCAGTAATTGTTTGTTTTTTACTCCCCAGCTCCGCGGCTGATCGCTTCTCCAAAAAACAACGCATTCATGAAGATTTTATTGGTACCATACCAGAATGCTCTGAAGTTTGGATTGTCCGCCAAAGTAATCACTTTTCCGCGACCTACATTAGAAACAGTTACGGCAGGTGAATTTTTGAATCGATCCAGATTCTCTTCAGAAACATACCCTGAAAGCAGCGGGCTTTCTGAATACACCAATGGATTGGCATACGCATTCTCCGATTTTTCCATTACCAGGTTGTGATTTCTAAAAAGCGCCATGCGATCACTCTCCATTCCATAAGCAAGCGGATGAGTCAAGTCGACTTTTGCTTCGAAAATCGAACCACCGGTTACTTGCGCACCACGCTCCGCATCTAGATTAGCATAAGTCTTAAATGTATCTTCTTTATCTTCATCCTCATCACTCGAGGCATATTTAACCTTGGTAATTTCAGCATCAGAAAGCCACTTACCTCCATTTTTCCAGGCGATAATCAAACCACCTTGCGATACCCAGTCTTTAAGATTTTTCTTTTGAGAATCGCTCACTGATCCCCACATATTTGGAATAATGATGCGATTATATCTGGAAAGATCACGACCCAATCGATCTACTGGGAGTAGTGTTGCCTTCATCTTATAGCGTTGGTCAAGCAAGTGCCACACCTCTCCGGCTTCATAACTACTTACACCACCTTCAACTAAAATCGCCACTTTGGGCTCTTTCAATGTTGTATGACTCCTACTACCTAGATCTACCCCGGATTTTGCCAAACCTGTATTGAGTGCATATACATTCACAGCATCTTCCTTTACTATTTGATCAATGATCTGCTCGATCCATTGACGCTTGTTTTCCTGCACTCCGACAGGTATTATCATCGTTCCTCTTGGATACGTGCGAGAGCCATCAAAGTGTGATTGGTTGAGCATTTGTACCACAATCTTCTTGCTTAGCAATCGATTTGCAGCTCGCTGTACCAAATAGCCATACGGTTCAATGGCGTAGGCATAAGCTCCTTTGCTGCCAATTAAAGAAGCCGTTGGCATGTCCGGATTATCAATTTTGTCGCCCATAGTTCCGCTCAAGTCTTTACTTCCAAGTTCTGCATAAGGCAGATTGAATGCCAGGGGCATAGTCCAGGTAGACACGTCGTAGAACAGACTATCGTTGAATGAGGTACGAGTTTCGAAGATCGCTTTTGCAAGTCGATATTGCGGTTGATTCATCGGCACTACATAAGCATTGTCAGCCTCGAAAGACCGTCCACCTTTATTCATATTTTTTGCCAGTGGATACACATCGATTTTGTGCTGCACTAGCATCTTGGCTAGTTCATAATTTTTGATTGGATCTTTTCTTGAACCGAAAACATAGGCCTTTACAGCATCTCGAGATGCCAGATTTGATGCACTTTGGTAAAAGTCCTTCTGATAATCCAGAAATTCTTTTCTATGAGCAATACCTGAGGCAAGCGTAGAAAGGGATGTCGTGAAATGATTGCGCACGGCCATTGGGAAAGTCAAGATTCCATAATCGTTTTCTTGCGCATGGCCTCTGGAGCTAGCTTGTTCAAACAAGATGCCGACGCTACCATTTACATCAGGATAGGTTGATCCTTTACCTATGTAAAAGTCGTCAAAGCTTTCTTCGCTGTAATAAAGAGAGCCGATTTCATCAAGGTATTTTGCATGGAAGGCAGCCATCTTATGAGTCAGGTCTACATTCTTGTCCGGCGTCCATGGGAATTTTCTAGATGGAATACCCGGCTGGAAAAAGAAAGTCGAATTGGTGCCCATTTCGTGATGATCCGTCAAGATATTTGGTTTCCACTCATGGAAGCGTGCTATACGAGCTCGGGATTCCGGGTGAGCTAATGGTAGCCAATCTCTGTTCAGATCAAACCAATAGTGATTGGTTCTTCCACCAGGCCAGGCTTCCCGATACTCTCTATCGTTCGGATCCGGGTTGATAACGTGTGACCTGTGCATGTTTACCCAGGTAGAGAACCTATGCAGTCCATCAGGATTATATGAAGGATCTAAAATGATTATGGAATTTTCCAGCATTTCATCGATTTTAGGGCCAATTGCTGCAGCTAAATAGTAGGCAGATAGAAGTGAAGCATTTGATCCACTTGCTTCATTTCCATGGATGGAATACCCCAACCAAATCACAATAGGCATGTCATCAGTACTCATCGATCCAGAAGTAGACGGATCTGTTAGTTTTTTATGGTCGGCCTTGATCTGATCCAGGTTTGCCAGGTTGGCAGGGTTGGAAATCGTGAGTTGAACCAAGGGTCTGCCTTCGTATGTTCTGCCAGTTTCCTGCATAATCATCCGATCAGAAGCTTCAGATACTTCTCGTATGTAAAAAAGAAGTTGGTCATGACTGACATGCCATTCTCCAGGATGATATCCCAATACTTCCTTTGGGGTAGGGATGTCTGGATTATATGATACTCCAGATGGCAAATAATAGGTCATATCCACCTGGGCATAGGTAAAAAAGGATAAAAGGGTTAAAAGGAGGGTTAAGTTCTTCTTCATGCTTTTCAGATTTAGATGACTAATCTAACCAAATGAATAAGGAGAAAAAAGAGAGCTTTGATGGGTGGTACAAAGTCTGGATGTTCTTATTACTCCATGGTTCATTATCTTAACCATATGACGCAATCCTTAGATGTATGGAGTTTACTGATTATCATCAGTATTGCTCATAGCTTGTTTGTGATCAACCTAATCATCGCTAAAAAAAATCATAAGAGAGGTGAAGGGAAGTGGTTGCTAGGGATGATGGTTGCATTGCTTTGGATGCAGCTGGAATTTCTTGCGATTCGCTGGCCCTACGATGTTGGTGTAATGGTTTTTTATGGAACACGATTTGGATCATGGATGGTGATAGGACCGCTTTTCTTAGGTTATATTTTGTCCATAACAGGCAAGAAATCCGGAAGAGCGTATTTTGGATGGTTCGTCCCATTTATCATTTTTAGTTTGCTGGTGCCTATCCTGTTTAGCGACTTTCTTAGTTTTCGGCAGGTGCACTACGGAATGCTCACTCCTTTTGATAATCGTCCGGATGAGATCACCTGGATTCAATACCTCTACTCCACCATTTTCATCTTCCAGTTTGTCTATCTGCTTTACTTTCTTGTTCGGTCCAGGAGTGCTTTGATAGAGTACCAACTTCAGCTTGAGAAAACACAATCCTCCATCAATGAATCTGATATTCGATGGTTACGAATCATGTGGCTGGGACTTGTCCTGATTTGGGTATTTGCAATGATTTTTTTGGTGCTGCTTTTTTATACCGAGATCTACAGACGACACATGGATTATTTGTATGTTCTGCCATCTTCTATTTTGATCTATTTGGTATCCTATCGGATAGCAGGAGTAAGCTGGCAACGTCCGGTAGAGGCTACAAAATATGAAAAAAGCGGACTCAAAGCGGAGGAGGCAGATAAATACAAGGAACAGATTCATCAAGTGATTTTGGACGAGCAACTCTATTTAGTCAAAGGACTCAAGCTCCAGGATCTCGCTGATAAGCTAGACTTAAATACCCATCAGCTTTCACAACTGATCAATCAGTATTTGAATACCACGTTCTTCGATTTAATCAATGCGTATCGCGTACGTGAGGCGAAAGAGCGAATCCAGAATAATCCTCAGTACACATTGTTGCAGATCGCCTATGATTCAGGCTTCAACAACAAGACTTCCTTTGTGAATGCTTTCAAGCGTTTTGAAGGAACCACACCTTCCAGATACATGAGAAATACGGCATAATTCGGCAATCCCGATTGGAATTGTCGAATGTGATGGTCTTAGCTACTAGTCTTGAATCAAAAAAACTATGAAAAATCGATTCAAGTCTCTACTTATTTTATGTGCTGCGTTATCCACCATACCGTCATTGGGTCAAACGTATATCGTTGACGCGGGGCATTCTTCATTTCAGTCTAAAGTCATCCGCTTTGGCGTTGTGCCAGTTGTAGGCCGATTCACAGATGTAAGTGGAAAGCTGACGTACGATTCTGAGGATTTATCTAAAACCAGAGCACAGATCACAATCAAAACAGATAGTTATGATGCTAACAATGCGGGCGGTGAAGACGCAGTAAAAAGTGATGCCTTCCTTAATGTGGCTGAGTTTCCGGAGATTCGTTTTGAGCTAGCATCATTGACAGGCGAAGGTGACAAGTACAAAGCAACAGGCACAATAGAGCTTCACGGTGTTAAGAAAACGATTGAATGTCCAGTATCGATTGTTGGGCCATCCATCGATCTGCCAACCAGAAAGCAGTCGGTAGGCATCATGGGTAGTTTGATCATCGACCGAACGGAGTTTGAGGTTGGACGAGAAATGAAATTGCCCAATGGAATGGTGATCATTGACAATTCGGTCATGATCGATTTTGTGATTCTTGGAATAGCCGAATAATATGCCTCAGTTATTTCTCCTACTTGCTATTGCGTTCTTTCAAAATCCGTCACTTGAAAATGCCAAGGTAAATTTTGAAGTTACTCACATGGGCGTGCTGAAGGTGGAAGGTGAGTTTGATGAGTTGACAGGAGAGTTCAGACAAGTAGGAGATAAAGAATGGTTGATTGCCGGTGAAGTTGATGTGCGAAGTATAGATACGGATAACGATTCGCGTGACGAGACTATTCTCACTGAGCAATATCTGAATGCCGAAAACTATCCGAATATTCCTTTTGAAGCACGACTGGTGAGAAAAGGCCAGTCGATATCGTTAAATATTGATCTTGAATTACGTGGAATTGGGTTTCAATTAGCTGGTGAATTACGCGAAGAAGATGGTGTCTTGATTTCGTCACCAATCACATTCAAGCGAAGTGATATCGGTCTGGATTTTGGTTTGATGGATACGTTGATTGGCGATGAGATTGCGATTGTGATCAACTCAGGAATTGGTTCCAACATTTTGGAGAAATAAAAAAACCCACTCAATCGAGTGGGTTTAATATTTCATGTTGCGCAATGCTTAGCTCAAACTCAGTTCCACGCTTCTATTTACAAAGTCTGTAAGGTCTTTGCCTTGCAGCATGCCTTGCGACAATAAAGCCAGGTCATATGCTTGTTTCGCCAGCGTTTGTTTTGCTTCATCCGAATCAGCATCCAAGATCTTTTTGGTCATCGCATGGTTAGCGTTTACGGCTACTGACAAGGTCATTGGCATGTCGCCAAACATCATCGGGCCGCCACCGCCGGTAGCTTGCATGTCTTTCATTCTTCGGATAAACTCCGGAAGCGTGATCGTCACCGGCAAATCATCAGTTGCCATTGGCTGAACAGTCACACTGTTGTTCTTATCATCGATCGCTTTGTCAAAGATTTCCTTAAGCTTCTCCTGCTCTTTGTCTGAAAGTACTGACTCTTTCTTCTCATCCTTATCGATCAACTTATCAATCACATCTGCATCTACTCGCTGAAGCTGAAATTTCTCATTCTTTTGCTCCAGGTGATTGATGAAATGCGGGTCGATCGGGCCAGAGAGCTCGATTACATCATAGCTGCGCTTTTGTGCAGTCTCGATATATCCGTGTTGTTTTTCTTTGTTTGTGGTGTACAAGGCAACCACATTTCCATCCTTGTTGGTCTGGTTTGCTTCAATGTGCTTCTTGTATTCTTCAATCGTGAAGTGCTTGTCCTCCATGTTGTTCACCAAGACAAAATCTTTGGCTTTCTCATCAAACTTCTCTTCTGAGATCATGCCATATTTCACGAACACACCAATGTCTTCCCACTTCGCTTCGTATCCTTTTCGATCGTTTTTGAAGAGTTCGGCTAGCTTATCCGCTACCTTCTTGGTGATATAGCCATTGATTTTCTTCACATTCGAGTCCGACTGTAGGTAGCTCCTTGAAACGTTCAAAGGAATGTCCGGAGAGTCGATCACTCCGTGGAGCAGTTGCAAGAATTCAGGTACGATATCTTTCACTTCATCGGTAATGAATACTTGACGAGAATACAGTTGAATTTTGTTTTTCTGTAGATCGAAATCCTTTTTCAACTTAGGGAAGTAGAGTACTCCGGTAAGGTTGAAAGGATAATCCACATTCAGATGAATCCAGAAAAGTGGATCTTCGCTGAATGGATATAAAGTCTTATAGAAATCCAGGTAATCCTGATCTTTCAGATCATTGGGAGACTTGGTCCAGATTGGCTCAGTATCGTTGATGATGTTGTCCTCCTTGACCGTCTTGTATTTAGGATTTCCATCCTTGTCTTTGCCGTCCTCAACGCTCTTGTCTTTTTGTCCAAACTTGATCGGAATAGGTAAAAACTTTGAGTATTTATCCAGGATGCCTTGCAGTCTGTGATCATCAAGGAATTCTTCAGAGTCATCAGCTACATGTAGGATGATGTCCGTTCCTCGTGTTTTGCGAGAACCTTTCTTGATCTCGAAATCAGTTTCTCCAGTACAGATCCACTTGGCAGGCTCAGAACCCTCCTGATGTGAAAGCGTGTTGATTTCTACTTTCTTAGCGACCATGAAAGCCGAGTAGAATCCTAGACCGAAATGCCCGATGATCTGCTGGTTGTCTGCCTTGTCTTTGTACTTTTCTACGAACTCAGTCGCACCTGAAAATGCGATCTGGTTGATATACTTTTTAATTTCCTCAGCGGTCATCCCGATTCCATTATCAGAAATCGTGATCGTTTTCTTGTCTTTGTTGAATGACACATCGACAGTCAAATCACCAAGCTCGCCAGAGTATTCTCCGAGAGAAGCCAACTGTTTGATTTTCTGAGACGCATCTACTGCGTTGGATACCAACTCACGAAGGAAGATCTCGTGATCGGAATAGAGGAATTTTTTGATGATCGGAAAAATATTTTCCGTGTGTATCGAGATTGTACCTTTCTCTGCCATTGTCTGCTTACAATTTTTTGTTGTTACTCAGACGGCCTAAACTCAAATACTATTCCAGAGATAGAAAACTGACAGGTTGGCAGACCTGTATGTGGGTTTATTTCAATGATCTCTATTATTGGATAATTTGTTAATGCCTGCCACTCTTCGCGCTCTGAACCAGTAAGATCAGAAAATTACATCACCTAATCCGATCCGCGCTCCTCACCAGCTGCTCGTCTTTTCGGATGAAGCGATTCGCCAGAAAGTTATTGAGCATGGCTACAATAGGAAGGTAGAAGCCTATTAAGAATGTCCCTTGAACACTAGGATCAAAGAGTCCGTTTGCTTTGCTGATGTAGAGGTAGGTTCCTACAAGCGTAGCTGCAGTTAGCAACGAGAAGAGCGCATTGAGTTTTACTTGAGTCATGCGACTCTTATAGCGCGTGATGGAGAACAACATCACCAATGCTGCAGCTATCGCTCCAACTGAAAGCAAGAACGTGTCTTGGATTCCGAGGAGTTGCATCTCTTCCGTAGCTGTATTGTGCTGCTCATAGCGCAACTGAAATGCATCCATAATTGCATATTCGCGCTGCTCAGCTTCAAACTGCTGATCTGATTTTTCCCAGATCGGAAAAAACAACATTAAAATCATCGCCGTAGCAGCGATTGTCATGAAGATGGTCTGTACTCGTTGAAGCATTTTTTTCTTATTAAAGTAGTTGGCGTCCGGTTCTAAAACGTCATGCTGAATGACCCAGAAACCATTTTTATGCAAATATGGAAGTAAACAGCCATCAAATGGAAGGAATCCTACAAATTTGTCGACGTGAGGTATTTTATGGACATCAGTTACAAAGGCACCAACTTCAATGGTTGGCAGGTTCAACCCAATGGCGTGACGGTGCAAGAGGAAATTGAAAAGGCGCTTTCTACTATTTTGAAGTCCAAGATAGGAATCGTAGGAAGTGGACGAACGGACGCAGGTGTTCATGCCACTCAACAAATTGCTCATTTTGATGCGGATGAGTTTGATATGGAGAAGCTGGTGTTTAAACTCAATTCTTTTTTGAATGAGGACGTCTCAGTCAATAGTATAGTTCCTGTAAAAGATACTGTGAGTGCTCGCTTTGAAGCTTCATCAAGGAAATATCATTATCACCTTCATCAAGCAAAAAATCCATTCAAGAAAGGATTTTCCTATTGCTTCAAACCCGAGCTAGACATTGCCGAAATCAATAAAGCGTGTGAAATAATTAATGCTTGGCAGAACTTTGAGTGCTTTAGTAAGGTTCATACCGAGGTGAATCACTTTAATTGTGAAATCTTTCATGCAGAATGGAGTCAACAAGGCAGCGAACAGCTCTTTGTGATTTCAGCAAATCGGTTCTTGAGAGGCATGGTAAGAGCGATCGTTGGGACGTTGATTGATGTGGGATTAGGCAAAACCTCATTGGAAGATTTCAAGTCTATTTTGATAAGCAACGATCGAAGTAAAGCTGGCAGAGCAGTGCCGGCAGAAGGTTTGTATTTGCAAGAAGTGATTTATCCTAAAGACGTTTATCTAGACTAATACAGTGGAAAAAGAAAAGGCCAGCGGCAACATTGTAGACCTGAAAGTGCTAAGACGATTATTTGCCTTTGCTAAACCCTACATTGGTGTTTTCTACTTTCTGGTCTTCCTTACGATTACACTTAGTGTCACAGGTCCATTGCGTCCCTTTATCATTCAGCAAGCAATAGATAACAATGTGGCTCAGGGAGACTATCCCGGCTTAGTCGATATGATCTTACTGCTAGTAGGATTGCTTGTGATTCAAGCGATAGTTCAATATCTCCATACCTTTTACTCGGGCTGGCTAGGTCAAAATATCATCAAGGACATTCGAATCAAACTGTACAGACATATCCAAAGTCTGAAGCTGACCTTTTTTGATAAGACGCCTATTGGACGGCTGGTTACTCGGAATGTTTCCGATATTGAAACGTTGGCTGAAGTTTTCAGTACGGGAATCGCAGGAATTATCGCAGATGTAATGCAATTATTGGTGATCCTGGGCTTCATGTTTTGGCTTAATTGGTCGCTGACGCTCGTCAGCCTTTCGCTACTTCCACTTTTAATCTTAGCTACCTACATCTTTAAGGAAAAAATAAAGGTGGCGTTCAAAGAAGTTCGTGCAGCTGTTTCAAACCTCAACTCATTTGTTCAAGAGCACATCACCGGAATGAACATCGTCCAGATCTTTAATAGTGAGAAACGAGAGTTTGAAAAATTCAAAGAGATCAACAAAGAGCATCGAAAAGCCAACATTAATTCGGTGCTTTATTACGCCATATATTTCCCCGTTTCTGAGGTAATTCAAGCAGCAGGAATTGGACTCATCGTGTGGTATGGTGGAGGCCAATTGGTGCAAGGAAATGTAGAATTTGGAATGCTCATAGCTTTCATTTTGTATTTGCAAATGTTCTTTCGCCCAATTCGAATGATTGCAGATCGATTCAATACACTGCAAATGGGTATTGTTTCCTCCAACAGGATATTGGATTTGTTGGACAACAATGATCACATCCAGGACAACGGCTCATTTGAGCCGGAACGTGTGAACGGGGATGTGAAATTTGAAAACGTATCCTTTGCCTATGTGGAGAAAGATTATGTACTTAAAGACATTTCATTTGAAGTCAACCAAGGAGATACCATTGCTCTGGTAGGCGCAACAGGAGCAGGAAAATCATCCGTAATCAATCTTCTCAGTCGATTTTACGAAATCAACAAAGGCAATATTTATGTAGATGGTACGGATGTACGTGAGTACAATTTGTCTAACCTGAGAAATCACATAGCGGTGGTTCTGCAAGATGTATTTCTGTTTTCAGACTCTATATTGAACAATATCACTTTACGTAATCCAAACATCTCCCGGGAAAAGGTGCGAGAAGCTGCTGAGATGGTTGGAGCGCTTCCTTTCATTGAAAAGCTACCGGGTGGCTTTGATTATAATGTAATGGAACGTGGTGCAACACTTTCTGTGGGTCAGCGACAGCTGATTTCTTTCGTACGTGCCATGGTATATGATCCTAAGATTATTGTGCTTGATGAAGCTACTTCTTCAGTTGATACAGAAACTGAGGAACTGATTCAATCAGCCATACAGAAGATGATGAGCGGACGTACATCTATTGTGATTGCGCACCGATTGTCAACTATTCAGAATGCAAAACAAATCCTTGTTCTTGACAAAGGAGAGATAGTAGAGCGAGGGAATCACGATGAACTTATGGATAAAGATGGCTACTACGCACAACTTCATCAAATGCAGTATAAAGAAGTTGCTAAAGCAGTCTAATTGAACATCTATATTTGAACCATGAAGCGAAAGAAGCAACTCTATCTGGCCATTATTATTGTTTGCCTGATCATCATTGCGTGGAGTACCTACTACACCTTGGGTGGATTTGATCCCATCGAAGTGTACGTGATGGAAGGAAAAGAGCGAACGGTCATTGGGAAAGAATACATCGAAAAGTACCGCTATGCTGATTTTCGTTATAGAATAGAGGAAGCGAAAGCTGAAGTAGATTCTGGCCGCTTGAAAGGGATGCTTACGGTCATTTTCTTTCAAAATGACATGATTGGGAAAGATTCCGTTCATTATTTCATCGGCGCCTCTCGCGAAGAAATAAAAGATGTATTGAGGCTTCCGGCGGGCTACACCTACAAAGAATTTAGAACCGACAAAATCTTTAAAATCTTCATGACCCAGCATGAGCTGGTTCGACCTACACCAGAAGAGATTGCTGAGATTGTTCAGATCAAAGCAATTGAAGAAGGTGTGGTTTTACAGCCTGTTTCATTTGAGTTGTATTATCCTGATCGAAGCTTTAGTGTAGAATATTGGGCTAAGTAATTAGGCTACCTCTTCGCCAGCCAGCTGTTTATCGTGAAGTTCCTTATATGCTCCTCCCTTTGAAAGCAGTTCATCATGTGTGCCCTGCTCCACGACTTCTCCATCATCCAACATGACGACTTTATCAGCCAGTTTGGCTGAAGAAACTCTGTGAGAGATAATGATTGAGGTTCGGCCCTGCATGATTCGTTGCATGGCGTTGAGAATTGCATTTTCTGTTTTAGTATCCACGGCAGATAGCGCATCATCCAGAATTAGAATTTTTGGCGATCTGGCAATAGCTCTGGCAATAGACACACGCTGTTTTTGACCTCCGGAAAGCGTTATGCCTCTTTCACCTAGTCGGGTTTGGAATCCATCTTTGAATTCTTTGATATTGGCCAGCACATCGGCATCTTCAGCCGCACGCTCGATTTCTTCTTTGCTCATCTGTCGATTGCCGAAAGAGATGTTGTTTTCGATGGAATCTGAGAAAAGAAAGACATCTTGTGGCACATATCCGATCTGACTTCTAAGCGAGGAGATGTCGTAATCTTTAACACCGATTTCGTCAATTTCAATTTTGCCATTATCAATGTCATATAGCCTGCAGACCATATTGGCGATGGTGCTCTTTCCTGATCCTGTAGTCCCTACAATTGCAATGGACTCCCCAGGACGTACTTCAAACGAAACCTTCTTGAGTGCCTTTATTCCTGAATCAGGATAAGTGAAGCTAACATCATCGAAAACGATTCGACCTTCAATTTCTCGCTCAATACTCTTCTCAGAAACAATATCTGTTTCGGTACTTAAAAATTCGTTGATTCTGCGCTGGGAAGCTGCTGCACGCTGGATGATTGAGGTGATCCAACCCAATGCAGTTACCGGCCAGGTCAACATGTTTACATAAATGATAAACTCTGCAATGTTTCCTGTGCTCACTTCCCCATTGAATACCTGAATAGAGCCAATCCAAACGGTGAGAATCACACTCATACCAATGAGTCCCATGATCAAAGGCATGAAGAGGGCTTGAACAAATGCAAGCTTTAGCGACTTATCGCGATAGTCTATGCTTTCAGTTTCGAAGCTTTGAGCCACTTGCTCTTCACGCACAAATGCCTTGATCACCCGAATTCCTGAAAAAGCTTCTTGTACATAAGTAGATAGCCCGGACAAGCTTTCCTGGATCTCAGTGGATCGCTTATTGATAATGTTGCTGACAAAATAGATGCTGACTGAAAGTATCGGAAGTGGAAGTAGTGAGTACAGAGTCAGCGTAGGGTTAATGGAAATCATAAATGGAATCACCATCAGGAATAAGGTGAATAGATTGATGCCATACATGATTGCAGGCCCAACATACATGCGTACTTTGCTTACATCCTCAGAGATACGCGCCATCAAATCTCCAGTGTTGTTCCTTCGATAAAAACTCAAAGGTAAACTCTGGTAGTGCTCATAAATCTCATTTTTCAGGTCATATTCTATGCGTCTTGACATTACAATTATCGTCTGACGCATAAAGAACAAAAACACACCGCGGAGTAAGGCAGCTGTTAGGATTAGTACAGCCAGAATAATAATGCTTGACCCAATGATTCCGACCGTTTCAGATTGTAACTCAAAACCCTCGAAAGATGAAAATATACCGTAGCTACGCTGCAAAATGTCGAAAGCATAACGAACAATTACAGCAGGAACAATCGCGAAGAAATTTGCTATTATGATAAATAAGGCACCGAAAATTAGGTGAAACTTATATTTAAGCAGGTATTTGTTTAGGTAGCCTAGGTCTTTCACAAAATTTTATAAAGGCTTGACAGCCAATGTGTTTTAGTTAAAATGAGATATTTTTGCAGCCCTTTTTATTCCTGTGCAACCACACAGGTGAAAGAAGGTTTAAAATTAGAATAAAGTTCATTACAATGGTAGAAACACAACCCGAAGTAAAATCGAACAGCGTGTTCGATCAAATGGCAAGTCTTGATCACGAGCAAGTGGTCTTCTGTAGAGATGAGCAAACTGGACTAAAGGCAATCATAGCAATTCACAACACCGTTCTTGGCCCCTCTATGGGCGGTACTCGTATGTGGAACTACGCTTCAGATGAAGAAGCGCTCAATGATGTGCTTCGACTTTCAAGAGGTATGACCTTTAAGTCGGCTTTAGCAGGACTGAATATCGGTGGAGGAAAAGCTGTAATCATCGGTGATGCAAGGAAAATGAAGAATGAGCCATTAATGCGCCGCTTCGGCAAATTTGTGAATAGCCTGAACGGGAAGTACTATACGGCGGAAGATATGAACATCAACATGCGGGATATCGAGTATATGAGCATGGAGACACCTTTTGTAGTAGGTAAGCCGCAATACATGGGTGGCTCAGGAGATCCTAGCCCAATGACAGCTTACGGTGTTTACATGGGAATGAAAGCTGGCGCCAAGAAAGCATACGGTTTAGATTCTCTAGGTGGAAAAAACATCCTTGTACAAGGAGCAGGTCAGGTGGGAAAATACTTGGTAGATCACCTTATCGAGGAAAATGCCAACGTTTTCATTGCGGACATTTTTGAAGATAAAATCAAAGCGATCACCGAGAAGCACCCGAAAGTTTCTGTGGTAGATCCGAACAAGGTATTCCAAATGGAAATGGACATTTACTCACCATGCGCCATGGGAGCTACCTTGAATGATAATTCAATTCCCGAGCTGAAATGCGCAGTTGTTGCAGGAGCAGCAAATAATCAGCTAGCTGATGAGGAGAAACACAGCGCCATGTTGAATGATCACGGAATCGTTTATGCGCCAGACTTTTTGATCAATTCAGGAGGCATTGCCAACGTATATCACGAATATCTTGGCAATTACAATAAAGATCGCGTGCTGGCATCTACTGAACACATCTATGATGTTTGCCTGGATGTGTTGAATCACGCGGATGAAAATAAGATGGGTTCTCACGAGGCAGCATTAGAGCTTGCACTCAGAAGAATCGAGCAGGTGGGTAAGGTAAAGCTTGGAGAATAAGGAATAATCCAGCAACTTCAGCATCCAAAAGAGGAGACTGCCAAATATTGAAATAAGGAAGGAATCAGCTAATTAAACCATGCTAAACAGAAGAATACTTAGGGTAAAAGCAATGCAAGCATTGTATGGACATTTCACAGCAGTGGAATCTTTGAGAGAGGTGAAAAGAAATGAGTTGGAAGAAATGCATGCGTTGGATCCCGCAAAGCATGACTTTGCTGATAAAGCACTTTTTGAGGAACGAAAGAAGCAAGCAGTAAAGCTCTTTAATGATAACATACTGGCTGGAAAAGTTGGTCAAGCTGAAGGTGTGGAGGATGAGGTGGTTGAAAATGTCAATGCCGCACTCCTGGAATATGAAAACCAAATCCAGAAAGAAGCGCGAGTTCGAAAAAACGACATGATGAAAGAAGCTGAAAGGCTTCAAGACACATATATTAAGCTTTTGCTACTCCCAATTGAAATTGAGCAGCGGGAGAAGCTAGACAAGGAAAAAGAAGAAAAGGCCTTCATATCTAAGGAAAAAAAACTTTATCCCTTCATTGGAAATGATCTTGTGAAGCAGCTCAAGGAGTCTGAATTGTTGCAAAAAGAGGCCGCCAGATCAAGTGTCTCATGGGACAATGATCACCAGGAAATCAAATCCTGGTATCGTGATCAAATCAGAACTTCTGATGCATTGCAGCACTTTTTCGGAGGCCAAAAGCCTGCGGACTTGCCTGAGAATGATATTATCTTAGAACTTTTCAAACGGGTTGTTTTTAAGAATGGAGCAATTGTCTCCTTCCTGGAAAGAAATCACCTGCAATGGACAGAAAATCAACCGATAGTAAAAAGTATGGTGGTTAAAACCATCAAAGCATTGCAAGATGGTGAAGGATTTGAGCTCGCGGAGCTGACCAAAAATGGAGAAGAGGATTTCAAGTTTCTTGAGCGATTATTCATGGATACAATCAATCAAAATGAATTTTTGGAAGAAATTATTCAGAGTAAAACAATGAACTGGGATGTGGACAGAATAGCCCTAACAGATCGGGTTATTCTTAAAATTGCTTTGGTGGAGATGATGAATTCCCCTAGTATTCCGGTTAAGGTAACAATAAATGAAGCAATAGAAATCTCCAAGATTTACAGCACGCCCAAAAGCAAACAATTTGTAAATGGGGTTTTGGATGTACTCTCAAACGAGCTAACTTCGAGTGGTAAAATTCGTAAGAGCGGTAGAGGCCTTATCGATAACAAGTAAATACAAGTATTATGAGCAAATCCGGTGGTTCTTTTTTTGCATTTCTATTAGGCGTGGTAACGGGCGGTGTATTGGGCATTCTATATGCTCCGGACAAAGGAACAAACACGCGAGATAAGCTGACTTTCCAGCTAGACAAGCTGAAGAAGCAATTAGAAGGTTTTGTTGACGAAGTGGCTGACGGGAAAGCTGTTTTTCAAAACGATGCAAAAGATCAAGGAGAAAAGATAGTGAAGGATGCTAAAGACAAAGCAGAGCGTCTTTTAGATGATGTGAATGGACTAATTAGCCAGATCAAGAAAAACTAAACGTCTCATTAACATTTCATTAAGAACATTGAAACCTTATCTTTCTTAGATTTGTATTCCATTTGTTAAAATACAATAGTAGAGTAGTGAAATATGCATGTTAATCATGCCTCACTTGTAACGATTAAACAAGTTAAACACATGAAAATAGCAAAGATTTTATTAGGAGTGATTGTAGCAGTGACTATGGTTAGCTGTGGCAATAGTGAACTAGAGTCAAGAATTACGAAGCTGGAAGGCAAAGTTGCGGCGCTTGAAGGAAAAGGCGGAGTAGCAAGAGCAAACCCAACAGCTCAGCCAGTGGCGGTAAACAACCCGACACCAGCAGCACCTGCTGAAAAGCCAGAAGGACCTCTTCCTGCTTTTGAGTTTGAAGAAAAGCTTCATGATTTTGGAACCATCAAAGATGGAGATGTAGTAGAGCACATTTTTTCTTTTGTGAACAATGGAGAAGCTCCATTAATCATTTCAGATGCAAAAGCAACTTGCGGATGTACAGTTCCTGAATGGCCAAAGGCTCCAATTGCAGTTGGAGAAACCGGACAAATCAAAGTAAGATTTAACAGTAAGAATAAGCCGGGTGTACAAAACAAAACGGTGACACTTACAGCAAACACATGGCCGACGACTCAAAGAGTTCAAATTAAAGCCAATGTGGTGAAGGAGGGAGAATAATTCCCTACTTAGCACACCAAATTTTATTAACATTGCCCCTGATTTCCATTTAGGAATGTCAGGGGTTTTTTATTTCAAAATAACAACATGCATACAGTTTTATTACAAGCAGGAGGTAGTGATTTCACCTCATTTTTGCCAATCATTGGTATGATCGCCATTTTCTATTTCTTCTTCATTCGTCCGCAGCAGAGGAAACAAAAGGATACTAAGAAGTATCTTCAAGAGATTAAAAAAGGAGAAATGGTGGTGACAGTAGGTGGAATTCACGGTAAAATCGTTGAAGTATCAGACACTACCGTTCTCGTAGACGTAGATAGAGGCACAAAACTATTAATTGAGAAAGCATCTATCTCATTGGAAGCAAGTAAGCGCCTAAACACCGCTGACGACAAGAAAGAGAAAAAATAATCCATAGATATGGGGATTCCCAAGATATTAGGAAACTGGAAGGTAGTGCTGCTCTCATTTTTGGGAGCCACTACCTTTTGGTTTTTTAGCGCGCTGGGAAAAAACTACAACTATCGAATCCAATATCCCATTCAGTTTGTTTATGATCAGGATAGTTTGGTGGCCATTAAGCCACTACCGGAGTACGTTGATATAGATGTATCTGGCGGTGGATGGGACTTATTCAGAGATTCGTTTTGGTTTGGGAGTGATCCAATCACCATTGAATTAGACAATCCTGCAGCTATAAGGTACCTGACCAGACCTACGATATTACCGATTATCACGGATCAGCTGCATGAATTTCGAATCAATTTCCTGTTTACAGATACCCTTTATATCGATATTGATAGAAGAGTATCTAAGAAGGTAAATTTGATTGTAGATTCTCTCGCAGTGAGTATGGACCAGGAGTATCGCATCATATCTCCGATAATACTCAGCCCGGATACGGCAACTATTTTTGGACCTTCCAGTTTCATGGATACGTTAGATTTAGATTACTTCATCAAGCTAGACGCTGATGAGATTGACAAGGCTTTCGACAGGTTTGTTAAGCTTGGTTTACCTGAAGCGTGGGGGATTAGATCCACCCCACCCACTGTAAATGTTAAATTTGAAGTAGATCGATTTGATCAACTGGAGCTTGCTACTCAGGTAGAGTTACAGAACTTCCCCGAGGATTCATCGATATACGTAACTGACCCCAACATCACTGTAAAATTTGTAGTTCAGCAAGAATTGCGAGAAGAATACTTTGGGAGTGACTTCAAGATTATTGTGGATTATAACCTAATAAATGAGTTGGATTCCACAGCACCAGCCATTATTGTTTTCCACCCGGATAATCTTTTGGAAGTAGAAACAATACCAGACTCATTGTCTATTACCTATGAATAAGGAACCGCTAATAGTTGGAGTAACCGGAGGTATCGGATCTGGAAAGTCTACTGTTTGCAAAGTCTTTGAAACACTTGGGGCCATTACTTATTACGCAGACGACAGGGCTAAATGGCTGATGAATAATGATGATGAATTGAAGGAAAAAATCAAGGGACTTTTTGGTGAGCAGGCTTACAGAGAAGGAACCCTGGATCGTAAGCATATCGCTTCAATTGCGTTTAAGGATCAGTCGATTTTAGAACGACTAAATCAGCTGGTACATCCAGCGGTAGCTAAAGATGTTAGTCAATGGGTTGAGGAAAATCAGCAAGCACCACTATTGCTCAAAGAAGCCGCTTTGTTATATGAAACCGGGTCATATAAATCCCTGAGTAAGACCATTTTGGTAACAGCTCCGGAGGTAATTAGAATTCGAAGAGTCATTCAGCGTGATAGTCACAGATCTGCTGAGGATGTGAAGGCGATCATTGATAAGCAAATGGGCGATGATGAAAAAATAACGTTGGCAGATTTTGTTATCGACAATGATGAAAAGCGATCAGTAATCAAGCAGGTAATGGACATACATCCATTACTCGTCGCATAGAATGCCATCAAATTCATCCCTGGTATAGGCCTTCGAAAGAATCAATTTACCTTTTTCATCTACGTAGCTTACCACATGAAATCCTGCTTTATCTAAATGCTGATCAGCAAAAATTAGTGGATCTTCGTTGGAACCAATGTTTAGAATATCGGTAAACTCAGGCGTCAGCAGCTCTCCAAACTGAGTACTCATCAAGCCGTATTTGCCATTTTTCACAAACTGATAAATTGAATGCTCATTGTTATTCACTAAAATTTGAATATTGTCAATCGCATCGTAGGCCGACTCTTCATCTTCACCAATGATGTGGAATAACCCATCTCTTTTGACCAGATAGGAAGTGTCATTCCAATATTGTATTTCGTCATAGCTGAAGGGTACAATTTCATTTTTAGCAGCGTCGATTACTCCAAACTTTCCGTTTTTTTTGGCGAGGTAATAATCTTTCAATCGTTCAAGCCGACCTTCGTATTCTGTGGTGATAAGGACATTTATTTTTGGGTCATAACATCCTATTTTCCCATCGATAAGTGTTAGTACAAGGCCATCTTTCTCATCTAGGGTATTAAAAACAGGATTGAGTACCCAATCTCCATTTGTATGTATTAAGCCTTGTTTATCACGTACCTGCACTCTAATAAGTGAATCAGAAAGAAATGAGGCTCCGTGAAACTTCCCGTCGATCACTACTTTTCCCTGCGAGTCGAAAATAGTGGTTTTATCATCTTTAAAAAGACTTATATATCCAGGTTTATTCTGGAAAGTCCGAATTTGTTCCTCATCGATTTTGATGGATTCTCCTGTGATGAATTGAAGTCTTTTCTCCTGATCCTTAACTAATACAACTACGAAATCATTAACTAATTTTATTGAGTCATATTCCCTGCTTGGTAATAATGCTCCCTTTCTAGGTAGTAGCATCCAATCCTCAGCTGTTTTCAACGCCAGCCAGCCGTCGTTTGATTCAAGATAAGAATAATGTCGATCCATAAGATCCGCCTCTGATTCATTGTAAAGCCTGTAGCCATTGCCTGACTTTAGATACCATCCGGCATCTTCCGGATAAATCTCGTAATTGCCCCACGGAATCAGAAAGTTAAGAGTAGAATCCAGCAAGCACTCTCTTTCACCTTTAAAGCCGATTAAAGTGTTTTTGTTGACGAGTTCTACGTCATCGAATTTAAATTCCAGCGTGACACCCCTCTCTTCTATTTCTGAAAGGATCAAATCTTCTGTATAGACTGCATAAAGATTGTTTTTTCTGAAAATCCAGAACGATTCCAGTTTTGAGATATCATCGTACAACACCTCTGCGACTTGCAAGCCCAGAAAAGTGAAGAGCCCCCATTTATCTTTACTCTTCACTTTTATCCACTTATTGGCAATAATCTCCGCGCCCTCTACCGACTGATCCAATATCTGAAACCCACTTTTATGGTATAAATACCATTGATTTCTACGTTTTACTAAACCCACATCTTCACTGACGCTTCGATACCCATCTATACCTTGCAACACAACCTCACCATTTTTGGTAAGTATAAGGCCTTCATTCACTTTCTTCACAAACACCCAATCGTCTTGAATAAGCGTGCACTTGTAGTCTGGCAATATATCTGAGTAAAGAGATGAGATTTTTGATTGCCCCTGGTGGTCGAAAAATCCATATAATCCGTTTTGAACCACAGGATAGAGTACAGTATTAGCAAGAGAGAGAATTTTTTTGATGGAATCTTGATCTGGGTGATGCATGTAATCATGCTTTTTTGAACTATAAAAAAGCACATCAGCGGCCTTTTTTTTCAAGGCAGCAATTTCGGAGTGGCTGATAAATTCTTCATATCGTTCCTTACGATGAGAAGCCGTTGAGGCTTTCAGTATGAAACTTTCAACTTTTCTTTTATGCCTTGAAAATGGATAATCATTGTGAAAACTATAGTAGTCTTTTAAGTTACCCTTCTCCCGCAACTCGAAAAAACGCAAGCCATCGAGGATTGAATCAGCCTTTGGTTTAAAAATAGACACTGGGTGTTCATTGATAAATTGGACCAACTCCCGCTGAGAATTGGAAAGCCTAGCATTTCTAAATTCAATGCTATCTACCTTATAGATTAATAGATCATTATAGACCGAGTTTGGAAATTTTTCCTGAAATGAAAGCGCTTGTTCAATAGTGAGATTTTCAAGTGTATTTTGAAATGCTCGATCTCTTATTTGATCATGAAGGAGATTAATTTTTTCTGCGGTGATCTCTTCTTTGGTGATTTCGTCAATAAGATCTTGTGTTGCTTTGCTATATTTTTTCTTTGCGTCGTTAATAGCAATTCGAGCACTATCTAAGTTGGATCTATCATAGGTCTTATCAAAGAGAAGTTTTGCATGATAAAAGGAGACGCCGGGATTATCAGGCTCTTTCTCGTATCCTTTTAAGATCTGCTCGTAGGCCTTTTCATATTCTTTTTTTTCCATCGCTTTTTGAATGCGATCGAGCGTCCCAAAGACGAGAAGCTGAGAGAACATAATAAAGCATGCCGTTAGCTTGATCATTGATAGCAAATTAACGCAACATAAACCATCCTGTTTGGCAACTGGGTCACAATCTTTTAATGAATAAAATATTATTTGATAGACAAAAAAATACCAGACATTGGTTATATTAGCTGTCTACATTTACAGGCGAGTAAATTAGGCGGTGATTAGATTCGACTTATGTCGGATCGAAAGTTCGATCCAACCAGCACATTGGGATCGGCTATGGGAGTACGAAGGTGCTCCCTTTTTTTGTGCCTAGTCTACTTTAAATGTGAGCATAATTTCGCCGCTTGGCTCGTTTCTGGTTCCATCTTCCAGGTCAAATGCATAAAGCGGAGTATTTCCGCAAACATCCTCCAGCCTATGGTCTATGTGAAGCTCCAGTTCTTTAGACCCATCAGGTCGCCAAAGTATTTTGACTTCTTCGGCGCTCGTAAACTCAACTTGTGAGGGTAGAATCTTTCCTTCTTTATTCATGATGTAGAGCATTCGCTTTGCCAACGGCTGATCCAATGGATGATCTGTTACAATGGTAAGTATCCCAATCTGATTTTGCTCCGCTTTTAATGCCCAGAGGTTGACATTGATTGCCTTTCTCAACGGATTAGTGGCATTGATTTCACGAGAAAAACTTTCTTTAAGTGTTTCACCACTTGCGCCTTTCCATCGCGAGTCAATCTTCAAGGTATAATCATTGCCTGCACGAAGAATATCTCCTTCAGTCATGTTGGGACCTACTCCTTGCTTTATTCTACCCGGGTGGAGCAACAAGGTCAATCGAGTGCGATCTATATTCCAGAGACCCTCAGGAACAATGACAAATGGGTCAACGAGTATATTTCCATTTGAATCTTCTATGGTGATAAAGTCGTAGGGATTTTCCAGTCCCATTGGCGCTGAGAAGAATACATAAAATCGAAGGAGATTGGCTGGAACAATTTCCAAGTTGGGTATTACAGAGATAATATCCGGTTGGGTAGTCTTTGGAGGCTCAAATGTGACTACATCTGAATATATAGACTGCTCACTTAGCTCATGCGAGAGAAGCTGAGCCAGCGCAGGATAAGAAAATGTAACGATGTATCGAACTTGTGCATCTGGCAAAAATCTTGGAGAGAATGCAAGGTGGTTGCCTACGATCTTGTAGGAACCAAGTACCGCAGGACCCGATGGGTTTGTTTTCACATGGTAAAATGAAGACCACTGCTCGAACGTAAAATTCTGTTTTTGAATCAGTGCTACAATTTCTTCCGGGACCAGACGTGTGGTGATGGTTCCGTAGTTCTCAATCTTAGGCAAAGTCTGGGCTGAAAAGAAGCTCTGTGCTGAGACAAAATGGATGGTTAATAAAAAACAAAGGAGGCCCAAAGTGCCTCCTTTTAAACTAGAATTCTTGTATATCAATTTTTTCATGGATAAAGCCAATCTTTTGGTAGTGAAGTTAACACAAGCTTGCCGTTTGGCAGTCGCTGAGTAGCCAGAATATATTTCGAATTGAAATCTGCCAGTTGCTGAACGCCACTACCTGAACGTGGCGTATATTCAACGCCTGCGAGGTAGCCTTTCACTTCTTCTGTTATTTCTCCATCGTAATTGGCTACATCCTCCGGATCAAAAAGCAATAGAGGCAAAGCGCTGTTTGACATCAGGATATAGTCTTTGCCATTGTTTTTGTAAAGCACCATGTCTATAGGGAAATTTCCAGATCCAAATTCTGCAACGGTGCGTCCTTTCACATGCTTATTATCACCCAGTTTTTGCGCATCTATTGTAACCAGCGGAGTGCACAGGTATGCTGCTAGCAATTGTTTTTGATTATTAAGTTCATAGGGTAGGAAGGCGCGTATCGGAGAGGCTGTTTCCCATTTTCCGTGTGCTCCATGGAATATCTCCAATGTGTTTGCATTGACGTCTTTTGTAAACGGATATGGAGCGGTCCACAAGGCAGCTCTAAACTCCTCATTAGACAGACCGGAGACATACACTTTACCATCGTCGAAAGCAATATCGGTGATAGCATCCGATCTTAGTTTTGCACCTTTTTTCCATCGATGCTCAACGCTGGCATCTACTGGGTTAGGTATGGAAATGCTAGCGTAATCAACATTTTCCAGACTTGCTTCTGACATTTCGCCAGAAGGTGAAACCTTAATAAGGATATCAGCATCTACTAAATCATTGGGAGATTCCCAGCGGGATGTCCACTTGGCACGACCTCTTGATACACTCATGTAAATGTTTTGTGAAATAGGATTCACTGCCATATCATGAACCATGATATTGTCAACTGTGGTACCTAACATACCTGCTAGTTTGTCTTCCAGGTCAACAATATTTAATGCTTCCTGATTGTTACTCGCTATATTATCATTGAGATCTACTGCATATATGGCAGCTCCTTTTGAGTCACCAATAAATAGAATGCCTTCTTCATTAAACTCCAAAACAGAAATTGAGACAATGTCCGGAGTGCCTTTTTTCATTCCAGGATCTTTGGCTAATGTGATTAGCGCGAACAGAATGAGTGTTAAGATTGAGATTGGTTTTCGCATGGATAATTACTTTAGTGAGCTAATTTTTACGGATAAAGTGGGGCTGAGTTTAGTAGAAACAAAAAAGCCCACCAGAAGTGGGCTTGATGTTCCTGAGATGATGATCAGTTGATATCTTCTCCTTTTTCAAGTTTAGCAATGTTTTGGTCTATGATTGGACCATTTACCGTGTCACCTGCTGGAATATTGTTTTTAGCAAGTTTCAAATACTTGAGTGCTTGCTTATAGTTGCCAACAGCAGAATAACCTCTGGCCAGCCCGTAATTTGTAGGCCAAACTCCGTTACTGGTTTTATGGTTGTATTTGAATATTTCAAGAGCCTTATCAGCTTTTCCGGCACCAATTAGTTGGCGTCCATATTGATGAATAGCTCCTGCATTGGCTCCAGGAAGTTTGATTGCTTCATCCATTACAGTTTGAGCCTCGTCTATTTTTCCAGCTGCTGTCAGTACTGCAGCTTTTGTAGACATGGTACCCCAATTCTTTTGACCGACAAATGGAGCGCTTATTGCACCATCAGCCCATTGGATTGCTTGCTCGTGCTCACCTACACTAGAGGCATATCTAGCAGCTGCCACAAGATTTTGGAAGGTAAAACCGGGTTGGTTGTTGAGTTCTGCTTTAAGTTGAGTTATATGTGCCTCTACCGGATTAGCAAGCTCAATCTTAACGGGAAGTTTCTTGTCTCCCCAGATCAATGCTACCGTTGTAGAAGTGTTTTGTCTGTCGATGAACTCATAGGTTAGCCATTCATGAAATCCTGCGTCCTCGGCTTCAACATCGACACGTAAAGCATCATTTTCTTCTCTGTAGAAAAAGCTACCCCAGTGATTATTATCCTTGGAAAAGATGACTGTCCATGGCCCATCTTGTGCAGGCGCAACGAAGAATCCATACGTACCAGCAGGAAGCTCTTTGTCTCCTATTTTCACATCGTGCGAAAAAGTAAATGTGGTATTCTGGTCAGCTCCAGCTCGCCAGGGTGAAGGGTTGTCTGCAGTACTTAGACCAAATCCAAGATTGTTAAAGCCATAAGGGACAACACCACCATAAATGGTACGACCTCTTGCACCAGGACTACTGTAGTTGATTTCAACTGTACCCACACCACCAATATGCTGTCTTACATAGGATCGTTGGCTTCCGCCTCCTGGTGGTGTGCTTAACTGTGCCAATCCAATAAAGCTTATTAGTGATAGGATTAGCGTTCCGAATAGTTTTTTGTTGTAGTTCATTATAGTATTTGAGAGTTTGGTTTCCAGATTAATCAAAACGCCTTGTATTCTAATGACCTTTTTATTTTCTATCAAGGGGCTATTTTGTAGATGAATGGTTATCATTGAGCACCTAATTGTGATATTATGAGGGATATAAAAAATAAGGTTGTCGGTTTAGATCCTAACTTTCGTTACCGGGGATTAGATCAGACTCGAATAGAAACTTTTAGTGATGCAGTATTCGCTGTGGCTTTCACT
Organism: Ekhidna algicida; assembly: GCF_051379705.1. Lineage (GTDB taxonomy): Bacteria > Bacteroidota > Bacteroidia > Cytophagales > Cyclobacteriaceae > Ekhidna. Next base: position 1,911,156 of record NZ_CP179868.1, on the reverse strand, counting down.
TTAGTGGTCTTGTCATCCACAGTTCCAGAGACTTTTGACCAACTAAGAAAGTCGATTCATGACATCATCCCCTCTTTTATCTGCATTGTTTTGATTGTTGTAATCTGGTATCAACACTATGTTTTTTTTCTGAGGTATGGTCTCCAAAATACCAAGACTGTCACAGTTAATACCTTCTTGCTGTTTTTGGTGCTCATCTATATATATCCATTGAAGTTTTTGGCAAGGTTTCTTGTAGAGCTGTATTCAGGATTGATATTTGGCATGCCTGACGACTTTATGGACAGTTTTGGAGGAAGCATGAATAGCGATAATATGACGCTACTTATGACAGCTTACGGAGCAGGTGCCACTTTCATATTTTTGGCTATGACATGGCTCTACAGGCATGCATACAAGAGGAGTGAGGAGTTGGAGCTGAATGAATATGAAATTTTCTCTACCAAAGTAAGCCTGTGGCAAAACCTGCTTATGAGCTCAATTCCGTTCCTTTCCACGATTATTGCATTTCTTCATCCATTTGGATATGGAGCGCTCAATTTCGGTTTAGCAGGATTCATTTATATGCTTTATCCTCCGGTGATGATTACTTATGGTTACAGAGTTAAGAAGAAGTCAAAGCAACTTTTTGGGTAGATAACTTACCATCTTTTGGGTATTGAGAAAGTTGTAGCGAATGCGGAACTTTAAACTTCACAATACTCACTATTATGAAAAAATATGCTGATCTGCATTGTCACCCGCATTCTCGTGCATTTCACTGGATGCGTCACACCAAATACGAAAAGAAGCCAGACAAATACAACCCTTGGAATGTCGTACTGAGCAACTTTAAGAAGCAAGAAAAGGGGAAACGGGCGTTTAGCTACTCACAATGTGATCCGGTAAAACTCTGGAATGGAGAAACCAAACTCGTATTTGCGTCTCTTTATCCATTTGAAAAAGGATTTTACAAAGGAGGTCAAATCGATCAAAATAAGTTGATTCGTATTCTGGATGTATTATCCACTTCGGGCTTGGGATTCTTAAATCCAATCATGTGGTTTCAGGCGGTATTTGCCTTTATCACAGGAGCACCAACTATCCTGAAAATTGCAAGGGCATTTTTGCAATCGCTGCTTATGAGAATGCCAATTAGACGGATCAAATTCTTTATTTCAAAGGAGTATGATTATTATGATGAATTGATCAAGGAGCGTAACTTTTTGATCAGTAAAAGCCAGGAGACACGAAGAAACGAAATCTATATTCCGGGAATAAAGCGAGTTTTCAAGAGCGTAAGAAAGATGCGAAAGAAGTATCCAGAGTCACTGGATGCTACCGGAAAGTATGTGATCTGTTCTGATTACTCTGAAGTAAAATCTACTCTTGACAATAACGAGATAGCGATGGTGCTGACCATTGAAGGCATGCATGCACTGGGAACTGATACAAATCTGGATAAGATTGAAGAGCGAATCATGGAGCTGAAGAAATGGCCTCAGCCAATATTCTTTGTAACTTTCGCTCATCATTTCAACAATTACTTGGGAGGTCATGCGCATAGTATACCAGATGCGCTTCGCATTTTATCAGATCAGACAGATGGTATGAATGGCGATATTCAACCTGAAGGAGAACGCGCAATTAGATTATTGCTAAGTCTTAATTCCATGTTGGATCGAGATGCTTCTCTTGGTAGAAGAATCCTTATTGATTTGAAGCATACCTCTGCTCAAACCAGAAAATGGTACTACGAGAATATAGTGATACGAGCCATGGAGAAGGGTGATACTATTCCTGTAATTCTAAGTCATGTAGCTTTCAGCGGGTGGGATACGTTGCAGGAAACAATCGACTTTTCACCATTGGAAAACGACCGTGATCTGCGAGATGGCTTTTATCCATGGAACATCAATGCTTGTGGAGAGGATGTACAGTGGGCAGCAAAAACAGGCGGTTTGGTTGGAATATGTTTTGACCAACGAATACTTGGTGATAAAAAGGATAGAGTAAACAGCATTGATCTTATTTGGAAAAATCTGAAAGCCATGGTTGATGTCATAATAGATAGCAGTGAGCTTGATGCTGCTACAAAAGGGAAGTGCTGGAGCTATTTTACCCTCGGAACTGATTTTGAAGGCTACATAGACCCTACGCAGGATTATGGCAACTCCCTGCTTTTTGATGATTTTGAAAGAGACCTTATAGATAAATTGGAAGGACTGCAGGTTTTGGATGGCGCTCGTTATCAGCTTACAAGCAACCAGGAAGTAGAGAATGCCGCCCGTGGCATTTGTTTTGAAAATGCACATCGATTCCTTGAGCAGCACTTCTAGGTTTCGACATAACAGGTTTTTAGTTCGGTGAATAATCCACTGTTTTGAAAGATTACCACATTTAGGGTATTGATATTCAGGGACATAACTGACGAAATTTATGGAACATTTAAAAATACCACAGTTATGAAAAAATTATCCCGACTAGCATTTGTAGCATTGGCTCTCTTATTAGCCTTTTTTGGATTCAAAAAAGTGAAAGTGAACAAGCATTGAAAACATTATCACTTGATAATATTTAAGTAAACGGAATCACTTCTATTCAAAATATCCAATAAGTTTCTTCTTATTCTCCTAGAATACCCCTTGGTAGGTATTGTTTTTAGTAAACGGTATGGTGACCTTTAGTCTAGTTATCATTAAACTCAGACTTTATGCCACCGCTAAAGAAAGTTTTATCCATAGATGGAGGAGGAATACGAGGCATCATCCCAGGCCAGATTCTCGTTGAAATTGAAAAAGAATTTGGAGTTGAAGTCGCAAAAGACTTTGACTTAGTAGCTGGCACCAGCACGGGCGGCATCCTAGCCTGTGCGTTCCTCATTGAGAATCCCAACAAGCCTAACACACCCAAATTTTCGGCAGAAGAAGTTGTCGGTCTTTACTTTAAAAGAGGTGAAGACATATTCGATGTGCCTTTCTTTCATAAGGTACGATCTGTAGCTGGAATCCTTGATGAAAAATATCCGGCTAAAGGAATCGAAAATGCGCTCAACGATTACTTTGGTGATGTGTGGTTGAAAGACCTGCTGAAACCTTGTGTCATTACTACCTATGACATTGAAAATCGCAAAGGCCACTTCTTTGGTCAACATAAGGCTCAAAAAGACCCGGATTATAATTATAAAGTGCGAGATGTTGCCCGAGCAACCTCAGCGGCACCTACTTACTTTGAATGTGAGCGTGTCACCTCTGAAGCTGGAAACTCCTATTCCTTAATTGATGGTGGAGTTTTTGTAAACAATCCATCACTAGTCGCTTATGCAGAAGGTCGATCCATCTTTGAAATGAATGGGGACGAAGCAACCGCCAAGGACATGAAGATCTTGTCCATTGGTACCGGTCATAATCGCAAATCCTATCCATACAAAAAAGCCAAAAACTACGGCATGGCCGAATGGGTGCAGCCCGTTATTGACATTATGATGTCTGGCTCTGCAGATGTAGCTCATTACCAGCTAGACAAGATTTACGGAACCATAGACAATCCGAATCAATACCTGCGTATAGATGGTGACCTAAAGGAAACCAATATAGATCCGGATATGGACTGTGCAACACAGGAAAACATGGCCAATCTCAAAGCGTTTGGCCAGCAGCTTTTTGAAGAGAACAAGGGGAAGATCGAGGAGTGGTTGGGGTTGTAATATTCAAATTGAAATGAAGAAAGAACTAGCACTTATACTGACTTATTGCACATTACATTTTGTATGTATTGCGCAGCAGACAATAGATTTAGAAGATGGTAAACTCACTGAAGATTTATCATATATCAACTACGTAACCTTTGAAGGATCCACTATACAAAGTGGTGATACGGCAAAATTCGTAAAGTTGAGTGTTTATGAAATTAAGGAGTCAGAATCGGAAGAAACTACCGAAGAGAGTGATAGTAATAAGCTCTTTGATGAAGTGAGCTGGAAGAACTCAGATAGTGAGTTGAGTTTCAGCTTAACAATGAATAAAAAGTTTCAAATAAGTCGAAATTATCGACTGGTCTTTGAATACTATTTACAAAAGACGAAGGCTGTAGAGGTAACTAACAAAATTGATGAAGTAATCAATCAATTATTGCCATTAACATCTATCGACACAGCTGAACTAAAGAATAGAGTAAATGCAACTAAACAAAATCTCATTGATAGTGATCTGAAGACTTATAAATGGGGAAACAATAAGATAATTGAAACAACAATTGATCAACAAGAACTTGATGATGCATACAAGAAGTTAAATACAATCTTAATAGCATATTTTAGGTCTAAAAGAAACCAAATCAATGCACAAAATAATGTCAATCGTAATAACAATAGCTTACAATCCAAAGCGAAACTTCTGGATGCAGATGATCTAGATACATACTTGGATTTAATTCAAAAAGAGCCTTCAAGTGAAGTTCTGGGCGACCTTGTTTTGTTCTTGGATACAACCGATCTATCTACTCAAAAATCAGGAATCATAAAAATGTATAACAACATCCTTTCCAGTGGTGAGGAAGTAAGAAAACTTGATAATGAAATCGAAGACACCAGATCTACAATCTTCCCTCAAAAAGTAAGAATTAAGTATTTACTCAAAGAGTCATTAAAACCAATTAAAAAAGAAGCTACGGGTGAGGCAGATCCAGTTGGAGTTAAAATTGGAACTGCGTTTGGAATTGGAGCCATCTCGCTTGCCGATAATTCTAACAACAGCGAGTTAATAAGTATCTATGGTCTCAAATTCTATTTTCTTCCATTCGATAAGCGCTTGAAAGATCCTTATTATCACAAGAAAGGCTCAAGTGTCGAGAAAAGATTTTGGTCTAAATCATCACTACTTGTGGGTGCTGTAACAACTGATCCATTGAAATTTAATGGTCAGGATTTAGAAAATACTGGCATTAAAATCAAACTGGTTCTTGGGTATAGCTATGATATTACCAATCAAATAGGGATAAGTGCTGGGGCAATTTTTGTCAATCAGCCGGTACCAAGCCCTCTTCAGGATGACACCCACCTTCGTGTGCGTCCTTATGTTTCATTGAACTTTGATTTCAATGTCATCAATTATTTAATACAAAAAGAAAACGATTAGACTATGGCGGACATAATTAATATCAGTCCTAACAATGTCAACGTGCAATGTGGGATCGCATTTACCTTAACGATTGATATTGACAACCTCGTTATTGGCGACGACTATGAGTTGAGTGCGCAAATACCGCTGGATGATTGTCAAATCAATGGGACGACAGAATGGAACGCTCAAGCAACTTTTGAGACAAGACCAATGACTTTAACCATCATATGTGATGAGGCTCATAACACTTTTGTGACAATAACGATAGAACTCAGACATAATGATAATCTTGATGATCAAGCAAATCATAACATCCAATTAAGTTGTCCATGAAAAAATTCACTCCACTTATATTAATTATTCTTCTCACTATAGCTTGTGAGTTGGATGACCCATTGAAGCCGCTTAATGAGCAAGAAGTTATAAGATTTGAATTTGATAGTGATAGTATTAAAGCTGATGGACGAAGTAGTATTAGAGTTTCGGCAATTTTGGGAACGAATTCTGATGAATTTCAGACGATTGAATTCTCAATTTCAAAGGGTAGCCTATCTGACCCCGGAACATTCATTAATTCTGACACAGCTAAATCCTTAACGAGATCTCTGTTTTACAGAACTACTTCATTTCAGGTTAATGCATTTAAAGAATTTTCAGATTATGTGGTTCTTTCTGCTGAAATAGGAGAGTTTCAAACAGATACAGTTTTGAGGTATTTGGTAAACTACCCTAATGATATTGATTTATATCCTACATATGGTATCACTTCATTTGGTGTCACAGATACAGTGGAATTATCATTTGTTTTTGATGAATTTACTTCAAACAATATCCCAATCAATTGGGAAGTGATAAGTACTGAAAACCCTGAAATTAGAAGTCTTCATGTGATTAAAACTAATGATGGACTGGCTTCTGCCAAGTTTATCAATACCAATGACTCCATTGGTACAGTAGAAATACGTTTTACGATGGATTCACAGAGTACGATTACTAAATCTATTAATATCACTTTTCAATAAGATAATTCATTACGAAGCTGAAGTGATTCTCCTTCTATAAATACCAAATTTATTACGAGCATAAAAAAGAACTTTATGAGAGAAATAATTACAAATTCCAGCCTTACTCAAATGAACCTAGCTTCTTCTGCACCATCTGCTGATGGTTACAGCGCTAAACTCACTAAGCTAATACCTGGTGAAATTGTTACAGGATACTTATTTATAAAAGGTAGTTATGAAGCAGTTTTGAAAATTGCCACAGATGACCCGGCATTAAGTGAAAGCACTGTAAAAACAGTAATGTACGTAGCAATTATTGCGTTGACAGTTCTTGCTCCAGTCATTTACAAGAGGGCTTTTGAGGTTAAAAACAACAAGCAACTTACGATTACTGTTATTGCATTTTTATGCTGGGTTTTCAGTATCGGAGGGCCATTTGATACTTTTTTCCATTCCGAGTTCAAAAGTTTCTTGTCGGGCTTACTAGTGCTTTTCTTTACCCTAGTTGCACCTCTATTTTTTAAAAAGTGATTTTACAAGAGTAAATGAATCCTCCTCCACAATCGCTTGATCGTGCAGGGATTTGTATAAAAAGCCCTCCGCTTCCATGTGATCGAAGAAGGCGATGAAGTGGTCGTAGTAGCCATTGGTGTTTAAGAATGCGCACGGTTTGGAATGATACCCTATTTGCGCCCAGGTCATTACTTCGGTCATTTCTTCCAATGTGCCTACGCCACCAGGAAGCGCAATGAATGCATCTGACAGATCCGCCATTAACGCCTTTCGCTCGTGCATATCCTTTACTCTATAGAGTTTGGTAATACCTGTATGAGCAACTTCCATTTCGTAGAGCTTATCGGGAATTACACCGGTAATTGTACCGCCATTTTCGAGAGCAGTTTCAGCAACTATTCCCATCAGCCCCACATCGCCACCACCATAGACAATTTCAATTCCTTGGCTTACCAGAGCACTGATTAACTCTTTAGTTGATGCCGCATATTTTGGATCGTTACCCATTTTGGATCCGCAAAAAATAGCTATTCGTTTCATCGGAGCAAAGGTAAGAATTTGAACTCTACACAGTGGTTTACGGTTTACTTTAAAAATTTATATTATGAGTGCCATTAAGCAGATCAAACCATTGGGCTTCCCTTGGGAAACGCAAGATCCCTTTCTTTTTTGTGTGTATCACCGAGACCTTTTTCCAAAGGGAAATGAATCCATGGGACCTGATTCTGAGCATTTGAAGGGCCGCATGATAGGTCAGGATTTTACGATAAAAGATGGTTGGCGAATGTATCACGGGCAGCAAGTGCCGGGATTCCCTCAACATCCCCATCGAGGATTTGAGACGATTACTGTGGTGCCGGAAGGTTTGGTGGATCATTCGGACAGTATGGGTGCAACCGGCCGTTTTGGACATGGTGATGTTCAATGGATGACCGCCGGAAGAGGTGTTCTTCATTCAGAAATGTTTCCTCTGACTAATGATGATAAAGACAATCCATTATTGCTTTTTCAAATCTGGCTCAACTTACCTCGCAGAAGCAAATTTGTGGAGCCACACTATAAAATGCTTTGGGCGGAGGACATACCGATTCATAAGACAGAAGATGCGGAAGTGACCATTATTGCGGGGGATTTTGGCGAATCCAAATCACTGGATACCACACCAGACTCTTGGGCTGCTGACCCGCAAAACGGCGTGGCAATCTGGCTTATTAAAATTCAGGCCAATGGAAAGTTGAAGCTTCCAATTGCTGATAAAGATGTGAACAGGTCTGTCTATTTCTATGAAGGTGATAGCATCGAGATTGATGGCCAAATCTTAAATGAGCAGCAAGGTGCGGATCTGCATGCAAATCATGAAGTAATCATCAAAAATGGTAGTAAAGAAGCTCATATTCTATTGCTTCAGGGGAAACCTATAGGTGAGCCTGTTGTGCAGCAAGGACCATTTGTTATGAATAGTCAGGAGGAAATCTATGACACCATTCGAGAATACCAGCGTACTCAGTTTGGTGGGTGGCCATGGCCTAAAGATGAGTTTGTTCACCCGAGGGAAAAGGGTCGCTTCGCTTTACATGCCGACGGGGAAGAGGAAGTGAGGTAGCAGAAAACCATCAATTATTGACGAGGTGTCATAGCAAAGGCGTATACTTTTTGTAGACAAGTTTCTTTTGGTAATGCCGCTGCCTCTGAGCAGCGAAAGTAGTTGTTAGATTGGCTCATGTTCAATTTTTTACCCATACGGAAATGTCTATTAAATACGCACTTTTTCCAAACAACCTTACAAATGATCTTGATGACTATATGGCCGTCGTGCAGGATCAAACATCCAAAACCAAAGAAGACCTGATTGATACCATGATCGGTCAAGGGAGCACAGTGACACACTGATCAAAGGAAATCATGGCTAAGAAAAAAGGAAGAAGAAAGCCAAAGCCGCGACAACCCCAGCCACTGTCTCTGGCAAGAAAATCACAAATGATAGATGCTTTTTATAATCGCTTGCTGGAGATATGCGAAACTTTTGGTGCGAGAGAGGCGGTGGAGAAAATCTCCATTGGGGATATCTACATTTTGTATTCATTGCGATTTCGTTTCAAAGTGCTGGGCGGACCCGAAATGAAATTACTACCGGGTATAGTAGGTACTGTGCGGAAGATTATAGAAGATTTATTCCTTGATCAACAATCATTCAAATTTCCGGGCTCGAGCACTGAGATTCCTAATAGGGAGTTTTTTTCTCATGTGCTCACGCTGTATCACTGGTACCGTACGCTAGATGATGTAACACCGGAGCAGAAGCAGCTGTTGGATGAAAAGCTGAAACCGATGGTTGAGCTATGCAAATCGAAAAACAGCCCAGAGCGGAATTTTGAAAGGTTTATGGATACCCTTGGCAGTATGTTAACCCAGACCCCCGATCGGTTTATGGTGTATGTGTTTAAAGACACACATTCCGGAGAGCTCTCAAAAAAATTGTATATGGGCATACATGTGATGGTGCGTTGTTTCCTGACTGAGACAAAAAAAATACGCTTTGATGGGAGAGACACTACGGAGGTATTCAAAGTAGAGGGCTGGAAGAAAGGAGGCATTGAGATACCACACCTTAAAGCAGATGACTTAAGCGACAATACCATTATGCGTGGATTGAAGCTGGAAGTATATATGCAAAAACATGCCCTGAACAGGCTCTACGAACGATTGGACTTGTTTCCAAAGCGGGAGCTCTATTACCATGTGACAAAGTCCATTACTGTAGGCAATGTTTTGCCCTTTGGCATCAACCGAGGACTTTTGGGATACTACTTCTACGGTCACCTGCTGGGATACTTGTTGGTGGAAGTCATAGATGGTGTTGCGGTGATTCGCACCTTTCTCTTTCTCACCAACGATGATACGCCACAGGGAAAAAAGTTGCAGCAATTGCTCAAACTCAATAAGCTGGATAAGTCATACACAGGACTGGATCAACTGAACACATTCATCTTTGGTGATATAAAAAAGGATGATAGACTATACAGCATATTGAAGGAAGCTGAGTGCTCCATCTTGCTCAACTTACATGAAAATATCATCGAGCGTGCCACTCAAAAAGATGTGATATTGGATGCGGCATCCATCAAAAAATACTTCAAAGTAGAAGGAGACTAGGAAGATCTGACTTGACCTCACAGGCCATTACCTTCTTGCCATTCTATGGTTATCTTTCCACTATGAAACGTCGTAAGTTCCTTACCAAGTCTGCGCTTGCAGCTGCAGGCGCCACTACATTAGCTTCTTGTGTCAAGTCAGAGGAGAAGAGCCAGGGACCCTATATTAATTTCAATAATACCTATCGATGGAAGTTGACTACTACCTGGCCACCCAACTTTCCTGTGGTTGGAGAAGGCTGTAAGCTGATGGCTGATTGGGTTCGACAGATGTCCGGTGGGAGAATGGACATTACGGTTTACGGAGGTGGTGAATTAATACCTGCCCTTGAAGGTTTTGATGCGGTGAGCAATGGAGCTGTGGAGATGAATCACGGGGCAGCGTATTATTGGTCCGGCAAAGTGCCTGCGGCCCAGTTTTTTGCTGCAGTTCCTTTCGGGATGAACGCCCAACAGATGAGCTCCTGGATAATTGCCGGCGGTGGAGATAAGCTTTGGGAGGAACTTTATGAGCCATTCAACATTCAACCGATCTTGTGCGGAAATACAGGCGTACAAATGGCTGGCTGGTTCAAGAAAGAAATTAAGACCATTGAGGATCTCAAAGGACTTAAGATGCGGATACCAGGTCTTGGAGCCAAGGTTTTGGAAAAAGCCGGGGGGACGCCTGTTCTGGTTTCCGGAGGGGAAATCTACACCAATCTGGAACGTGGAGTCATTGATGCGACCGAGTGGATAGGTCCTTTTCATGATTACCTGATGGGATTTTATAATGTAGCCAAATACTACTATTATCCTGGCTGGCATGAACCTGGTCCGGCTTTGGAAATGATGGTCAACAAGCCAAAGTTTGATGCCTTGCCTTCAGATTTACAAGAGATTATTCGTACGGCTTGCTATCGTACAGGAAGATGGATGGGTGCTGAGTTTGATGCTAGAAATGGTCAGTATCTTCAAAAGATCATCAATGAAACGGATGTGACTGTAGCACAATTTCCGTCAGAAGTATTAAATGCGCTAAAAGGGTTTACACAGGAGACTATTGCTGAATTGTGCGAAACTGATGCTCCAAGTAAGAAAGTGTATGAAGCTTTTGATAAGTTTAGAAAAGATGTCGGTGTATGGATGAATGTAAGTGAGCGGGTATTTTACGATCAAATAATGTAACAAATGAGAATAAGAACTGCACTTTCTTTTTTAGCAATAGCCTTCGGAATGATTGCTTTTGCACAAACGCCGGAAGAACTGGCAAATGCACAATTGGAAGCTTATAACAATCGAGATATTGAAGCCTTTTTAATTCCGTATTCTGATTCCGTCAAAGTTTATAACGATACGCGTGAAATGCTTTATCAGGGAAAGGATATCATGCGAGAACAATACGGTGCAATGTTTGATCAAGCTCCTGACTTAAACTGTACGCTGCTCAATCGAATTGCCGTTGGAAATACTGTGATCGAACATGAAGAAGTAATTTTTGGTGGGAGAAAAGTGTACGCAATCGTGATGTATCGTGTAGGACTTAATAAAATCCAGGAGGTACATTTTTTAGGAAGACAATAGAGCAGCCAGCTTTTATCTTTAAGGTATATCGTCTAATCCATCGCAGTTTTCATCAATTCCATTGTTCGGAATTTCATTTGCGCCTGGATTGATGAATGGGTTATTATCATCACAGTCAGCACCGTTTCCTCCATTCTGGATGCCTTCATAACCGTCATTGTCCCAATCTCTGTCGCAGCTATTACCAATCCCGTCATTGTCTGAATCAGCTTGGCTTGCATTTGAATTAAATGGACAATTGTCACAGACATTTCCTACCCCATCATTGTCACTATCCGTTTGACTTCCATTAAGAGTGAAAGTATTAGGACAATTATCACAGATGTCACCAACACCATCATTATCGCTATCATTCTGATTACTGTTTGAGTTATTGGGGCAGTTATCGCTTGTGTTTGCTATGCCATCTCCATCCGAATCAAGTTGGCAGGTAATCAAGCAATTACCTCCTCCATCACACTCTTCACTCCAATCTACTACACCGTTTCCGCAAACAGCATTATCCACAAAGCCGTCACAATTGTTATCTATTCCATCTGCAAGCTCAGGTGCATTTGGATAAATCGTGTCATCACTATCATCGCAATCTCCATCTCCAATAGTTACTCCATCAGAATCATTGTCCTCATTGCCATTGCCAAGGGAAATGTCAACGTCGTTTGTGCCATCATCTAGTGTGATATTGATAGCTGCTCGGCCATTCTGAACAAACGCGTCAATGTTGACTCGATAATGTGTCTTGGCTTCCGGGCTAGTTATGCTTGCAGCATACTGAGTAGTTACTACTTCCCCATCCGATTTGGTATAGGTAAGTGTGGATAAAATGCTGAGCGGATCTACAGCGAAGTATCCTTCGCGTGTTTCTGTTTCGTCAAATACCAGAGCATCTCCTGTGGAGTTCTCCACATTGGTGGAATAAGAGTCAAACGAGTTTGAGACATTGTCTGAATATGTCACACTGACCTTCATATTGGCCAGCTCTGCTGTCAGAGATACTGCCTGTACTTCATCTTTATCGATGGTAAAAATTTCCGACTCTCCGTAATAGTATGGATTTTCAAATTGGGCTGGCAGATCATTGTCTGAATACGCAATCACTTTGTAAGATCCTGTGGGTAGTTCGAGTTCTGTTGGTATTTCGCTGTAGTTATTATACTCTGCGTAAGTAACACCATCTTCCTGCTCAATGATTACTTTGAAATCTTCTAGAGGGACGATAGCATCAACTCTACCACCTAATTCTTCGATGGTGATGGAGATATCCAGTGAAAGAGATAAAAAGCCAAATTCGTCTTGAGGTACGCTATCATCTTGCTGACACGCAATGAAAACAGAAAGTGAAAACAAAAGAAACAGAGTGATAAACTTCTTCATGGTGGTAATGATTAGGTGTGACCAAGATATTGAAAATCATAAGAACAAAAAAAGGACGGCTCCTTGAGCCGTCCCTCGCAATAGCCATAGCTAATGCTGCCTTAGTTTGCCTTTATGATTCGTTGACTTATGGAAGTTTCGCCATCGGTTATTTGGAGGATATACATACCTGATTTTATATCCTTCAAGTTTAATCTTATGTTTTGTCCGGTCTTGTTTCGAAGGACTCTACCATTCAGATCAATCATTTGAACTTTCAAAGATTTACTTGCATCAATATTTATGAAATCGATGGTTGGGTTTGGATAAACTTTTACCTCAAGTTCATCTTCAAATCCAAGTGGGGTTGCAGCTTCAGTCACTGTGAAAGTAAAATCTTCAGATATTGATCCTCCATTGCCATCGTCAGCGGTTACGGTGATGGTGCTCTCACCCAGTCCGACTTCATTGATCTGAATTTGATTGTTGGCAATTACCTCAGCAGTTACAACATTTTCGTTGCTGCTTTCGACTGAAATTTCCAACTCATCTCCATCGGCATCCGAGAATATAGTTTCATAACTGATTTGAACTGACTCAAAGCCTTCAGTTTCACTGTATGAATCTTCAAAAGGATTTTCAATAATAGGAGCAATATTTATAGTAACCGTCACCGCCCAGTCCTGCTCATCATAATTCTCAGCAGTCACTGTGTATGTCACAGCGTTGGTGAAATCCTGAAGACCAGATGGAGAAGTATTCGCTCCATCAGAAACAGTAATTGTTGGCTCCAAAGCTGTGAGGCTAGTGCCAATTTCCACTTCAATTTCGATTGTATGATTGGTAGCATCGATTGTAGCTGCTCCTGTCTGCTCGGAAAAAGAGAACATGAGGATGTCGTTGGCGCCATTGGAGCAGTCGGTACTGAAGGCTGCTGCTCCGTCCACGCTGGACCAGTTGGTTTCTGAATATGCTACATCGTCAACCGAAATACAGGTAAGATCGTTACCCTCAGCTCGAAAACTGGTTATCCCAGAATTGTTCCCATTTCTCAAATCAAATTCGGATAGTTGGTTGTCATAGACATATACTCTCCAAAGGTTTGGGTTGCTTGTCAAATCAAGCGATTGCAAAGAAGTAGTGTGCATTACCAAATCTTCCAAATGACCATTATTTGACAGGTCGATTTGAGCAACTGAAGTCGTATGAGCGTGTAACGTTGCAAGGGCGGGAAGATTACCAACAGTTAATGTAGAAAGGCCAACGTTTGAGTCAATTCTGAGGTCTGTAATTGCCGTGTTTGCGGTAAGGTCTATTGAGTTCAGAGCATTGCGAGAAAGCCAGAGTGTTTCCAATAAAGTGTTTGCACTCAAGTCAACAGATTCAAGATTATTGCCATGCACCTGAAGTATAGTGATGTTAGGAAAGTGTTCAATTCCAGCAATCGAGTTAATTCCATCATCACTGGCTTGGACTTGACCAGTATATGCTTCAGCTTCATCACAACTGATTTCTTCGTCCATGTCCGTATTGATGTTGGTATTTGCTAGCAACGCCGCTTTGAAATTGGCATCAGGAATAGTAACAAAACAACAGAATTCATTGGCGGGATCGATGGTCCAATTTGCCTCGGCCAAGGCAACATCATTTACTCGGATACACTCAAGGTTTGTGCTTCCTGTGGTATTGAAAGTGGTGATGTTTGAGTTATTACCATTCAGAACACTTAAGCTGATAAGTGTGGTGATATTTTCTGCCTGAATCACTTCAAGCAAAGGATTGGAGTCCAGATTCAGTGCTGTAACCTGTGATCCCGATATCCGAATATTCTTGAGCGCAGGGTTGTTTGAAACATCAATGGAAGTGATTGGATTTCCCTGAAAATAGAGCCCTTCCAACAATGGATTATTGCTTACATCGATGGATGTTATCGAGTTCTCGTTGGTTCCAAAATTGTCCAATACAAGTGTTATTAGATTGGATTGGTTACTTACATCAATTGAACTAAGTAAATTATTTGCCATTCCAATGTATTCAAGCTTAGTATTATTGGTAAAATCTATCGATTCAAAGCTGTCATTCACTGCTTGAAAAAGAATGAGCTCCGTATTGTTGGAAAGGTCAATAGAGCTCAAGTCTGGATTGTTTTGCACTGCCAACGTCTTAAGGTTTATATTTTGGCTTACATCTAGTGAAGTAAGGCTTGTTGGACCATTTCCATTCATGATAACCTCTTCCAACATTATATTGTTCGAAAGATCAATACCATCAGTGAGCATGTGAAACGCCAGATCAAGCACCACCAATTTCGTATTGTTTGAAAGGTCGAGGCTGGCGACTTCATTGCGAGATAAATCCAGAGACACCAGCTCGGTATTTCTGGTCAGATCAATTTCCGTTAGATCATTAATGGTCAAATTGAGCTCAGTCAAATTGATGAAAGCCTCAATACCGGTGGCGTCCGTGATACCTTGATTGAATACTTCAATTTTTCCAGCGAAGGCTTCCGCTTCAGCGTAGCTGATCTCACTATCGGAGTTCGTATTGATTGATCCATTGCTAACCAACGCCGCTTTGAAATTCGGATCTGGGATATTAACGGGCGCATTCGGATCGCATGAGATTCTAAAGTCCACACCCTCATCCACATTATCTGACCAATTTGCCTCAGCATAATCCACATCGTCTACTTCAACGCAGGTCAGGTTGAAATTATTAATGAGGTTTATGACATTTAGCTCAGTGTTAGCTCCGTTTTTAAGGTTAACCGACACGAGTTCCGAGCTATTGGCTCTCAATTCGAGCAAATCGGGCTGCTGACTAACGTCAATCGAAGTAAGGTCAGTGTTTGAAACATTCAAATATCTAAGAGCAGTATTTTGACTAAGGTCAAGTGTGCTAATGGTGTTATCAAAAGCATCAAATATTTGAAGGTCAGGGTTGTTTGTGATGTCCACAGCGGACAAGTTGTTTGATCCCAGCGTTAATTCTTGTAGCAAGGTGCGGGCAGATACATCGATTTCAGAAAGTTGGTTGTGAGACATTTTGAGCGTCCGAAGGTTCGTGTTATTGGACACGTCAATTTCTGAAATTTGATTGCTTTGAAGGTTGACGAAAGTTAGTGCAGGATTTGCAGTGATATCTATTTCCATCAGGTCATTATTTGGAAGAATTAGGTTCCTGAGTTTCGGGTGATTGCTCGCATCAAACGCCGCAATATCATGATTGATCAACTGGATAACCTCAAGGTTGATAAAAGCCTCTACTCCCATAAGGTCAGAAACGACTCCCTGCGTGCCGCTGTTTACTACTATCGTTCCTGTAAATGCCTCTGCTTCTTCATAGCTTATCTCAATATCTTCATTGGTATTGATGGAATTATCTCCTATAAGGGCTGCTTTGAAATTCGTGTCTGGGATATACACGGGATCAGTCGGATCGCAGTAGGTGTCTGAGAATGACAATCCCTCATCGACATTTGTCCAATTCAAGGTAGAATACTCGGCATCATCAACTAAAGCGCATGTAAGTTCTGCATTACCAGAAATATCAAAATTGAAAATATTCTCAGGATTTCCATTGTTCAGATAAAGACTAGTAAGGCTATTGTCATTGATTTTGAATTCATCAATGTTGGGATTCGATCTAAGATCGAACTCTGAGATCAAATTATCATTAGCCAGCAAACGCTCAAGTGCTGGAATATTAGCCACGTCCAACGCCGTCAATTGATTTTGCTGAACTAGCAAATCTCTTATTAAAGTATTGTTTGAAACATCGATTGATTCCAGCAAATTGATGTTTGCAAACACTCCCGTAAGCAATGGATTATTAGATAAGTCTAGGCTGGTCAACTCATTATCATTAACTGCTAAAAAAGTCAAGGCAGTGTTTTGACTCAAATCGACCGATGTTAGATTATTGGATGTGAAGTGGAGAACAGTGACTCCAGTAAATGCTTCAATTCCTGTAGCATCGTTAATTCCCTTTGAACCCATGTTTAAGAAACCTGTGAAAGCTTGCGCCTCACCGTAGCTAATTTCCATATCCTCATTTGTGTCAATTACCGGATCATATGCAAGCAGAGCTACCTTGAAATTCTCATCGGGAATGTTAACAAGGTCATTGAGGTCACAGTAGGTGTCTGAGAAATTGACTCCTTCGTTGAATTTATGAGCCCATTCGGCTTCTGAGTATGCCTTGTCATCAACCTTAACACAAGTGGCTGGATTACCCGAGCCATTGATCAAAGTGATGTTTTCGTTAAAGCCGTTGGCAAGATTTACTTCCGAAATTTGATTGTTCGAAAACTGAACAGTTGTAATGTGAGGGTGTTGAGATATATCTAATGGAGTGGACACCTGATTACTCCAGAAATTCAAAGTTCTTAATTCAAGATTATTGGACACATCTAGCTCTGTCAGATCATTAAAGGAGAAATTGATATGTCGTAGATCTGGGTTATTCGAGATGTCAATTTCTGCAATGTCGTTCTGGTAAAATTCAAACCCCTGAAGCTTGGTATTTGTCGACACATCCAACTCAGTTAGGTCACCTCCTTTTACTTGAAAGTTTAGTAATTCTGTAAGCCCACTAACGTCAACAGAAGTCAATCCGAAATTACTATTTAAGACTGCAGTCTCTAACAAAGTGTTTGACGTTAAATCTGCCGTAACAATTGAGTTACTTGTTAACCAAAGAGTGGTCAGATTAGAAAACGCCTCCAGACCAGTTAAGTCTAATATTCCCTGATTATCCGCAATAATGCTTTCGACAACCTGAGCTTCTGTAAAGCTGATTTCACTATCCTCATTGGTATTAATGGAGTTGTCACCAACTAAGGCCGCTTTGAAGTTTGTGTCAGGGATGTAAACTGGATCAGACAGATCACAATACTTTGTGGGAGTAACCGGAACATCAAAGTACGTATCCCAAGTAGTAACGGCATAATCAGGATCGTCAACTGATATACAGGTGAGATTTGGCACATTACTTACTCGCACGTTACCGAATAGCATATTCGAATTGTTTCCATTAGCGAGTTTCAAAGTACTGAGTTGACTCATATTCAATGCGTAGAACTGGGCAAGATTTGGGTTGTTGGTCATATCCAGGGAAGTGATTTGCGTGTTTTGAATATTTAAATAGTCCAAATCTGGTAGCATGGAAACATCAAGCGATGTAATGTTCGTATAGTCTCCGCGCACGTTCTTGAGCTTCGTATTATTGCTCAGGTCAATGGACGTAAGGTTCCCATTCGATGAAAACCAAAACGTCTCCAAGTTTGTCAAGGCACTAACATTCAATGAGTTCAAATAAAACACCCCGCCAATATAAAGTGTGACCAGCTTGGTGTTTTGAGAAAGATCAATAGTTGAAAATAGATTGCTACCAATTGAGAGGGTTTCCAACTCAGTAAGCATGGTTACGTCTATTGATTCAAGTTGATTTGCTTGTAAGAAGAGTGATGTAATTGCAGTATTACTACTCAAATCAACTGACGTTAGTGCATTAGCTCCCGCATTTAAACTTGTCAAATTGGTGAAGGCCTCAATTCCTCCGAGGCTGGTAATGTCAACTGCATAATTGTACACGTCAATTTCCAATGTGGCTTCCGCTTCACTTATCTGGATTTCACCATCTCCACTTGTATCGATAACCGGGTCATTTGCCAGTAACGCGTTTTTAAAATTGGTATCAGTAAATGTCACATTCTGTGCAAAACTGAACATGACAGCCACCAGCAGGAAGGTGATAAAAATGATAAACCGGATAACGTTTCGGTTGTAGCTAAAGTCCCTTGTGCTTGTGTGTGAGTTTTTCATAAGGCATTGCGATTTTTGTTTGTACTCTTAGTCAGCGGAAAAGGAAAATGTGAACAAGGTGGAAAAAAAGGACGGCTCCTTGAGCCGTCCCTCGCAATAGCCATAGCTAATGCTGCCTTAGTTTGCCTTTATGATTCGTTGACTTATGGAAGTTTCGCCATCGGTTATTTGGAGGATATACATACCTGATTTTATATCCTTCAAGTTTAATCTTATGTTTTGTCCGGTCTTGTTTCGAAGGACTCTTCCATTCAGGTCAATCATTTGAACTTTTAGCATTTCATCTGCCTCAATGTTTACAAAGTCTGAGGAAGGGTTTGGATAAACGTTGATCTTGAGGTTTTCTAATCCTAGAACTTGCTCTTCTTCAACTGTGACCGTAATTGTCCAAACCTGTGTAGTCAGCCCATCTTCCGCAGTAACTGTATAGGTTAATGCATCTGTGAAATCCTGCGCACCAGTTGGTGAAATGCTAGCCCCCTCTGATAGGGTAATGGTAGGAGTCAACGAGGTAATATCTGTACCTGTAATTACTTCCACTGAAATTGTATGATTCTCATCATCAATTGATGCAGTGCTTGTTTGTTCGTTGAGAACAAATGCGAGAATGTCATTTTCCGAATTAAGGACTTCAGTCACCGATACATTCCAATCTTGAATGGTGATACCATCTTCAGCAGTAATGGTATAAGTAACCGAAGTTGAAAAGTCTTGTGAGACTCCACTCTCCGGTGATGAACTAGCTCCAGGAGATAATTGCAGAGTTGGTGCTAGATTGGTAAGGTCTGTACCTCTTTCTACTTCAATAGTCACTGTGTGAGCAGTGCTATTGATAGAGGCATCCATTGTTTGATCTGCCAGCGTAAAGCTCAGAATATCTGTAGCAGTACTGGATACTTCAATTACAGAAGTCGTCCAATCCTGGGATGCGCCATCCTCTGAAGTGACAGTATATACTACTGAGCTTTCAAAGTTTTGAGTTGATCCGCTTACAGGATTTACGGTGGCGGCTGGCGATACAGTTACGGTTGGTGACAGAGCGGTTAAGTCAGTTCCAAAAGGAACACTCACTACTACGGTATGGTCGGTTGTGTTTATAATAGACTCTTCAAGCTGATTGGTGATCTCAAATGCTAGGATATCATTCTCCGGACACTGTTCATACACTTCTATTGTGATAAACGAGCAAGTAGTTGAATTTGCACAAGCACCTTCTCCTCTCGCATAATAAGTGGTGGTTGTAGATGGACTTACTTCTATGGAAGTTCCAGATCCGACTGGCGTTCCACCACAACTTTCGGAGTACCATTCCCAGCTCAAGGCATCATTTAGGGAAGCGTCAGTAATTGAAAGAGTTACTGCAGTTCCAGCACAAATTTCCTCAGTTATGCTGGCGGTTATTGTTGGTAAATCAGCATTTGTGCAAAGCTCGAATATGTATGCCGCTCCGGCATTTGTCATTGAGTTTGCACCCTCTGAATCAAAGTTTGCGTAAGGCTCACCTACAACTAATTCCTTTCCATCTAAGTCAAAGATTTCACCAAAACTGGTGCTATTCTCATATACAGTAGGAGCAACGATATCACTTTCAATCCAATCGCTACCTGATTGAGTGAAGATGTAAATGCCGTTATTTTCCTCGACTTCATCAAAATAGCTGCCTATCGCCAGACTTCCGTCAGACAGACGTACACTTCGTCCAAAACTTTGCTCTGAAAATCGAACATCAGGTGTAAGTATGGAGCTCTCTTCCCATACGCCTGCGGCAGTTCTGCTGAAGACATAAACAACTCCTTCCTGACTCTCACTACCAATGCCTTTGTTTTCATTGCCTACAACTAATGTTTCTCCGTCTATGTCTATCGTATAACCCATGTAGTCATACTCATCTCTGTCACTAGCCACAGCTTTAGTCACTTCATTCCACTCTCCGCTTCCGTCTCTCTCATATACATAGATAGCGCCAGTTTGCTCGAGAAGTGTCACACCATCTTCTGCTAGACTAGAGGCTTCTGGTGCACCAATGGCTATGTAGTTCCCTGATATCGCTACAGACTCACCATAGTAATAGACTTCATTATCACGGTCACTAGCAACAATTTTTTTCACCTCGTTCCATACTCCAGAAGCATTTCTTTCAAAGATGTATGCAGCACCTGCGTCACCGATATTATTCTCTCCATTTTCATCATATTCGTCATATAGAGCTGAGGCAACCAGGTAATCCCCTGATATATCCACTGCATAGCCAAAGTCTATTCCATCATCCATAGATCCAGATGCTGAGAGCGTCTGTTTATACTCCCAGATTCCGCTGGCATTGCGTTCATAGATGTATATAAGACCATCCTGATTTCCTGAAACTGGATCTTGAGCACCATCAACTCCAACTACAGCATAATTTCCATCCATCGCAATTACCTTCCCAAAATTGTTATAGCTTTCTCTGATTGGCTCGGTAATTTTTTGTACTTCTGACCAGTCTCCCATTTCATCCTTTTCATAGATATATGCTGCACCAGCATCTCTCACATAGTTTTCTTCATTTTCGTCAAAATTGTTCGTCTTCGCTCCAATGATGGCAAATCCATCAGATATGGCTACTCCCTCTCCGAAGTAGTCGTAAGAATAGCGGGTGCTTGGAGTTATTTTTTGCTCATCACCAGCGGCACTTCCTTGCGGCCCGTCATTGACTTCTTTAATATTTATAGTGAATGATTGTTCGAAGAAAGCATCGCCGTTATCCGTTGTTCTGATACGCACCGAGTAGTTTGATTCATCAGCAAAATCCAAACTTTGGGCAGTGACTAATTGGTCACCAGAGATATCAAAAAGTGAGTTGCCAGAATCCCCTGTACCAGAAACCAAGGTATATACATGATCATCAGCGACATCAATATCATCTGTAGTAAGTAGTCCTACTAATGTGCCAATAGGCGCACCTTCAACTACTTCATCATTGTCTAGGTTAATAGCTGTAGGTGTTTCATCAGGCAGATCATTGATGCTGATTGTAAACATCTTTTCGAATGTTCCACCATGCGCGACATTATCATCGCTTCTTACTCTTATGGAATAGGTGTTTTCAGATTCATAATCAAACACCATGTTTGATCCAAGCAGATCTACGTCAATGGTGAACAACCCATTGTCTTCGCTCCCTTCGCCCGCAACCAGTTCATAACTATGAACGTCAGCGACATCTACATCTGTGGTTGAGAAACCGCCTACTAAAGATTGGATGCTGCTATTCTCATCGATGCTCATAGAATTCAATGTAATATCTGTTGGTGCGTCATTTTGATGTACAACACTTGCTGTCCAGACGTCAGTTGTCACACCGTCTTCAGCCGTCACCGTATAGATCTGTGGTGTAGTAAAGTCTCTTACAGTCGCAGATGTTGGGTTTGAAGAGCCACCATAGTAAACCCCAAGCGATGGACCAATATTGGTGATATCGGTACCGTTAACTACTTCAAGGAGAACCGTTGAATTATCACGATCGATCACAGCGTCTTCATATTTGCTTGCATGATTAAATGCAGTAATATCTGCTATCATATTTTGTGCTTCAAAAGCACCTTTGCTTGGCACGGTGCTGTGCCTGGCATCACCATTATGGTCTGTAGTCACTCCAGTGCTATTGTTGAAAGATCTGAAATCAGGATTAGTGAGCGAAGCACCAGTTAGCGAAAAATCATTATTGGCAATATCGGTAAAGAAAGGCTCTGAGAATGTTACCGTTGGTGAGTAACCTAGAGATCCTTCTTGATCTAAACTCGCATGATAATTATTGGTACTGACACCATCATCATAGATATAGATATTGTTGTTATTGTAGGTATAGTTGTTGTTTGTGGAAATGCCTCTTTTGCTAGAACTAGCATTTGCAGAGCTCTTGATGCTAATGATGTTGTTTGCTATAACTCCGCTTCCTCCTGTTCCAGCCGCAAAACTTAGGCCGTAGGCACTGTTTAGCTGAGAGGTGCTACCTCCTTCGAAATGAATGGTGTTATTGATAGCTTCTCCATGTCCAAAGCTGTGATTGATCCCCGTCCCACCAATTAAGAATTCAGAAAATTTATGATTGATTACGTTATTGTAGGCTTTAACCCCATTTCTCATCCGTATGTAAACAACGCTACCTTCAACTGAGCGGTCGAATCCATAAAACTTGTTGTTTTGAATAAGAATATTTTCAGGCCAGGTTGACTGGGATCCATAAACCGGGTAGGAATAAATAACATAAACTGTATTTGAAAAATCAGTGGGTGTCTCAGTAAAAAACTCATTGTTTTCGATGGTAATATCATCCCAGTATTGGGCACCTGAAGCAGCTCCTCCGTTAGATCCGTAGATAGCAAACTGTCCTTGAACGTTGAATTTGAGATTTCTGAAAATCACATCTCTTACATGAGTATACATTCTTATTTCCCCATTGATCTGAACAACTTTATCACCTGTTGAGGGATTTGATCCATCGAATATCAAGTTGTCGGTTCCATTTAGTCTGAAATCATGATTGATTTGAAGATCAGTTACATCAGATGCTGGCCTGATGGTTATTGAGTAGTTCAGGATTCCGGTTACATTAGTCAGCGTAGTGAAGTCTGTTACGGCATAATCTGACTGAAGCTCCAGAATCACGTCTCCATTTAGTCCTCCAGCGGAGTTGATTCCTGTAAAGGCTAATGGAAGTGTTTCATAATCAGCTCCGGGCCCAACAGTGAATGTTCCGGAAACTTGTGCTTTTACTGATAGAAAGCCCATCATTAAAGCAGCGATGGTAATTAGGTTTTTAAAACGTGTCATAAGGCATTGCGATTTATTGTTCGTACCCTTAGTCAGGCTATTCTTAGAATGTGAACACCGATTCCTATTTTTTTTATTTTTATTTGGGAAGTGTTCACAAAATCATGTTTTGACGACTAATCAGTGAAAGTCAGCTTTAGAAAGAGTGAGAAAGAGATAATTGCCGATATCCGTGGAGGGAACTCTAAGGTGATGGAAAGCTTATATCTGCAGCATAGAAATGAGTTTGTGAGCTGGAGTGTAGGAAAATTTGGAATTTCCGAAGATGATGCACTTGATCATTTTCAGGATACGATGACGATCTTTTTTGAGGGAGTCATGAATAGTAAGATTACGGAGATTGGCAGTTCGTTGAAGACCTATCTTTTTGGAATTGGTAAGAATAGGATCAGGCAGCAGTTTGATGCGAAAAACCGAGGGGACAAACATGAGGGAGGCTTAACTGAGCATTACCAGTTTTTAGCTGAAGATGAGGATGCCTCCGAGGCTTATGAGCAAGCGAGAAGCCAAACAAGCAGATTGTTTGAATCACTTGGAGAAGCATGTAGAGAAATTCTAAGGCTGTTTTATTTTGAAAAGCGATCAATGAGTGAGATAGCAACAGCTATGCAACATAAAAATGAAGCCGTAACCAGGACAACAAAGAAAAGATGTCTTGAGAAGCTAAGAAACGAAGCGAAACAACCATTAACTGATGGATGATTTAAGAAATAAGTATCTTCAAGGTAAATTGACTGAATCTGAGCGGCAAGCTTTTGAAAGAAACCTATCCTCGGAAGAGAAAAAGGAGCTTGCATATGAGCTGGGTGTCAGAGATGAAATTGTAAAAAGAGAACTTCGGAAAAAGGTTGCTGGCTTTGAAGAAGGGAATAGAAGAAAGAGAATGATTAATCCAACATACATCAGTATTGCAGCATCTATTGTCCTTGTCACCTCATCAGTTTTCTACTTTATGAGAGATGAGGAATCTCTGTTTGACCAATATTATGATCAATACCCCAATTATGAGTTGACTACAACTCGTGGTGAAGAAAATCTTTCGAATAGGGGTTTGGCATATGCCGCTTATGATGTGGGAGATTATCAAGTCGCCATCGAAGAGTTTAACAAGTTGGAGGTTCTACTGGCACCGGATTACTTCTTCAGAGGGGTTTCTTACATTCAGGTCGAGGAATATAATAGTGCACTCTCAGATTTTAATGAGGTTGTGGAGCTTGAAGATGAGAGTTACGGAAATGCGTCTATTTGGTATACGGCGCTAGTTCATTTAAAACTTAATAATAAAGATAAAGCGATACCCATACTAAAAAAGTTAGCAGAAGGGGAATCCGAATTTGCTTCAACCGCCACGGACTTGATCGCCCAGCTTTAAGTACTAAACATGATCTTTCGGGTATGAAAAAAATCAAAATTATTGCCTCGCTGTTATTATTGCTAGCGCTTTTCTCCTGTCAAAACGATGATGTTTTGGATGATATGAATGTAGTAGATACTGAATCTGGGAAAGATACTAAGGAAGTAGGAAAAGCATTACCAAAAGGCCCAAGTACTTGAAGGATTATTAAACTCCCTTCAACCTGAACGTTTAGTTGCTATTTTTCTCCTTCTATAAACGGTAAGAATCATCACTATTATTAATATTGATGGTATGAGGTAGACAAGAAGGTTGCGATCATCTTCAATCGGACTATTATCTCCAATGACTACAAACCCACCCCAATAAAACGGATGCCTAGCTTTGCCTGTGGCTGTTGCCAGGTATTGTTTCCTGGCGTTGTTCAGTGCTACGTCCTTGGTTTGCCCTTCTTTAAGGTTTTGATAAAAATACTTCATTAAATCAGGAGTAGATTTATCGGAAGCAGGCCATAAACTAACTACTGTGGAAGGAACCCCGGCGTAAATGAATCCTCTGGCAAGACTATTGGCACCATCTCCCTTTTGAATCTCACCGATTCCTGTATTGCATGCGCTCAACGTGACAAGGTTGGCATTCATATCGAGATTATAAAGCTCATAGTTTTTAATATATGGCTCTTGCTCTTCTACTTGTGAAAAGTATAATCTTGAGAGATTTGGATTGCTATTATCAATAATAGCGTGGGTAGCAAGGTGAACAATTCCAAAGTCTGAAACATTATTAATGAAGTTATCCTTGGTTGCTTCATCGGCTAATAGGAATTCTCCACTAAAATATTCTTTTATCAAATTTAGCTCCTGCACAGCACCAGGGATCGACACAAGCAAGTCTCTATTTGCATCTTCAGTCACACTGGCTGCAGCATTAAAGTCTGGCGCCATAGCGAGTACCTGAGTGTTTGGATAAGGATCAATATTTAGTGAATTCATCCACATATTGATGGAGGGAGCATATGAAATCGGATTGGTTAAACCAATGAAGTCTACTCCGTCATGCAGTAATTCAAAAGGGAGAAAAGCGAGAAAATCCTGAGTAGAAATAATTAGCTTCTTATCATTTAGGCCATTTGACACAAGTCTCTGATGTAGCTCTTTTGAGTCCTCTTCAAGTTCTTCTATAGCTACAATTTTATTACGAAAAGTCATGATTTGATCTAGAAGTGATCCTGTCTTTTGTCTTTGAATTGAGAAATCTGAATTACCAATGAGAATAGTATAAAGGTATTCTCCGCTAAATACATAACTTAACATTTGAGTATTTTCAGGTAAAGCATCTTGAACTATTTTGATGCTGATATCTGACTTGCCATACTTCAAATTATAGTAGTCTTCATAATTCGTTTTTAGGAATAATACGATGCTGTCATAGGAGAGCTTCTTCTTCAAGGCAGTTTGCTCATCTAAATCATCAGAAGAGAGCTCACTCAATAATTTTCGCTCTTTTTCGAGTGTTTCTATTGGTACATTTAAGGCATCCTTCAATCGAGCGATCGAATATTCCGGACTTAGAATTGTGGCCTTATTCTTTTCCGAAAACCTGAGAATTTCGTTTGCCAATTTTTCATCTTGGTTGCGACTGTACAGCTCAAACAAATGATCTATTGCAACTCCGTTAAAAGCAGTATAATTCTTCAAAAACCCGAGCTGGTCTGATCTTAAATTCATACGCCTAAAGGTTTCCTCATTGAGTGAGTCAAGCCAATAGATTTTTGGAGTAATAGCATTGAATTCGGTTGTGGAGGCCTTTTGAATGTTTGATATCATTGATAGTTCTTCCAACATGGCCATCATATTCTCGTGTTTATCACTTGCAAGAAGTGGTCTATCAATATTTTCTTGAAAGATCTTATAGTGCTCCTCAACCAAACTTATGACTGAATCACGTTCGCCCTTCGATGAAAGGGTCTGTAATAGAGAATATGACGCACGCTGATAGTTAATATCAAATTTATCTACCTCACCAGAATCCAGAAGTGATATAACTGTTTTCAAGTGCTCGCTACTTTCATTTATTTGACCTCTCTTATTTAAAGCAAAACTTAGGTTAATGGCCGAATTAAGTGTTTCAGGGTGCCCATCTCCCAACAGCTCTTTCTTAATGCCCAAAGCATTTTTGAAGTAAATGACGGCCGAGTCATACTGCTCACCTTTATCATAGAATCTCCCTAAATTATTTATGATTTGAGCCTTTCGAATGTGAGGAGTATTTCCAACCAGTTTATTAACTAACTCAAACTCTTTTTCTGCATATTCGGCGGCACTATTATGGTCATTGGATTCGTAATATGCGTTTGAAACATTCCTCATCAGGTTTAGCATCCTCGCATTTGTCGGCCCATAATTGACTTCTCCAAGTTCAAAAGCAGCTAATGCATAGCTGAGTTCTTTTTCACGCTCACTTGTCGCCTTATAAAAATTGAAAGCCAGTGTGTAAAGTCGAACGTATTCCGGATGATTTGCTTCGTAAATATCCGGGTATGACTCAATGAGCTCAATCAAATAACTTTCAGCCCTGCCGAGATTATTTAATGTGGTAAGGACTTGGGCATAGTTCGTTTTGGTCTTGAGCGTTTTTTTGTGTGAGCTCCCAAACACCTCAGACTGAATATCAAGTGCCTGCTTGTAGTTCTCTTCTGCCAAAGGGCGATTACCCATTCTGTCGGCAAGCCAACCCAGGCCAAAATACATTTCGGCAGCTCCGGCAGAGTTTTCTCCAGAGATCTCAACCGCTTTTGATAGATTGGATCTCAGAGTGTCTTCTGCGGCCTGTGCGTCTCTTTCAACCATAGCATAATAGACTGAGAGGAAATACTGAGCAGAGAAATATTCGAAGTACTTCTCGTTTAAATAAAGATCACTTTTAATTGACTTAAGAATATTTACTGCTGGAACTAACTGAGCTCTTTCCGTCAATTGTATGGCGGAATCATACTTGGCAATTAGATCTTGGCCCTTAGATAATGAAAAAAGTGTTATAGATAGAATGAATAGTAGAATGAATTTTCTTCTCATGGCGGTAGGTGGTGTCTTATTTTAAACCAAGTTAATCAACCCCGGAAACACAATCAATAAAATCAGAAAGAGCAGTTGAATAATTACAAAAGGCACAATACCTTGATAGATATGCTTTGTCTTCACTTCAGGTGGAGCTACGCCTTTTAAATAGAATAGTGCAAAACCAAACGGAGGTGTAAGGAATGAAGTCTGCAAATTGATAGCCAATAATATGCCTATCCATATCAAATCCACTCCCAGCGAAACAAAGATTGGGGCGACTACAGGCACGATAATAAACACAATTTCTATGAAGTCGATGAAGAAGCCAGTGATGAAGACAATCAGCATTACGACTATGAGAAAGGATGTGGCGTCAAAATTGGCACTTTGAATGAGATTCAGTAGAAATTTGTCTCCCTCCAGTCCTCTGAAGACCAACGAAAACGCGGTAGCTCCAACAAGTATCATAAATACCATGGAAGTGAGCATCGTTGTTTCTTTCATGACCTCTTTCAATATGGAGAAATTAAGTTTTTTGCTAACCCCCGCAAGGATCATAGCACCAAAGGCTCCTACTCCAGCAGCTTCAGTTGGAGATGCAACACCTGCAAAAATGGACCCTAGCACGATCAAAATGAGGACAAATGGAAACATGAATGATTTCACGACTTCCATTGAAAAGCCTTTGCTTCTAAACGCTGTTAACTGTTCCTTGGATACTTTTGGTACTCTGTCAGGATATATTTGACCGTAGATCACAATATAAAGCAGATAGATAATTACCAGGCAAACTCCTGGCACTACAGCAGCCAAGAATAGATCACCGACTGAAACATTTAGTACACTACCCAATAAGACCAGAACTACCGATGGCGGAATGATTTGTCCCAGTGTTCCCGAGGAGGCGATCACTCCTGTACTAATTCTTGGGCCATAGCCATTTTTCAGCATGGTAGGCAGGCTGATCAAACCCATCGTAACTACTGTCGCACCCACTATCCCGGTAGAAGCTGCAAGCATAGCTCCAACCACAACTACTGCTATGGCAAGCCCGCCACGAATGTTACCAAACAGCATGCTCATTGTGTGCAAGAGACGCTCGGCAATGCCGGACTTTTCAAGCATGATCCCCATGAAAATAAAAAGAGGTACAGCCAGCAACACAAAATTTTGCATGGTGCCATACACTCGAAGTGAGAGCAGATAAAAGAAGTCTATGTCGAACACCAGCAGGCCTACAATCACAGAGAGACCACCTAACGTAAATGCTACCGGATAGCCAAAAAGAATGAGCAGAAAGATTGCTCCAAATAGGATCAGTGGCAGATACTCAATCACGGCTTGTCGTATTGAAAGGAAATATTAGTCAACACTCTTCCATCATACTTGCTATTCTTTAGATCTCGCCTTTCTTTTTTGCTCAAATTCAGTGTGTCAGGAGTTATTGTAAGCCTATGATAGCCTCTTGGTAAAGAGCTAATATCTATATACGTGTAAAATCCAAAAGATCTCTCAATAGGATGCTGTGCATTGACCCATCGAAGGTTTTGTACTGCATTTGAATCGATTTTTAGTTCAAGCCACTTGTTTAAGTAGAATGAAGAAGAATCTGACTTTTGTTGATCCCATTTTATTTCATCATTCTTAAATGGTGATTCTTTCATGTTGTCGAATACAGAGATGTCTTTTAAAAAGACCTTAAGATAAGTATCGGTAACAATGTCGGACTGTATGGAACTTATGAGATAGTCACCTTTCGATCTGAGCGACTCATAATTGCCCATGATAAATTCGCCTTCATTTGTTTTGTTTAGATAAGATTCAATTTTACTATCTCCGATTTCATCTAACAAGAACAAGTATCCACCTACTATAGCCGCTATAATTAGTGAAACTAATCTAGCTCTCCACCCTTTCAGGTTTGATAGCAACACAAGCATAGATCTTCTATATAGGAAGGAAAGTGTGATGATCCTAAAAAACCAAGCAATTGGGTAAAACCAGTCTACCGCCCACTCTTTTCTTCGAAACAACCCCGAGGTGATAAAGTCTATGAAAACTATGACGATGCAGAGGACATAAAAAATTGAAAAGAAACCAAAGAATGTTGGATTTTCAGTGATGCTATTGGGTGAGTAAGGGGAGGTATAGTTCATCACGAACATAAAAAAGAATAGCAGTGTACTTAGACCAATGAAGGTTCCGAATATGGTAAAACTAAGTCCATAGATCATGGAGGAGAGCTCCTCGAGTTTAAGAACATTTTTCACTAAAGATGGATTCTTCTCCAACTCCTTTTTGAACTTGCCTTTAAATTTTAAATTGGCGTTATTAATGCCATTTGGGAAGACGTAGCTGAAGCCGACAGAAGCAACCCAAATTCCTCTGACAGAAATGTGCAGGATATAGCCAAATTGCAAAAACGTAATTCCACTTTTTAGCACATTAAATACTCTTATGAAATCACTACCTCGCTGAAAAAATTTATGACTGAAGTCATTCAGCACATCCGGTATTTGAAACAAAGCATACAGTACTAAAGCGGAAATTAGTAATTCAGCTTCCCAGCTATTTAGCTGAATGGTCTTAAGCCACTTAGGCGTATTTTTTTTATTGAATTCATTTTCTTCCATGAGAAATGGTAATTATGGATTTGGTGATAGAAGAGATGCCTTGAAGACCGAGCAATAGAAAACCAATGGGAATGGTAGATTTTATGATCCACCTCGCCGGCAGGCCTCCCGGTTGAGGACTCGTTTCATTTAGCATGTACGAGTTCTGAACAAAAGTTAAAGATTCCCAAAATGCAACTACACAAAACGGTAACAGCAACATCAATCCGCCGATCAAATTGACCCACGCCTTGGTTTTATCTGAAAATCGATCGTAAAAAACATCGACGCGTACGTGCTTGTCTTCTTTCAATGTATAGGCTGCTCCCAACAAGAAAATAGCAGCAAACAAATGCCATTCCAATTCAAACGAAGCAGCTGAAGTGATGCTGAGGGAATACCGTAAAATGACGTCAATGACAATTATAAATACCAAGAGCAAAGTCAACCAGGAGGTCACCTTTCCAATTGTACTATTCAATTTATCGATTAGGGTCACCAGACGAAAATAGCGAACCTTTCCCATCCTGCCCAGCTTTCCCAGAATCTGTATGCACTTTAAAATAAGATTTCTGGGCTTATTTCAACTTTTCAGACAGCTTCATCCCAAAGAAACTTATGAAGGAAAGGGGTTTGGGGTTGTCGGTTGCTAAGCGTGTGATTGAGCTGCATGGATGTAAAATATGGCTAGAATCAACACCTGGGGAAGGAACCACATTCTTCTTCACTCTAAATGACAATTAATCATCATTTTTCAAACCCTCACCATTCCTGAATGAGAGTAATAACTTCATACCTTTGCAGCATGAAGGACATTCGGAAAGAAACGTTGGAGGGATTGATGGCCTGGTTCGAAACAAATGGAGAAAAGAAATTTCGAGCCAAGCAGGTATGGGAATGGCTATGGATAAAATCTGCCAAGACCTTTGATGAAATGTCCAACCTTTCAAAACCTCTTAGGGATAAACTCAAAGAAGAGTTCACCATCAATCACATCTCCATAGATAATTCGCAACTTTCCAACGATGGCACGATCAAGTCAGCCTTTCGATTGCACGACAAGCACTTGATTGAAGGAGTCCTCATTCCTGCAGATGAGCGTATGACCGCATGTGTTTCTTCTCAGGTGGGCTGCTCACTAAGCTGCAAGTTTTGCGCGACAGGTTATATGAAGCGGGAAAGAAATTTGGATGCAGGAGAAATCTATGATCAGGTAGTAGCCATTCGGGATCAAGCCGAAGGACATTACCAAAAACCACTTTCTAATATTGTGTTTATGGGAATGGGCGAGCCATTACTCAATTACAAAGGCATGATGGAAGGCATCGACCGAATCATATCTGAAGATGGCTTGAATATGTCGCCGAAACGCATAACTGTATCAACTGCAGGCATAGCTAAAATGATCATCAAGCTGGCAGATGATGAGGTGAAATTTAATCTGGCACTGTCACTCCACGCTGCTGATGATAAGAAGCGCGATACGATTATGCCTATCAATGAGACGAATACGCTGGATGTCTTGCTAAAAGCACTTCAGTACTTTTATGATAAAACTGGCAACCGCATCACATTTGAGTACATCCTCTTCTACGACTTCAATGATTCAATCGAAGATGCAGACAAACTGCTTAAGTACGCTCGCAAGGTTCCTGGTGTCAGAATTAATATTATCGAATACAACCCAATCTCAGAGGCTTCCTTTACTAAGGCGGATCCCGAAACCATCGATCGGTTTGCAGATCATTTGATCAAAGGTGGGATTCACACGAGTGTCAGACGAAGCAGAGGTAAGGATATTGATGCTGCGTGTGGGCAGCTGGCCAATAAATCGAAAGTAGCTTAATCCGTTTTAAATCATATTTTTTGAATCTAAAGATCATGAAAAATGAGTCTCTTTAGAAATGCATAGTATCATTTGGGTCTTATATGAATTCATTATTTTTGCTCGCTTTTAATTTTTATTTGGCGATGAATATAAGAGTACTACTACTACTATCAGCTATTTCATTTTCTGCTCAATCAACCAAGAAGTTTTTCTATACGCAACAGGTGTTGGCTACTATCGATGATCGCAGGCTTGTTGAGGCTTCAGGAATTGAAGAATCTTATGAAAACCCGGGATATTTCTGGACTCATAATGACAGTGGTTCGGAACCAACACTATACCTAATCAATAATCGCGCACAGATCGTCATGGAAGTAGATTTAAAAGGTCTAAAGAACCGTGATTGGGAAGAAATTGTGACGGTTAAGAAAGATGGTGAATCATACATTTATGTGGCTGAAATAGGTGACAATAAAGCAGTCCATAAGGATGTTAAAATCTTAAAGATTCCTGAGCCAAGATTCAACGGAAAGCAAAACATAACCATCGATAAGAAGGATGTTGAAATTATGTCATTCACCTATGCAGAAGGAGCCAGAGATGCCGAAGCTGTATTGTACGATCAAAATCAGGATGAGTTTGTCCTTGTAACCAAGCGTGAAAAGAACGCGCTAGTTTATTCATTTCCGTTTAAGGCCAACAAAAAACCCGTTACCATTAAATCAAAAGGCAAAATCCCAACCAAACTTTTCACGGCAGCCGATATGAATGAGAAAGGTGAGATTCTCCTTAAGCATTATAGCGCAATTTTTTATTGGGGTCCGTCTCAAGAGACTGCAATAGATCGAATCTTGGCATGGGATGCCAGCATGGTCGATTACGTTCCTGAGCCGCAAGGCGAGGCAATCTGCTGGTATAAAGATGATTTCTATACAATTAGCGAAAAAAATATTGGCAAGCCTCAGGAGATGCTTTTCTTCAAGCGTGTTCCTTAATCGTTTTCAACAACTTGACAATTTCCGCTGGCACATTCCACTTCGGGTTTTGCAATAATTGAGCAATCAGAAATTGCCCCAACAAGATCATTATGAATGGCATTTAGCATATTATACTCATTAACCAATTGGTTGAGTCTAATAAGATCCATATTAGAAGAGTGGATCAGGTAGGTAACTGGTCCGCCGCATGCTTTGGCGCCATAAGGTGTCGCAATGCATTGCTCTGTATTCGAACAAGAGGTAATTAGCATTTCCTCAATGCGAGAATCCAGAATTTCCAACTTAGCTAAGATTTCTTCAGCACTTACCGGACAATCGGCACTATTTGAACAATCGTCTTTTTCGCCGCAGGCCATTGCGAATCCAAGGGAAGCGATGAATACAAACTTCTTCATGCTATAGTTTTTGAAGATCTGAGCAAATTTCTTGCTATTTCTTGCTGGCATTGAAAAGTTTTTGCTTTTCTTCTTTACTCAGGCTTTCATAGCCTTTCTCCGAGATCTTGTCAAGAATGGAATCTATCTCAGCCTGTGGTGTGTTGCTAGCTTGAGTTGTTTTTGACTTAGCTTCTTTTTTTGTAGGCCTTCTGTTGCCGGAGCGGTGTGTCACCTTAATTTTTGGTTGTGGCTTAAACATGCTCTTGACTAATGAGATAAACGAAATGATCCAACCACCCAAGTCAGTTCCCTTGTTTAGCTGAGTTATATATATCCAACCAACCAAGGCGCCTCCAAGGTGCGCAATTTCTCCACCTGCATTTGCTCCTGTGGATCCAATGAAAGACATAAACACATAGAATATGGCTATGTATTTGATTTTGACAGGGCCGATAAATAATAAAAAGAAAGTATAATTAGGCATGAAGACCGCAGCTCCAACCACAATGGCGAAAACACCGGCCGAAGCTCCTAGCATCATGGATCCAACCACTCGATCTGCGTAGAAAGGGATGAAATTGTACATCAACATGTACAAGAGTCCACCAACCAGTCCACCTAGCACATATAGTGCTATCACTCTTTTGCTATTCAAAAACTCCTGAATGATCCTCCCAAACCAATACAGGAAGAGCATATTGAAAAGGATGTGAAAAAAATCGTAGTGAGTGAAAAAGTAGGTTACTATCGACCAAGGCTGAAGCAAGAATGCACCGATCTCGGCCGGAAGCTGCAACTTCCTGAAAATCCAGAAAAAGGTATCTGTCGCGCCGCTCAAATCAAAGAATACTTTGAAGATTCGTGCAGACACAAAAACGATCAAGTTGATCAATATGATTTGAACAACTGCATTGTTGGGCTTACTCCAGGCGTTAGAAAATTCTTGTTTGATTCCTCCGTTCATTCTCAATAAAATCTCTTTGTGTTGTCTTGCCAGAACTTCAACAATATAAATGCGATCAACATTCCACCTAAGTGTGCAAGGTGAGCAACATTGTCTCCTGGCGTTCGGTTAAACTCAGCATAGAGCTCATACATGGCGTAGAAAAACACCAGATATTTTGCCTTAATTGGGATCGGTGGGAAAAGGAGGAAAAGCTCAGTATTCGGGAATAGAAATGCAAAAGCAAACAAAATCCCAAAGACTGCACCAGAGGCACCAATCATGTTACCATTGGTCACTACTCCTTCATAAATACTTCTTACAGCGGCTATAGTTTCCCCTTCATAGGCAGGATTTTCATAGTATAAATCCAAAAGCTCTCCCCCGCGGGCCACATTGATGAACGATTTATTTTCAATAATAAAACGCTCAAATGCTTCAGGACTTGGATTCTCTACATAAGCTTCGGCTGAATTTTTCAATGATAATTTTTCGAAAGCGTCAGCGGTTCCATAAAGCAAACCTGCTCCAATCCCGCAAACAAGATAAAAAATCAAAAATCGCTTAGAACCCCATACCGTTTCAAGCATAGGTGCAAAAACTAAAACAGCAATCATATTGCCAATAAGGTGCCAGGTGCCGCCATGAAGCCACATGTATGTCAGGAACTGATAAGGAGCAAACTCAGATGAGTAAACCACACGTAACCCAAACCATTCTGCGAGCGGCAGTCTCAAAAATGATGTCAATAACATGATCGCCACATTGATGATCAAAATGTTTTTTGCTACCGGTGTGAGTCTTCTAAACACTATTTATTCCTTTCTAATTTTTCTTAAACCAATCATTTATTTGCTCTAAACTAACCAAAACATAGGTTGGATTTCCATCCGGTGTATAATTTGGTTGTTTACACGCAAACAGCCTGTCCATCAAGTGATCCATCTCCTCCTCCTTCAACTTATTGCATCGATTTGTAGCGGTTCGCTTGGCCAATGCTCTCGCTAAACTTTCGTTTTTTGGAAGGTCCAGCTTTTCTGCATTGAACTTGTATTGTTCTATTAGACCTTCGAATACTTCCTTTTCGTTGCAGGGTGCCAGCTCAGCCGGTATTCCCTGAATGATAATCATTCGTTCTCCCATCTGCTCAAACTCAAACCCCAGTTGGCTGATTTCCCGCTTCAATTCCATAGCAAGCGCAAAATCAGATGGGTTTAATGAGACTTGTTGTGGGAACATACACGATTGGGAAACTCCTGAGCCAGACTGCATAGATTTCTGATACTGCTCAAAAAGTATGCGCTCTAAGGCTGAGATTTTATCCAGCACCACCATCCCACTTTTAACCTGCCGAAGCAAATAACGTCCGTGAAGATGATATGTTGGCTTTTTATCATCAACCTCTGTGGATTGGTTGATCGAACTTGAAAAAGTGGTCTGTACCACACGCTCTTTTTCAGCCTCTTCTATGGTTGCAATCTCCTCCTGAGAGGCAGAAGCATAAAGCTCATTCAATTTGTCAAGACGTTCCTGGTTGCTTTCTAAAGACTTAAACGAGCCATAATCCCGGTCTTTCTTGGTCGAAAATGCTTGGTTTTCTCTCTGAGTATTTAGGTGATCAAAACTTACATCCGCTGAAAAATCAAGCGATGGTGTCACATTGAAGGAAGCGAGCGCTTGTCTCACCGCAGAATTGATTACACCATAGAGTGTCCGGTCGTCATCAAATTTCACCTCGGTTTTCGTAGGATGGACATTAATGTCTACATGTATCGGATCGATCTCAATAAACAGCACATAAAATGGAAAGTAATCTTCCTTTAGCAATCCTTGGTAAGCTCTGGTTACCGAATGATTTAGGTAGCTGTTTTTGATGAAACGATTATTGATGAAGAAAAACTGCTCTCCACGGGTTTTCTTAGCGTTTTCCGGCTTTCCAATGTATCCGCTGATTTTCACTAAATCCGTTTCTTCACTACAAGGCACAAGCTGTTGCTGATAATTTTTACCAAAAAGCTGGACAATACGTTTGCTCAGTTTGCCATCTTCCAGCTTATAGGTTTCCAGATCATTTTGCACAAAAGAAAATGCGATATCTGGATTCGCAAGAGCTACGCGCTGAAACTCATCGTTGATGTGACGTAATTCTACCGGATTCGACTTTAGGAAATTCCTTCGAGCCGGTACATTGTAGAACAAATTTTTCACCGAAATGGAAGTTCCCTGGTTTTGAGCAACCGGCTCCTGACCCTTAATTTCTGACGATTCTATAGTCAGTTGTGTTCCAAGCTCATCATCCGCTTGTCGGGTCTTGAGCTCTACCTGGGCCACAGCGGCAATTGAAGCCATAGCTTCGCCTCGAAAACCAAGCGTGCGGATTTTAAAAAGATCTTCGGATGAGCGAATCTTGGAAGTCGCATGGCGCTCAAAACTCATTCGAGCATCTGTTACGCTCATGCCACAGCCATTATCAACCACTTGAATGAGTGATTTGCCCGCATCCTTTACAATTAGTTTAATATTAGTTGCACCTGCGTCTACGCTATTTTCGAGCATCTCTTTTACTACCGATGCAGGCCTTTGCACCACTTCACCAGCGGCAATCTGATTGGCGATACCATCAGGAAGTAAATGAATGACATCACTCATTTGCGTCTTCTCAAAGATTTAAGTCGATAAATGAGATATGCAGGAACGATGACCCAAAGCATATAGTAAAAGACTTCATTCCCGAATTGAAGCCATCCAAGCACCATCAAGCCCAGAAGTGAGGCAATTCCCAATTGGATCATTGAGGTAGCGGGTGCTGACTTTGTTTTGCGCTTAAAGTTGATTTTGGAAGGTTGATACGCTCCATCAGCCTTCCCTTCCATATTTTCTTTTATTCGCTCGGTACGTTCTTTAATTTCCTCCTTGACAGGGTCATAATACCTCGGTTGTATTCGAAATTGCTGATGTCTTGGTAGACGAAAAAGGGATGGAAATCGCATTAGGTATACTTATTGATCGAATGTTCTCATATTGAACACGACATGAATGAAAAATTGTTCAAATTTAATCCTCTCAATTGAGAAAGAATCAAATACTTGGATTCGATTTGAAATGCCACTTATGAAAGCGCTAAGTCTGGTTCTCGTTTTTACTTGCTCATCCATTTTTGCAATGGATGCAGAAATCAATGAAGGCGTATGGATCGACGGGAGTTCATTTTACAAATCCATCAAGCATCGCAAACGCTCTACAATTTACTTTAGTAATTGGTCTGGCTATATTGATGAGTTTTTGAAAGATGAGGATTATTACGTCGCACTTCAACTAAATGAAAGCTTTGATCCTATTCCCAAAGATGATGTTCAGGTTTTATCGTTGAATACCATTACTGCTATTTCGGATTATAATTTGCGGATTGATTATTATGGTTTTTTAGAAAGTTACGGGAGAACCAACGGTGTAAATCATCTCGTCTTACCTGACACTGTTGGCCTTTTACCACTAGAAAAGGAAATCATTGGAGAGATAAATCAGCACTCTCCGTTTTATTTTTTAAACAAATCCTCCCTTTCATATTCCTTACCCAACTCAAAAAAAGAGTTTGAGGACGAAGCAATTGATAGACCAACCATTTGGATCGCCGAACAAAATCGAAATACCAGCAAATTGAAAAAGTGGAGTAATAAGCTCGTCCCGGAAAATATTGCCACTTTTTACGATGAGCTTAAAAAATCGAAATCAACTCAATTCATACCTGCATATGAGATGCCCCTTTCTTTATCAAAGACCATTTTTTCATCAAGCGTAGTAGCGATAGACCCGGAGGAAGTATTTCCATTGAGTGATCAGCTTATTACCTATTTGGGAATGGATCGGCAGCTGAAGCAACGCCTCAGACAGTATGTGCAGGTATTGGACTATAGAGTGCCTGGAGTACCATGCATAGTGGACAGAAGAAGAAATGAGGGAATACTGGAAAAGGGTGATATAGCGATTCAGATAGGAATTTCTGAAGACCTTGAAACAGGTATTTCACTTCCAGAACTTGTGATCCCCAACGTAGATGCTCTCATCGCCAAAATGTTGTTTGGTTCCTTAGGGATGATCGGAAGAAGTGATCATCCAGATGCGCGAACCATTGAAAATTTACACTACCTTGGATATGCAGATCCAGAGACAGAAGAACTGAACCCTCACCATCTTACCTGGATAGATTCCATCGCGGCAGATGCGATTAAAAGATTTGCTACTCCGGGAATCCAATTGGCTGTAGTGAAAAATGGATCTATTATCGTCGAAAAGGCTTACGGACATTTCACGTATGATAGCCTTCGGGCAGTTTCTAACCATACGGTATATGATATTGCGTCCGTCACCAAAGTGATGGCAACACTCCCTGCCATTGCGTTATTGATTGATCAGAGAAAAATAAATCTTGACGATTCGCTGGCCATGCATCTTGACGAATTTAAGTCCTCGAATAAATCAGCTATTACGATTCGTCAACTGCTCTCACATAATGCTGGTTTAAAATCATATGTGCCTTTTTGGAGCATGATGATGGATGGAGATCGGTTAGATGCTTTTTATTATAAAACGCCGGAAGATGAATCCAAGGACATTCGAACTTATGGATTGGAGCCCCATCCAAGCATGGCAGATTCGCTCAAAAGCTTTATTGTTCGCTCTAAGCTGATTGAAAATCCTGAGGAATACCGCTACAGCGATCTAGGCTTTATGATTTTACATTTATTAGTAGAACAGGTTTCTGGTTTATCCTTTGAAGAATTTTTAAAAACAAATTTCTATCAACCCATGGGATTATCAAACACCACATTCAACCCAATTCAAAAAGGAATTTCTCCCAAAGACATCACACCTACGGAGTATGACAATAGATATCGAAGTTACCAGGTTTGGGGTGAAGTACACGACAGAAATGCCCTGGTTTTTGGTGGCGTGGCAGGTCATGCAGGACTGTTTTCAAATGCCAAAGACCTGGCTAAAATGATGTATATGTTTATGAATGATGGCTTTTATGGAGGAAGGCATTATCTGTCCAAAGCCACGATTGAGCAGCTAAACGAACGATACTTTAAAAATAATAGGAGAGGCTTAGGCTGGGATAAAAAAGATGGAAAGAAAGATTCAGCATCATCGTTAGCAAGTGACCGCAGCTATGGCCACACTGGGTTTACCGGAACGATGGTTTGGGCGGATCCGGAAGCAGACTTGATTTATGTTTTCCTATCAAATCGAATTTATCCAGACGCAAACAACTGGAAATTGATGGAGTTAAATACCCGAACACACATCCATGATGTATTGTATCAATCTCTCGAAAATTACAAATAGCGAAACTAATTCGCGACACTTGGGGTTTAACTCCACTGAAGAAAAAACCTAATAAATGAAGGTAGGAATAGTATGTTATCCCACTTATGGTGGAAGTGGAGTAGTGGCCACTGAACTTGGCAAAGCATTAGCTAAGAAAGGACACAAGATTCACTTTATCACCTACTCTCAGCCTACACGGCTGGATTTCTTCAATCCAAATTTATACTACCATGAAGTGAGTGTGAAATCGTATCCACTTTTTCAATATCCACCTTATGAGCTGGCATTAGCTAGCAGGATGGTAGATGTGGTTATGAATGAAAAGCTGGATTTACTACATGTTCATTATGCTGTTCCTCACGCATCTGCCGCTTATATGGCGCAGCAAATCCTGAAGACCAAAGGATATGAGATTCCGTTCATAACCACCCTTCATGGAACAGACATTACCATTGTTGGTAAGGATGCCACCAACGAACCTGTAGTCACCTTTTCCATAAACAAATCCGATGGAGTAACAGCGGTTTCCGAAGACCTTAAGAATGATACATTAGAACATTTTGATATTTCCGTTCCAATCGAAGTGATCCCCAATTTCATTGACCTTGATCGATTCAAAAAACAGCCCAAGGATCATTTTAAAAAAGCCATTTGTCCCAATGATGAAAAGCTGGTAGTACATACCTCCAATTTCCGTAAAGTAAAGCGGGTGGACGATGTGCTTAAGGTTTTTTGTGAAGTAAGAAAAGTGATACCATCAAAGCTACTGTTGATAGGCGATGGACCGGAGCGCCAAAGAATGGAAGATATTGCGAGAGAAATATGTACTGAGGATATTAGATTCCTTGGAAAACTAGAAGCAGTGGAGGAGGTGCTATCAGTAAGCGACCTGTTCTTGATGACTTCAGAAAAGGAAAGCTTCGGGCTTGCAGCGCTAGAAGCAATGGCGTGTGAGGTTCCGGTTATTTCAACAAATGCCGGAGGACTTCCTGAGTTGAATAATGAGGGTAAATCAGGTTATGTCTGTAATGTAGGTGACGTGGATGCAATGGTAGAAAAGGCGATCCATATCCTTGACAATAAAAACTTGGAATCATTCAAGAAAGGCGCACTGGCACGCGCAAAAGAATTTGATGTAAACAATATTCTACC
This sequence comes from Ekhidna algicida, assembly GCF_051379705.1. Lineage (GTDB taxonomy): Bacteria > Bacteroidota > Bacteroidia > Cytophagales > Cyclobacteriaceae > Ekhidna. Next base: position 1,870,184 of record NZ_CP179868.1, on the reverse strand, counting down.
AAAATATGAGGCTTACTACGATTCAGTTTTAGAAAAACATAAACAGTCATTAACAGAGAGTTTGTAAAAGATTAGGGTTTCTTTTCCCTAATTTTGCCTTGAACTAAAATAAGCAATGGAACTAAAGAATAAACCTCACGCAAAAGGGACGAAAGAGCTTTTTAAAAATAAGTTCATGGAAAGGCTGACGAGGACTCACATAGCAGTGCCGCTAGTCTTGTTCACAATCATTTCTTCTAGTTTGATGATCTATGGTTTCCAACAATCCTATATAACTGCATTGAACGCGATACTCCTCTTCATTGCAGGCTTTATGTCGTTCACCTTAGTAGAATATATTATGCATAGATTTCTTTTCCACCTAAATCCAAAAACGGAGAAACAGGAGAAGTTTGCATATGCTGTTCATGGAGTGCACCACGATTATCCCAAAGATAAGGATAGGCTCGCTATGCCTATTCCATTGAGCTTAGCATTGTCCACAGGATTTTTCTTTCTATTTCAATTGTTTATGGGAACCAATGTGTATGGCTTCTTACCAGGATTCCTGATGGGGTATGCATCCTACCTTTGGGTACATTATATGGTTCATGCATTCCAACCACCAAAAAACTTTTGGAAGGTTTTGTGGGTACATCACGGCATTCATCATTACAAAGATCCGGGAAATGCATTCGGAGTATCTTCTCCTTTTTGGGATTTGATTTTCCGTACCATGCCTAAAAAGTAATCAGTCTTCTTTCTTCTTTTGTTTGGCGGCTTTTTTAGCCTCTTTAGCTTTTCTTTTTTCGGGAGAAGCTGGCTCTAGTGTAGCTTTAAACAAAAAATCCCGAGTACCCCAAAATAAATTGGATATCAATGAAGCGAATATGGGTCTTCTGCCAGGCATAATAGGAGGTTCTGTTCTGTTAATTTAACAGAAAAAATCCTCAATTCATTGCAGTAATATTTTTTTCAGGCCAAATGAATTGTACGTAATCTTCGTTTATTAAAGGCGTAAAGTACTCCTAACATTTCTCGATTTTCATAATTCTTTCACTTCAGGAAATCATTCCTCTGTGTTTTTAGTTAAGTTAATGCTATGATCGGATATCGATTTACAGAATTCATTCCCGAGAAAAATCCGGAGCAAAATACATTTGATAATCTGCTCAATATTTTTCTTCAATTGATGGTAATCACTTCAGGAGATGTTAATGAAGCATTGAGCTGGTTAACAAACCTGGATCGTGAGCATGGAATCTCAAATGCAGAGTACGGCATTGGAAACTTTATTGATGACCTTAAAAACAAAGGATACATCGACGATAAGAATGAAAAAGGAGAATTTAGAATTACAGCAAAAAGCGAACAGGAAATTCGTAAAAGCGCTTTAGAAGAAATCTTTGGAAAACTAAAAAAATCCGGAAGAGGAAGTCATAAAACGAATCATACCGGAGCTGGTGATGAGATCACCTCAGATTATCGAGAGTTTCAATTTGGCGATTCCCTTGAGCAGATTGAGATGACAGAGAGCATAAGAAATGCTCAAATTAATCATGGATTGAATGATCTGATGCTCACTGAGAATGATCTGGAAATAAGAGAACGTGAGTACAAGACACAGACCTCTACTGTCTTGATGATTGATATAAGTCATTCCATGATTTTATACGGTGAAGACCGCATTACACCCGCTAAAAAGGTAGCAATGGCATTGGCTGAACTTGTAAAAAGAAAGTATCCAAAAGATACCCTTGATGTAATCGTATTTGGCAATGATGCCTGGCAGATTGAAGTTAAAGACTTACCGTATCTAAATGTTGGGCCGTATCATACAAATACGGTAGCTGGGTTGGAACTTGCAATGGACTTACTTAGACGGAGAAAAAATAAAAACAAGCAAATATTTATGATCACAGATGGTAAACCTACTTGCCTAAAAGAGGGGATTAAATATTACAAAAATAGCTTTGGGTTAGATCCGAAAATACTGAACCGAACCCTTAATATCGCAGCACAATGCCGTCGGATCAATGTGCCAATTACCACTTTTATGATTGCATCAGATCCGTATTTGCAAGAGTTTGTCAAAGAATTCACCGAGGTAAATAACGGCAATGCATACTACAGCAGCTTACAAGGACTAGGCAATCTTATTTTTGAAGATTACCGAAGAAATAGAAGAAAGAATCTCTAAGGCCATAGGCCATAAATAACAGTTTTAATACATGAATTATCAAGACCTGTCATCAGAACAGCAACTTAAGATCAGTACCCTTGGGGAATTAAAAAACTCTGGTTACAAATCGAAATCGATTAAGCAAGAGCTTAGAGATAACCTGATCCAATCGAAGAAAGATGGCAAGGAAATATTTGAGGGAATTTGGGGATACGAAGACACAGTTATTCCTGATGTGGAACGAGCCATTTTATCCAAGCACAACATCAATTTCCTTGGACTAAGAGGTCAGGCAAAAACCCGAATGGCACGTATGATGACATTGTTGCTAGATGAGTTCATACCGGTTGTCAAAGGAGCTCCGTTGAATGATGATCCGTTGAATCCTATTTCAAAGCTGGCGCGAGATAAGGTAGAGGAACATGGAGACAGCACCCCTATTGGCTGGATGCATAGAGACGAACGATATACGGAGAAGCTGGCTACACCTGATGTAACTATTGCAGACTTAATTGGAGATGTGGATCCAATCAAAGCGGCGAGCTTGAAGCTTCCGTATTCTGACGAACGAGTGATTCACTTTGGCTTAGTGCCAAGATCCCATAGAGGAATTTTTGTAATTAATGAGCTGCCAGATCTTCAGGCAAGAATTCAAGTAGCTCTCTTCAATATTCTTCAAGAGGGAGATATCCAGATCCGAGGCTTCAAGCTCAGAATGCCATTAGATGTGCAGTTTGTTTTCACAGCCAATCCGGAAGATTATACGAATCGAGGGTCAATAGTCACGCCGTTGAAAGACAGAATTGATAGTCAGATTATCACGCACTATCCTTCTTCCATAGAAATTGGGAAAAAGATTACCAATCAGGAGGCCAATTTGACAAAAGAACAATCTGACTCGATAGAGATATTTGATCTTGCAAAAGATCTCGTCGAACAAATAGCCATGGAAGCGCGAGATAGCGAATATGTGGATGCAAAAAGTGGAGTGTCGGCGAGATTGACTATTTCTGCCTACGAAAATCTAGTCAGCGCCTGTGAGAGACGAATGTTGATTAGTGGTGACGAGCGAACAAGTGTAAGATTGACCGATTTTATTGGTGTGATACCGGCAATAACAGGGAAAGTAGAGCTAGTCTATGAAGGTGAGCAAGAAGGACCGGGGATTGTTGCAAACAATCTTGTAGGCAAAGCTATTCGATCTCAATTCATCAATTACTTTCCAGATCCAGAGAAAGAACGAAAAAAAGACACAGGAAACCCTTACGAACAATTGAAGGACTGGTTTGAAAAAGGCAACATGGTAGATTTAACCTTTGATGCCAGCGAAAAAGAATATCAAAAAGAGCTAAAAAGCATTCCGGGATTGGAGCAGCTTGTAGATAAATATCAGAAAACTCCACATAAAGAATTTAAATACTTTTTGATGGAGTTTGCGTTATTTGGATTAGCGGAATACAGTATGCTCAGTAAGCATCAACTGGAACAAGGAATGCAATTCAAAGACCTGTTTACAAGCATGTTTAACATGCCTGAGTTAGGAGATGAAGAATGATAGAATTTCCATATGGCCACATCCTACCAGCAACTCACATGAAAAAGTAAAAGAAGTTCTGAGGCTAATTCATGGAGGAGAATCTCAATATGTAGAGTTTAAGAAAAAAGCGAATCATCCGGAGAAAATCATTCGGGAAGTGGTTGCTTTTGCCAACTCTGATGGAGGCCACCTCTTCATCGGGGTCGATGACAATGGAACACTTGCGGGACTAAAGCATCCGGAAGATGAAGAGTTTGTCCTTACCAAGGCGATTCAGGAATTGTGCCGTCCCGCCATTGACTTCAAGGTTGAGTTGATTCAGGTCAGAGAAGATGTAGAGATATTGCACTATCACATTCAAGAGAGCCATACAAAGCCACATTTTGCCTTTTTAAATATGAAGCATCGCTATGGAAAAGCCTTTGTACGATCAGCCGATCATTCCATTCAGGCGAGCTATGAAGTAAGACAGATTTTAAAGAGAAAGAAGAGACCTCATCAGCCAATTGTTTTTGAAGGTAAGACCAAAGAGCTCTTCAAATACTTCGAAGATCATTCCGGAATTACACTAGCAGAATTCTCACAACTGAGTGGTTTAAATAAGAAGCTTGCTTCTAATAAGTTAATCGATTTAGCTTTATCTGGTGCTTTAAAAATTGAGCCTAAGGAAGGCGGAGATATTTTTACACCAGTCGAATAATTTTCCTCAAATTCCTCACCATTCGCTTCTTTTTTTCAGGTGAATCTCCAATATTACGGATGATCCTTTTCGGAACTACTAAACCACTACATCCGCATGGCTAAATCCAAGCAGAAGAAAATTTTTGTACTCGATACTTCCGTTATTTTATTCGCTCATGATTCCATTCTCAACTTTGCTGAGCATGACGTAGGATTGCCTATTACGGTGCTTGAGGAATTGGATCAGTTTAAGAAAGGGAACGATACCAAAAATTTTGAAGCGAGAGAGTTTATTCGCTTGCTTGATCGATTGGCCAAAGATCACAGTCTTCAAGATTGGATACCACTAAACGGAAAAAATAAGGGCTGCTTCAAGGTGATCATGGATTCTGACAGCACCATGGATGCAACTCAAATATTCAATGACGGTAAAAATGATCATCGCATTCTCAATGCAGCATTAACTGTAAAGGAGCAAGAGCCTAAAAGGAAGGTAATCCTTGTTTCTAAGGATATAAACCTTAGACTAAAAGCCAAATCGCTTGAGTTGCCCGCCGAAGATTACGAAACAGGCAAAATCAAGAACGTAAATACGCTCCTCACCACAGGAATGACTGAGCTTGAAGATATCAACTCAGAACACATAGATGAGCTTTTCAAAAAGAATGTAATAGATAGAAAGAAAATATTGAAGCGGAAAAAATTTCCAGCCAATAACTACTTCATTCTTAAGAGCGAAAAGAACTCGGTGCTTGGTTATTACAATCCCATTGAGGATAGTGTAGAAAAGGTCGAGAAGCAGATGGTCTATGGCATCAAGCCAAAGAATGCAGAACAAACGTTCGCCATGCATGCAATGCTCAATCCGGAGATTAAGTTGGTAAGCATCAATGGAGTGGCAGGAACTGGAAAGACTCTGCTTGCGCTTGCATCCGCCTTGGAACAGCGTAGAAATTTCAAGCAGATATATCTAGCCAGACCCATTGTACCATTAAGCAATAAAGATATTGGTTACCTGCCTGGAGATATTAAATCAAAGCTTAATCCATATATGGAGCCGCTTTGGGATAATCTCAAGTTTATTCAACATCAATTTCGGGAAAATGACAAAGAATTTACCCGGATCACCGATATGGTGAATCAGGAAAAATTGATGATCACACCGCTTGCATACATAAGAGGTAGAAGCTTATCCAATATCTTCTTTATTGTAGATGAGGCACAAAACCTGACACCTCATGAGGTAAAAACCATTATTACCCGAGCCGGCGAGAACACCAAGATCATTTTTACTGGTGACATATATCAAATTGATACGCCATATCTGGACTCACAATCAAACGGTCTATCCTATTTGATCGATCGAATCAAAGACCACCCAATGTTTGCCCACATCACACTTGAAAAAGGAGAGCGATCGGAGCTGGCAAACCTTGCAAACGACTTATTGTAATGTCATTTATAGATACAATACAGCCTGATCAGGCAGAAGGTGAACTCAAAGAGATTTATGATGACCTGATAAAAAGCCGAGGTAAGATCGCGGAGGTTCATAAAATCCAATCATTGAATCCGGAATCTATCGTAAACCACATGGAATTATACATGACCATCATGTTTGGTAAATCGCCGTTGAGACGAGTTCACCGCGAAATGATGGCGGTCATTGTTTCCATTTCTAATAAATGTGAATACTGTCAGGTGCACCATTTAGAAGCAGTAAAAAATTTCTGGAGAGATGACCAAAAGCTGGATGCGTTTCAAGTTGATTTTGAAGCCGCCCCTTTGGATGAAAAAGAAAAATCACTATGTCGATTTGCAAAAGAGCTAACAGAAAATCCGGAAAAGTCAGAAGATGCAGGGCTCGTAAAACCCCTTAAGAAAGCTGGATTTACAGACCGAGAAATTTTGGATGCCACTCTGGTAATCGCATACTTCAATTTTGTAAATCGTATCGTTTTAGGACTTGGCGTCAATCTCGAAGAAAATCCTGGTGGATACAAGTATGATTAGTGCATCTAAATTCATTTGATTTCGTTAGGTTTAGCTTGTCAAAAACCTCAAATACATGATCAACCTCAAAGACGTAAGCAAATTCATTGAATCAAAATACCAGCGAACCTTTATTCTAAAGGGCATTGATCTGGAAATAAAGGAAGGTGAATTTGTTAGCATTATGGGACCGTCAGGTTCCGGTAAATCAACATTGCTAAATATTATTGGGATGCTGGATAAGCCATCTGAAGGAGAATATTACTTCATGGATGAGCCTGTACATAAGCTTCGGGAGAAGCGAATCTCCAGAATTCACAAAGAACATATAGGATTCATTTTTCAGGCCTATCACCTGATAGATGAACTTACCGTTTATGAAAACATCGAAACACCTCTAATCTACCGTGGGATCAAGGGAAAAGAGCGTGCAAGCATGATTGCCGAAATGCTAGACAGGTTCAACATGGTGGCAAAAAAGGATCTCTTTCCGGAACAACTGTCCGGAGGACAACAGCAACTAGTTGGTGTGGTTCGTGCAATTATTGGAAAGCCGCAGCTACTACTAGCCGATGAGCCAACAGGGAATCTTCATTCTTCTCAAGGGGAGGAGGTTATGGATGTCTTGAAGCAACTCCATGATGAAGGCATGAGCATTATTCAAGTTACGCATAACGAAAAATTTGCTGAATATGGCTCGCGCGTCATCCAGCTAGAAGACGGTCGTGTGATGGATTAATACCTCCTTGGACCGATCCTGGTTGGTTGCTAAAATGTCTATATTTGGATTTATAGAAGAATCATTTTAACTAAACCAACCTAAACCATGGAAATGCCAGATTATTTAGAACGATTAATTCATACGGTAAGTGATTCCCTACCAGGCGTAGTGGGCGCTGTTGTCGTACTGATTGTTGGGTGGCTATTTGCAATACTTATGAGAAAAGTAGTGCATAGCTTGATGAAAAAGACTGAGTGGGATGAGCGTTTATTGGGAAATACCATCGTAGACACCAATAAATTCATTGCCAATCTGGTATACTATGTTCTGATGCTGATCATTTTGCTGATCGTTCTTGAAATGCTTGGCGTGAGCTATGTCCTCGATCCGATCAGAAATATGCTGAATGAGTTCCTGGGATTCATACCGAATATCCTTGCAGGAATGGCCATCATATTTATTGGCTACATCATTGCAAAATTTATATCGAATCTGGTGAAAATGGCTGGAAGCTTCTTTGACCGCCTTGCTAATAATATGGGCTTCAAAGAAACTGATAAGCTGGTACATTTCATTCAGCAGCTTGTTTTCATTGTCATTTTTATCCCTTTCATCATTCAAGGGCTGAACGCACTCCACTTGGAGGCAATTACAAACCCTGCGAATAATGTATTACATCAAATGTTGGATTCAGTTCCAAACATCATTGGAGCTGTTTTAATCATCACAATATTTGTTGTAGGCGGACGATTTATCACGTCATTTGTGAAAGACCTATTGGCCAATATTGGTATTGACAAACTGGTAGATAAACTACAGTTGAAATCAGTTTTAGGTAAGCAGAAACTTTCTTCCATTGTCGCAAATGTCATTTTCTTCTTTATGGTATTTTTCGGAGTAATTTCAGGTGTAGAGATGCTAGGTCTCGATCGCTTGGCAGAAGTTCTTCATACGATCTTGAATCTATCTGGAAATGTATTGTTTGGTCTGATTATCCTGGTGATGGGTAATTTCCTCAGCTCCATTATATACAAATCAATGAGCGGTTCTGAAAACAATTCATTCGTCGCTGGAATTGCAAGAGTTGCCATTGTAGGACTTTTCTTGGCAATAGCCTTACGCACTATGGGAATTGCAAATAGTATAGTAGAGCTTGCTTTCGGTCTTACCCTTGGTGCGATTGCTGTGGCTGTTGCTCTTTCTTATGGTTTAGGCGGCAGAGAAGCAGCAGGAAAGCATATGGAGCAAATTCTCAAAAAATTTCAGAATAAGAAATAAATTAGAAGCGAAGTACAAAAAGAAAGCCCCGATGTTGATACATCGGGGCTTTTTATTTATTCAGTGAAGCAAGATATAAGAATGGGCTCATATTTAGTACCAAACTTGGCGTAGCACCATTCCTTCAATTCATACACTTCATCCGGGATTAGCGCTTTGATTGCTTTTCTAAGTTCCTTCTCGAAAAGCCGCTTATCAAAGCTTACTTTCGATAAAATAGTTTTGAAGTACTCTAGCATGTGAATAATTGTTAATGACCAAACCCACACCTTAAATTTGGCGTTTGGATTTAGCGAATGATTAATTATAACATTTAGTTTGAGTAAAAAAATTGCGGCTGCAATGAAGTGAACCAGCTCAAGCTGATTACATTTCAAAGATGCATTGAAATTACAATACACATGAAATTAACGAACAAGTTTTGGATAGGTTGTGCTGTCATCTTAATATCTGCAACAAATATTTTTTCTCAGGACGTGGCAGTCAAAATTGGAGAGAATGAGATTGGGATCAATCAATATTTTACCGTCACCATTCAGGTAGAAAATGACCGGTTGAAGCAATACAGTGATTTTCCATCCATTGAAGGTTTTATTAAGCGTGGAACCTCATCTTCTACAACAACCAATTATGTCAATGGCAAAATGTCGTCTACCCAAAGCTTAACACAAAACTATCAGGCTACAGAAAAAGGCACATTCCTTCTGGAGCCATTCTTTATAACCATAAATGGTAAGGAAGTAAAATCTGAAGGAACGCAAATTGTTGTTGGAGATGCAGTGCAGCGTCAGGGCAGACCCGGACATTCCACACGCGATCCATTTTCGGAATTTTTTGGAAGAAGATCTGAGACTGATGAGTTTGTAGACATCAAAGCTGATGCATTTGTAGCACTTACGCTTGATAAAGACGAAGTGTATGTAGGTGAAGGATTCACAGCAACGTTGGCATTTTATGTGGCAGAATCTAATCGAGCCGAAATGAGATTCTACGACTTAGCAAATCAAATCACGGAGATTGTGAAAACTGTGAAGCCACCTAGCTGCTGGGAAGAAAACTTTAGCATTGACCAAATATCTGGTGATCCGGTTGCCATCGGTGGCAGAAACTATACGAGATATAAGATCTACCAAACAGCCTACTATCCCTTGACTCAGCAGGATATCGAGTTCCCTTCCATTGGGTTAAAAATGATTAAGTATAAAATCGCCAAGAACCCATCTTTTTTTGGTAGAAACAGGCAAGAGGATTTTGAGACATTTTATTCTAAGAAAAAAACAGTCAAAGTAAAAGAGTTACCTCAACATCCGCTTAGAGATCAGGTAGCAGTAGGCAAGTATCGTTTGAATGAGGAATTGAGCTCTAATGAATTGCAAACCGGTCAGAGCTTCACCTACAAGTTTAACATCGCTGGAGAAGGTAATGTCACCGCGATTGAGCCACCAAAGCCTGAAGCTGATAGCGATTTCGATTTTTATGCGCCAAATGTGACCCAGCAAATAAATAGAGCCAGTGGCAAAGTGAGAGGTGTAAAAGCATATGATTTTTATGCCATTCCGAATGAGCCGGGTGAATATAAAATGTCGGATTTCTTTTCGTGGATTTTTTTCAATCCGGATACGGAGACCTATGATACATTAAAGTCTGATTATGTGCTTTCCGTGACCGGTGAAAGCAGAAAGAACTTGTCGATAGCCTCTAATGACTTAGGTGATTTTTACGATCAGATAGCAGATGCAGACAATGGGCTTAAACCCATTGATGGGAATAGCTGGATTACCATCATAGTTAATATCTTTATTGCCTTAACATTGGGTTTCACAGCCTATTTGCTGTTTAAAAAAACGGCATAATACATGAGCAATACACTTGGCAATATTTTAAAAATCACCTCCTTTGGAGAATCTCACGGCCTTGGTGTCGGAGTGACAATTGATGGGTGCCCTCCTGGAATAATATTAGACGAAGAATTTATTCAATCAGAACTTGATCGGCGCAAACCGGGTCAGTCTCGAATCACCACACAACGAAAAGAAGCAGATGGTTTTGAATTCTTTTCCGGTGTCTTTGAAGGAAAGTCTACGGGTGCACCGATTACCATTTTGATCAAAAATCAAGATCAAAAAAGCAAAGACTATGACCATATCAAAAATGTGTTCCGGCCATCACACGCAGACTTTACCTATCAGGAAAAATATGGAATACGTGATTATCGTGGAGGTGGAAGAAGCTCAGCTCGGATCACCGCAGGATGGGTTGCTGCCGGAGCGATTGCCAAATTAATGCTTGATCAACTCGGAATTAAATGTCAAGCCTATGTTTCTCAAGTAGGAAGCTTGAAGCTGTCAAAGACATACAATGAGCTTGACCTATCTAATGCCGAAACAAACGATGTGAGGTGCCCGGATTCAGAGATGGCACGACAGATGTTTGATCTCATAGATCAGGTGAGAAAAGATCGAGATACAATAGGTGGGGTGGTCACAGGTGTGATATCCAATGTTCCAGTTGGATTGGGTGAACCTTTGTTTGCCAAATTGAGCGCGTCATTGGGTCAGGCGATGTTGTCTATCAATGCTGTCAAAGGATTTGAATTGGGAAGTGGATTTGATGGTGCAGAAATGCGTGGTTCTCAGCACAATGATTCGATTGAAAATAAAGAAGGAAAAATTCAAACTACGACGAATCATTCGGGAGGAATTCAGGGAGGAATTTCGAATGGTGAGGACATTTACTTTAATGTAGCCTTCAAGCCTGTAGCAACGATCATGCAGGATCAAGTGAGTGTTGATAAAGAAGGAAATGCTGCGACAGTAAGTGGAAAAGGAAGGCATGATCCATGCGTTGTACCCCGTGCGGTACCAATAGTGGAGGCAATGTCGGCTATCGTCATGGCAGATTTCTATTTATTAGCTCAAACCAATAAATTGCGAGGCTAACACATCATTAATTTTCACTTGAACCTAACTCCTCCAAATGATTAAACGGCTTCCCCTCCACACCAAGATCTTAATAGGAATGGCTTTGGGACTTGGATTTGGCATGCTTTGCATTCAGTTTCCAGTCATGTCAGGATTCACCATTGATTACATCAAACCCATTGGAACCATATTCATTCGTGGCTTGAAAATGATTGCGGTGCCACTGGTTTTGGCATCATTAATTATCGGTGTCGCAAACATTGGGGATATCTCCAAGCTCACCAGAATGGGCGGAAAAACCTTACTGATCTTCATCGTAACGACGATAATTTCCATCACCATTGGACTCTCTATTGTTGCTGTGGTGAAACCGGGTCATAAACTTCCCGAATCTACTCGGACAAACTTGATGGAATTGTATAATTCTAATGCTGCTGGGAAGATCGACTTTGCGGAGCAAGTAAAATCAAGAGGCCCATTGCAACCACTGGTAGACATGGTTCCCGACAACATATTCCTGGCCACAACCAGCAATAGCGCGATGCTTCAAGTAGTCTTTTTCGCCATAATTATAGGGATTGCTATGTTGAAGGTTCCTAAGGAAAAAAGTAAACCGGTGATCGCCTTCTTCGATGGACTCAATGAGATAATTATAAAGGTGGTGGAGTTTATCATGTTAATTGCACCATATGGTGTTTTTGGATTGATAGCCTCACTGATGATAGAAATAGCAGGTGATGATCCAACCAAAGCCTGGGAGTTGCTCTATGCACTTCTTTGGTACTCACTGACTGTTATTGGGGGTATGTTGATCATGATGTTGGTGATCTACCCTATTTTGCTTCGATCTTTTACTAAAATCAATGTACTCGATTTTTTCAAAGGTATGCGGCCTGCAATGTTATTGGGATTTAGCACAAGCTCAAGTACAGCCACCCTTCCGGTAACTATGGATCGTGTGGAGAAACATCTGGGAGTATCCGAGGAAGTAAGCAGCTTTGTATTACCATTAGGCGCTACCATTAATATGAATGGAACAAGTCTGTATCAGGGTGTGTCGGCAGTTTTCATTGCTCAGGCATTAGGATTGGATTTATCTCTTAGCTCTCAATTAATGATTGTGTTGACAGCCACTTTAGCTGCAGTTGGTACAGCAGGAGTTCCTGGCGCAGGTCTGGTAATGCTGGTTATCGTTTTGGAGGCAGTAGGCATACCAGCTGCAGGGATTGCACTAATAATGGCACCTGAAAGAATTTTGGATATGGTTAGAACCATGATCAATATAAGCGGTGATGCAACAGTATCAGTAGTAGTCGCAGCTACAGAAGATGCAATTGATGAAGATATATTGAAGGCGCACGTAAATGACTAAGAACTCAATGAAAAAATTACCTCTACATACCAAAATTGTTATCGGATTAGTCTTGGGTACAATCTGGGCATTCGCCTCCAGCTACCTTGGGTGGAATGAATTTACCATTGATTGGATAGACCCTTTTGGAACTATATTCATCCGGTTACTGAAGTTCATTGCGGTACCCTTGGTTCTTTTTTCAATCATCACCGGAATTTCCGGATTGAGTGACGTTTCCAGCTTGGGCAGGTTGGGAGCAAAGACAGTTTCAGCGTATATGATTACCACCTTTTTGGCAATTGGAGTTGGACTTCTTTTTGTGAATGTGATAAAGCCGGGATCTCACATAGATGAGACTCAGAGAATCAAGAATCGACTTTCATATGAAATCTGGCTTCAGGACAACAATATGGGGCTCTCGCAGGATGGTAAATCATTCCTTTCAGATCCTGAATACAGCAAGTATTTGACGGATTCGCAGGCCGAGCGAGAAATGTCTGAACAGGAGCGAAAAGATTTGGAAGATAAGATGAGCAAAGCAGAACAAACCAAAGAGAGTTCTCCGCTTAAGTTTATCGTAGATATGGTTCCAGAAAACATCATTCTGTCGATTTCCAATAATCAGCTCATGCTCCAGGTAATTTTCTTTGCCATTTTCTTTGGAGTGACGATCGTATTGCTACCGAAGGATACTGTAGCACCCGTGGTGGGATTTGTTGAGAGCGTCAACTCTATCTTCCTCAAAATGGTGGATTTAGTAATGAAAGCAGCACCATTTTTTGTATTTGCCTTGCTGGCTGGAGTAGTTGCAAAAATGGCAGATACACCAGCTGAAGTTTTTGAGATATTCCTCGGGTTGGGTTCTTATTCACTTACTCTTTTAGGAGGTCTGTTTTTCGTGATATTCATATTGTATCCATTGATTTTAAAGTTGTTGGTGAAGGGTTTTTCTTACAAAGACTTCTTCAAAAAAATGAGTCCTGCGCAATTCTTGGCATTTTCTACAAGCTCAAGTGCAGCAACGCTGCCTGTTACAATGGAATGCGTAGAAAAAGGTCTGGGTGTACCTAAAAAAATATCCAGTTTCGTACTACCAATTGGCGCTACGGTAAATATGGATGGGACAAGTCTTCATCAGGCAGTTGCAGTAATATTTATGGCACAATTGCACTTTATTGATCTTACCATTGGCCAACAATTGACCATTGTTTTAACAGCATCACTTGCCTCCATTGGAGCCGCTGCAGTGCCAAGTGCGGGATTGATCATGATGATTGTGGTTTTGCAGTCAGTAGGCTTAAATCCTGCATGGGTCGCTATCATCTTTCCGGTAGATAGATTTTTGGATATGTGTAGAACTGTCACCAATGTAACGGGTGACGCTACCGTAGCTACGCTAATTGCCAAAACAGAGGGAGAGTTGACTCCACACGCTGAAGATTAGGCACTCGTGATCATTCGGATCATTAGTATTAAACCGAATCCCATCACAGCCAAAACTGTTAGAAACAAACTCACCAGATTTTTTTTCATAAATGAGGCTATTGGTAGTTAATGGTACAATAGACCAATCAGGTATGCAAAAAATTTCGACAACTGGCAAGAAATCCACTTTTAACAGCGGATTTTATCGATTTTCCTTTTTAGGAAAGTATACACAGAGACACAATTACACATAATCCGAGTGTTACAATGGTGAGAACACCAATGAAAAATGAGATTTGCATTCGTTTGGTAACCATAGCTTTGTGATTTAGGGTGATAAATAACGATTATTATAAGTATGGTACTCTTATAACGCATATCCCCCAAGCTACTTTCGAACTTTTCTACGAACTTTACAATTGTATTGCTAAACACAGAAACTATGCAGACGACTGAAGCACCAAAAGCTGTCAATATTTACACAGAATCAAACCCAAACCCCAATTCTCTAAAGTTTGTGGTAAACTTCATGCTGATGCCGGAAGGTATTAGTAGGGACTTTCCTAATGAAGAGAGTACAGGCGAAGCGCCGCTTGCGAAGGCTCTTTTTGAGGAATTTGACTTCATAACGGGTGTATTCTATATGAGTAATTTCATAACCGTGACTAAAAAGGAGGATATCGAATGGTTTGAAGTAAAAGCGGGAGTACAGCAGTTCATCAAAGATTTTCTACTTGAAGGTAAGTCGATTTTGACCGAAGAGATCAAAGACAATATTGATGAAGAGTTGACAGGAGATGATGCCGAGGCGAAAATAAAAGGAGTTTTAGAAGAGTATATAAAGCCTGCTGTTGAGATGGACGGAGGTGCAATAAAATTATCTTCTTATAAAGACGGTATAGTTACAGTAACCCTTCAAGGTTCATGCAGTGGATGTCCTTCATCTACCATCACATTAAAAAATGGTATCGAGAATCTACTAAAGAGAATGGTGCCAGAGGTAAAAGAAGTGGTTGCAGAAGAAGGTTGATTTGTAGAAATTAGGAGAAAAAACCCTCCTTATGAAAAAGCTTCTTTTATTAATCTTAATATTTATCGGAATCACTGCTTGTGAGAAATCACAAAAACCACAAAAAGAACCAGTGACAACTGATATTCCGGTTTATGATTCCACTTTGGCTGCTGAGACGGGTGCTGATGACTATGGCATGCGTAGATACGTAATGGCTTTCTTGAAGGAAGGGCCAAATAGAGATCAAGACTCTACAGAGGCAGCAAGATTGCAACGAGCGCATCTAGACAACATAACTCGGATGGCTGAGGGTGGGAAGTTAGTAATGGCCGGACCTTTTTTCGACGATTGGGAAGTAAAAGGAATCTACATTTTTGCGGTCGAGACTGTGGAAGAAGCTGAGGAGCTAACGAAAACAGATCCTGCGATTCAGGCAGGTAGGTTGATAATGGAGCTTCATCCTTGGTACGGAAGTGCCGCCTTGATGAAAGCTGGCGACATGCATAAAAGATTGGCGAAAGAATCGATATGATAGGTTCTCGCATCCAAGTGAAAGGAAGAGTTCAGGGTGTTTTTTTTAGAGTTTCAACGAAAGAGAAAGCAGTCAGTCTTGACCTGACTGGATGGGTGCGAAATGAATCAGATGGATCTGTTTTAATTGAGGTATTTGGTCCTGAAGATAAGGTTGCAGAATTTACGAAATGGTGTTGGATAGGATCTCCGATATCAAAAGTGGATGACGTAAAAACAGAAAAAATTTCCTTACAAGACTTTGAAGATTTCCGTATAGTTTATTGAGTGGCGATTCACTTGCTAAAATTCTGTATTTCTGCTCGGGAGAGGTTAGCGTTATTTAGGAGTAACGTGTCGGTACCAATCTCAATTGAATTGGACTTCCAGCTAAATTGAGTAGGTATAATTGCTTTTATAGGTAATCCCTTTTCCAGAAGCGTGTAAGCAACGATCTGAATATCTTCGATTTTTACGTCATCGCCATAATACAGCACATTGCTGCCAAGCCCGGCAGTTTCATTCGCTTCTTTCTCATGAATATAATAGCCAAGCTCCTTTAGCACATAAACCTTATCGTCATCTTGATCATGTCGGTAATATCTGATTACCACATCTTCTCTTAGCTGACCAGGAGGAAGATTTGCAATCTTGGGAGCTAGGTACAGATTTTTAAGCTCTGATAAGTTTCCATAGGAATTTCTTGTTGCTTCCCGCGTTGGATTTTCTGATGTATTGTCTTCAGTAGCACTATCACTGAAGCTTTCATCCAGCTCATCGCTTTGTTCCTGATTAGCGGTATCCTCTGAAATTATTGGTGTGCTATTATCGGGTTTTTCTACTACTTCAGTTGGAATCTTTGCTTCTTCACCTTCCTTCTTATAGGGTATGGTTGATTCTTTTTCAGGTTTAGCAAAGCTTAGCTTCTTATTCTTATTGTATTTTTCAACGTCGAATGCAGTTACCTGCAGGAGTTTTATAATTCCAATGAAGAATAGAGCCACAAAGGCATAGATTGGATATTTACCCATTTTGCGTTGTAGTGATTTGGTAGCTTGAATTTAAGGAAAATACTTATGGTCACAAAAAAGCCCTCATTTGCATTGTCAGCAAATGAGGGCTTTTGATTATTAATTAGCTAATGCTTTAGCTCTTCTTCTTGTTCAAATCAATTACAATCGGTGTTGCAATGAATATTGAAGAGTAAGTACCGACAATAATACCAACCAACAGAGCAAACGAGAATCCCTGAAGCACGGCACCTCCAAACAAGAACAATACGATTACTACAATCAATGTGGTAACAGAAGTAATGAATGTTCTACTGATTGTACTGTTTAGAGATTCGTTGAAAACAGGGATCAATTCAGAGCCTGACTTGATTCCCATATTTTCCCTGATTCTGTCAAATACAACCACGGTATCGTTAATGGAGTAACCAATGATTGTCAAGATAGCTGCTACGAATACCTGATCCGCTTCGAAAGATATGCCCAACATATTAGCTATGGCAAATGCGGACAATACAAACATTGTATCGTGGAATAGTGCGATGATCGCACCAAGACCGAATTGCCATTTTCTAAATCGAAATACGATATAAATGAAGATGCAAACCAAGGCGAAGATTGCCGACTTGTAGGATGAATTCTTAATGTCATCCGCAATGGTAGCCCCCACTTTTGATGAACTTGAAATGGTAAAGTTCCCTTCACCCAACTGAGATCCATCTTCAATGAAAGCAAGTCCTGTAGACTCAGAAAGTCCTCTGATAAGCTCCTCTCTCACCTGTGAGTCTGCTTCATCGCTTTCATCATCTATTTTAAATGAAGTTGTGATTTTAAGGATATTGTCAGCTCCAAAAGTTTTAACTTCGGTGCCGGCATTTTCAAAGTAATTGCCAAGTGAAGTTTTTATTTCGGTAGGACTTTTAGCTTCATCAAATGTGATAACATATGAGCGTCCACCTTTGAAATCAACACCCAGTGTGATTCCTTTCACAATCATCGCTACGATACCAATACCTATAAAAATGGTACTAAATGTATAGGCAAGTTTTCGCTTGCTCAGGAAATCAAACTTTAGGTTGGTAAGCGCATTTCTTGAGAAAGCATTTGCAAAAGAGAGTTTAGAGTTATCTCCTTTTTTAGAAAAAGCTTCCACAATCACTCGGGTGATGAATACCGCACTAAAGAATGAACATACGATACCAATCATTAATGTAATGGCAAAACCTTTAACAGGCCCTTGACCCAAGGTGAACAGGATAAATCCAACAATTAATGTGGTAACATTCGCATCAAAAATAGACCAGTAAGCCTTAGAGTAGCCTGATGAAATTGCTGCTTTAAGCCCGGAACCATTTCTGAGTTCTTCTTTGATTCTTTCGAAAATCAGCACGTTTGCATCAATGGCCATACCGATCGTCAGCACAATACCTGCAATTCCAGGAAGTGTCAAGGACGTTCCGAATTGAGCCAAAATTCCCATAATGAAGAATACATTGAAGAATAATGCCAAATTCGCAATCAAACCACCTTTCGCATAATATACTACCATGAATATGATCACGATGACCAATCCAACTAAGATTGAGTTCAATCCTTGATCCTGAGCTACTTTACCAAGTGTAGGTCCTACCACCACATCTTCCACGATCGTGGTTGGTGCCGGAAGTGAACCTGCTTTCAAGATGTTGGCAAGATCTTTTGCCTCTTCAATTTCCTGGAATCCGCCTTCGATGGATGAGCTTCCATTAGGAATTTCTCCGCGAACGTAAGGCGCCGAGAACACATAGTTATCAAGTACTATGGCGATCCGCTGACCGATATTCTCTCTTGTCATCTTTCCCCAGATTCTTGAACCGGACGCATTCATTTGCATAGTTACCTCTGGCTCTGCTCGCTCGTTTAGTGAGGCAGCAGCACTAGAGATGGCTTCTCCGGTAAGTGTGGCCTTTCCGCTTCTATTTGTACGGATAGGATATAATTCCAATAAGTCGGGTCCTGTCAGATCCTCGCCTTTTTCTTTTGGCTGGACATCCCAAAGGAACTTCATCGTAGCTGGAATTACTGACTGTACATCGTCACGCTCAAGCATCCGATTTATTTTTGCAGTGTCTTTTACATTGTAGATAAGCCCGCCATAGCCAGCAGCATTTACCATCAAATCAAATAATGGAGAGTTACGCGTACTGATTAAAGAGTCTAGTCTTGCTTTTTGCAGAGAGTCCTCAGGGCTGGTGGCCAATGAGTCAGATTCATCCCCAGCACCTAGCAGTGCAGTAAGGTCATCTTTCGTTTGTTTCTCTTCATCAGAAAGATCAATAGAGGAAGGATTAGCTCTAATTTCATCAGCAATCACTTTGTTCATAGCTACCAAAACTGGAGCCACCTCTTGCTGCTGATGTACTTCCCAAAATTCAAGTTTTGCAACTCCTTGAAGTAGTTTTCTCACCCTGGCTGGATTGTCTATCCCAGGAAGTTCGATTTGAATTCGACCAGTGCCCTGTAGTCTTTGGATATTCGGCTGAGAAGTACCAAATCTGTCAATCCTGGTTCTTAGGATGTTGAAAGACCGATCGATGGCACTTTCTACTTCCGTGTCAATAATATCCAAGATTTCAGCATCGGTGCTTTGAAGGCTGATTCTGCCTCTGTTTGCTGCTGTTGCAAAGATTTGAGCCAATTCTTTTTGAGGCGCCTGTTCTTTAAACTCGCTGTAAAATTCCTCAACAAAATTGAGTTGTGTTCCTTTTACATTTTGACGCGCCTGATCTAAAGCTGCGAGAAAATCAGCGTCAGCACTGTTTCCGCTAAGACCTTTTAGGATATCGATAGGAGATACCTCCAACGTTACGTGCATACCACCCTGAAGGTCAAGTCCAAGGTTAAGCTCTGTTTCCTTTATTTCCTTATAGGTATAATCGATTCCGAATAGGTTGTATACGGGTTCGTTCCAGATGGAATCAAGGTAACGTTGCTTTTCAGATACGTTTAATGTTCCATCAGTTGATTGAGTCGCGGTTACAGCCCCTTTCTGGATGTTTTGAGAGATGTAAGTAAACGACAAATAATAGATGCAGAGCAGTGAGATTAGTATTGTTAAGAATACTATAAATCCTTTGTTTTTCATGATTATAATGGTTTAGCCTGAAATTCAGGCTGAATGAATATTTTTAAAAAGTATGATTAAAATGTGATGTGAGAGTGTGTTCCTCAGGGAGCATTTGGAGAAATAATACTCCGAAAAAGAACCTTAAGAGCCTTTTGAGCAGACGGCACCAAAAGCTTAACATCTGGAACCTTTTCTTTTTCTCTATCCTGATAGAAAACCTCAGTAAGCAGGTATGATTGATAATCAAGATTAATTTGAATTGAGGAAGATTGAACTGCAGCTGATTTGGTTATTTGCTGTACTTCATCTTCTTCAGTGTCAGTCTGTTCTTGCTTATCTGCAACTTGTTCAGGCACAATGGCAGCCTGTGTCAGCACAAATAATGCTAGCAAGATACCAAAAATGGCCTGTAAAAAACGAGCTGATATGTACTTAGAAATCTTCAAAGTGCGGCAAATGTAGTAAAATCACCGGTTAAGAAAAGTAGAAATTACTTTTAGTGCGACATCAAAATTGTCATGATTCGGAATAATGAGATCAGCCCAGCGCTTTGAGGGCTCGATAAATCTCTTGAATGAGGGAGTCACATGATGTTCATATCTGTATAAAACGTCTTCTAGATCATAACCACGCTCATTGGCATCTCGAATAATACGTCTCTTCATCATCAGGTAATGTGGTGCTTCTACATAAAGCTTCAATTCGAGCAGCTCTCGAATTTCCTCTACATGAAGTACAAATATTCCCTCTACAAGAATAACTGGTCTACTTTCTACAGTTATTGTCTTTGCTTCGTCCTCATCCCTATTAAAAGTATATTCCTTGAATGATATGGATTCTCCGTTGATAAGCTTTTTTAGATCACTGACATATTTATCATGATCTATCGATTCCAGACGATCAAAGTTTTCAATGCCCTGCGCATCTTTTTTTTGTTTGGAAATCTCAACATAGTAGTTATCCATCGAAAGTA
Source organism: Ekhidna algicida (assembly GCF_051379705.1). GTDB lineage: Bacteria > Bacteroidota > Bacteroidia > Cytophagales > Cyclobacteriaceae > Ekhidna. The sequence continues at coordinate 1,849,503 of NZ_CP179868.1, read as the reverse complement.
GTGAAGCATCTCTCAATTCGGACATGAGATTCTTCATGAAGAGCGTTTTTCCAGATCCACTTCCTCCGGAGATACCTACAATGATTGGTTTAGCCATGATGTTTTTGAAGGTGATCAAGAAGTTTTTTTAAAGCCTTGGCGCGGTGCGAAATTTTATTTTTTTCCTCTTGTGGCAGCTCCGCGAACGTTTCGTCATAACCCCGAGGTTGAAAAATTGGATCATACCCAAAGCCATTGAGCCCTTTCTTTTCATTTGTAATCGTTCCTTCAATAGCTCCTTTGAATTGTATAAACGCTCCTTCAGGACTGATATAAGTAATCACAGTTTGGAACTCTGCGGAGCGATCCATGTGCGACTCGAGACGATCCAAAAGGAGATTCATATTTTTTTCATCATCCTTCTCAGGGCCTGCATATCTTGCAGAATATACCCCTGGCTCACCATTTAGCGCCTTCACAACCAATCCACTATCATCAGCAAAAACAGGAAGTCCTTTCTTATCGAACACGTACTGAGCCTTAATGTGCGAATTCTCTTCGAGTGAATCTCCGGTTTCGGCAATTTCATCTTCAAGACCCAGATCATTTAAACTGAGAATAGAGATACTCTCTGGCATGATCTTATTCATCTCCTTTACCTTGTTTTCATTATGCGAGGCAAAGCAAATCTTCATTTTACTGCTTGGTAACTTCTGTAGGAAAAAACTCAAAGACTAAAACAGCATTTGCCGGAATTATAAGCCCTCTGGTTCCGGCACCATAACCTAATTCAGAAGGCATAGCCACAAGGGCACGCCCACCTACGTTCAATTCCTTAAAGGTGGCTGAGACACCATCAGAAAAGCCACGTACAAATTGACCGTTGATTGTCCATCCTGAGGCGGCATAAGTAATTGTAAAAGGAGAGTAAATCTTGTTTTCTGAAAATGTCGTAGAAAATTTATCAGGAATGTCTTCAACGTTTCTGATGCTATCACCAATGGCTTGAATTGAGGTATCAAAAATAGAATCGTTGGTAAGCATTCCAACATAATCGAAAGTAACAATATCACTTTCATCTATCGGTAAGCCGGAACCTTCTTCTAGAATTATGTATCGAACTCCTGAGGTAGTAGTCTTGAAATTATCATAGCCTTTATCTTCCATGTATTCCGCTATGATAGTGCTATCTTCCTCAAGTTGAATTGAGGGGTCTACCTGGATGACAACATTACCATCACCACAGGCCATCAGAACCAAGGCGGCTATTATTACAAATAATCCCTTTTTCATCAATTAATCTCCTATTTCTACTAACTCTACGTCGAATACCAAAATTGAGTTCTCTACAATAACATCACTTCGCCTTCGAGGACCATACCCTAAAGGGCTAGGAATGTATAATGTTGCTTTGGCACCCTCATTTAATTGCGCTAGACCTTCATGCCAGCCTAAAATGACTGAGGTAAGATAAAGCTGAACTGGATAAGTACCTGAATCAAAATCCCTTCCATCTAGCATATATCCAGCATACTTGACTTGCATCGCTTGGCCAAGCTCAGGTTTTGGGCCGTTACCCGCTTCTGTTATAACAATTCCAATGCCATTTTCAGTGGTAGTTGTAAGCTCAATGTTGTTTGTTTTATAATAATCATTTAAGATATTCAAATCGATCCTAAGCTGGGTAGTATCTATAATGCTTTCCATGAACTCCTTCTGCTTTAATGCAGATTCCCTATAGTACTCGCTTTGAGATTGCAGCTTTTCCAATGAGATAAAGAATGCGATTTTACTTGCAGCTGGAATTGAGTCAGGGAGAGGTGCTCTAAATGTATTCTCAAAAAGGTCAGATGCCGTAATCTTGAAAGTGACGCTATCGCCTACAACTAATTTTGGTAATATTTTAAAAAGCTCACCTCCATTTTCTGAGAAACTACCGCCAACTCTCATGGGTGCAGGCTCATTTGTAGCAAAAATTTCATAGCCACTTTCAGTGTCGTATTTAAGGTTGAAGAAGGAGATTTCAGTACTATCCTGAGATAAAACACCTTCGCCTTTCTTCAAATAAGTAACGGTTGTGCCTCCTTCTGTTTCAAACGAATTTCCACCACATGCAACAAGTGTGAGTGCAAGTACTACGTATCCTAATTTTTTCATTTAATGCGTGTTTTTAAAATATCTTTTTCTATTAATTCTTTAAATTTTTTCTCTGTCTCTTCCAGGGAAAGCTCAGACATACCTCCTGAAGCATTTTTATGACCTCCACCGCTAAAATATTCTTCCGCGAATTTATTCACAGCAAAGTCCCCAATGCTCCTGAAAGAAAGTTTTATTTCATTTTCTCGTTCTATAATAATTGCCGCAACTACTATGCCTTTGATTGAAAGAGCGTAATTGACCAATCCTTCAGTATCTCCCTGCTTAAGCCTAAAATCTTTAAAGTCTTCTTCTTCAATCACAAAGTATGCTACTCTCGAATCCTCAATTACTTGCAGTTTCTCAGCCAATGCATGACCAAGAAATTTCAACCTGTGCAGGGAATTAGTGTCATAAATGAGACGACTTACTTTGTTTACATCAGCTCCCAGATCGATCAGGTCCGCGACCATCCGATGCACTTTTGAAGTAGTGGAGTTATGCTTGAACGATCCGGTATCAGTCATTACACCGGCATAGAGGCATTCTGCGACATCCACACTAATGGCTTTCAATCCGCTGTAATCTACAATGAGGTCAAAAATAAGCTCTGCAGTAGCAGCAGACTTGTCGTTCCAGAAATCGAAATCAGGCTTTATTTCTGGATTTAAATGATGATCTACTAAGGCAACTTTTGCTGAAACGCTTGATGCGATTTCTTTCATCTCTTTGATTCTTCCAAACCCAGAGAAATCAAGACAGAATAATAATTCTGCCTCATTGAGTAGTCTGTCAGATCGATCTTTTGACTTTTCGTAATTGATTACCAGCGAATTACCCGGCATCCATTCCAGGAAGTCAGGATAACTATTTGGAACTATGGTATATACATCGTGCCCAAGACTGACTAGAAAGTGATGTAAACCCAACGAAGACCCAAGTGCATCTGCATCAGGATTTGCATGGGTAGTAATGACGATCTTTTTAGGGATTTGTAGGAAGTCCTTTAACGCCTGTGTGTCCTTCATAAAAAATGCCCAAGACGGGCAAAAGTGAACGGCAAAATTAGTAACATTTATAAAACACACGAAAGCCGGGCAAACTCTTCAAGAATCTCTTATTTTTGCGGCGAATTTTAGAAGCGAAAAAATACGAATAATGGCTGGAAAAAAGACATTTACAATGATTAAGCCCGATGCATTTGGGGCAGGAAATTCTGGTGCAATCATCAAGATAATTGAAGAAGCAGGATTTAGAGTTGAAGCAGCTAAGCTTACAAAGCTATCAGCTGAGCGGGCAGGACAATTCTACGAAGTACATAAAGAGCGACCATTTTACAATGATTTGGTTTCATATATGTCTTCAGGCCCTATAATCGCAATGGTACTTGAAAAAGAAAATGCTGTTGAAGATTTTAGAAATCTTATTGGCGCAACCAATCCTGCTGAAGCAGCAGAAGGAACTATCAGGAAGCAATTTGCCACTTCTATCGAGGCAAATGCGATTCATGGTTCTGATTCTGATGAAAATGCAGCAATCGAGGCGAGCTTTTTCTTCTCTGCAACTGAGAGATTCTAAGAAGAATAAAAAAGTAAAAATTGAAAGCCTGTGATATTCGCAGGCTTTTTTTATTGGGCTTCAGTAAGCGACTCATCACGCCGCTCGATCCAAAAGTTGTTAAAACCTTCCCCGAGAGAAATTACAATCTGCTTCAGCTGAAGTAGTTCGAGAATAGATAGAAAGTTATAAATGACTAGAATTTTCTCGGGCTTTTCATCGATCATCTCAGTAAACGAAAGCTTCTTTCCATAAACGAGACGTTCCATCAGTTTTGCTTTCTGCTTTTCAATGGTGTATGGATACTGCACTACCTTGTGAATAGGTTTGTTTTGCTCAAACTCATAGCGCTTCATTACCTTCTGAAAAACCTTCATCATCTTGTAGAGATCCAAATCTTGCATTTCTGCCTCTACATTGATGGTCTCTGAAAGCTTTTTGATTTCCTTTTTAAGATTGCCTCGCTTTTCTCTATCCAGCCTTTCAGCTTCCATTTCAGCAAGGGTGGCTACTACAGACTTGTATTTCTTATATTCCAGAAGATGTTTAATAAGTTCTTCTCTGGGATCAATTTCGTTGCCTTCCTCATCAATCACAGGACGTGGAAGTAACATTTTTGCTTTGATCCGCATCAATGTGGCCGCAACCAATATGAATTCACTTGCTACTTCTACATTTAGCTTTTCAAGGTGCTCAATGTATTTTAAAAAATCATCAGTAATCTTCGCTATTGGGATATCATATATATCCAGCTCGTCTCTTTCAATAAAGAAGAGAAGCAAATCAAAAGGCCCTTCGAAGAGCTCGAGTTTTATTTCAAATTTTTCATCCTGCACCACAACTCAAAATTACCGACAATATGGAATTTCCCCGGGATTAATTTACCTTTCTGTCGAATGCTTAGTTTTGCAAACTATCCAAAAGGATAAAGAGCTGTTTCAAACAATCCTGGCTTAGGAGCGTTTGGAAGAAATACCTTAGAAAATGGAGATTAAACCAGGACATCTTTTAGCCGAGATTAACTCACCGGACGACCTGAAGAAGCTAGATGTAAGGCAACTAGCCCAAGTATGTCACGAACTAAGAGACTTCATCATAGATAATGTGTCTGTTTATGGAGGTCACTTTGGCGCAAGCCTTGGTGTAACGGAACTTACCGTAGCTCTTCATTATGTATTTAATACACCTCAAGATCAACTAGTCTGGGATGTTGGGCATCAAGCTTATGGCCACAAAATTCTAACCGGCCGTAAAGAAACCTTTCACACAAACAGGAAGTACAAAGGAATTTCAGGATTCCCCAAAAGAAGTGAAAGTGAGTACGACACTTTTGGGGTAGGTCACTCATCTACATCAATATCAGCGGCGCTGGGCATGGCCGAAGCCTCTCGACTACAAAACGATAATGAGAAGCAGCATATAGCGGTAATTGGTGATGGAGCCATGACTGGTGGTCTTGCTTTCGAGGCAATGAACCATGCAGGTGTGAGTAATTCGAATTTGCTCATAGTTTTGAATGACAATTGCATGTCTATTGATCCCAATGTAGGTGCACTCAAAGATTATTTGACCGATATCACAACCAGCCAAACTTACAATAAGGTGCGGGACGAAATCTGGAAATTATTAGGTAAAATCAGCAAGTTTGGCCCTAATGCCCAAGATATAGCCGCCAAGGTCGAGAACTCAATGAAGAGTTTTTTGTTAAAGCAAAGCAATCTTTTTGAATCTCTCAATCTTCGCTATTTCGGCCCTATTGACGGTCATGATGTGAATCATTTAGTAGATGTGATGGAGGATTTGAAGAAGATTCCAGGACCTAAGATCCTTCACTGCCTGACAGTAAAAGGAAAGGGATACGAATTAGCCGAAAAAGATCAAACACTATGGCATGCCCCAGGCACGTTTGATAAAATCACGGGTGCCATCAATAAAAAGAAACACGAGACACCTCAGCCACCTAAATTTCAAGATGTTTTTGGGCATACTTTAGTGGAGTTGGCTGAGAAAAATGAAAAGATCGTCGGGATCACACCGGCAATGCCATCGGGATCCTCTATGAAAATCATGATGGAGGCTATTCCGGAAAGAGCATACGATGTAGGTATAGCTGAGCAGCATGCAGTTACATTTTCTGCTGGGCTTGCCACTCAGGGAATGATTCCATTCTGTAACATTTACAGCACATTTATGCAACGGGCATATGATCAGGTTATTCATGATGTCTGTATTCAGAACTTGCCTGTTATATTCTGTATGGATAGAGCCGGAGTAGCAGGTGCCGATGGACCCACACATCATGGAGCCTACGATGTTGCGTATATGAGATGTATTCCTAATATCGTTGTTTCTGCGCCCATGAACGAGGCTGAACTTCGAAACCTCATGTACACTGCAAGTGAGCATAACGGGCCATTTTCGATCAGATACCCACGTGGAGCTGGAACAATGCCAGAGTGGAGAACTGAGATGAAAAAAATTGAAATCGGGAAAGGAAGACGTTTGGTGCAGGGAGAAGATATTGCCATTCTTTCCATTGGTCAGGTTGGAAACTATGCATTAAGTGCAGCAGAAGAATTGAGTTTAGAAGGTTTGAATCCATCAGTTTATGACATGCGTTTTGTAAAACCACTGGATGAAACCCTTCTACACGAAATTTTCAGAAATCATAAATCAGTGATCACTGTAGAGGATGGCTGTATCATGGGAGGCTTTGGATCTGCAGTATTAGAATTTGCTGCAGATAATAATTACAAAGCTTCAATCAAAAGATTAGGCATTCCGGATCGTATTGTTGAGCATGGTGATCAACCACAGCTTCATAGAGAATGCGAATACGATGCTGAAGCAATCAAAAAGGCAGTATACGCACACATCTCATATCAAGAGTCGGTCCTTTAATCTGAAGTGACTCATCGTGAAAATCTTGAAAGAGAGATTTTTTTCGTATTTTAAGAATACATATGAGGAGTAATTTAAAAATCGCCGCTTTATTCTCCCTTCTATTATTAATGATTGTCTCTTGCAAGAAATCAACTTCTAAGGCAAACAATCAATACCCTGAGAGAGAGGAATATATTGTGGATCTTGATTTAGAACAAATCAAGGAGAGAGGTTATATCACAGCCATAATTGATAATAGTTCTACAGGGTTATTTGTCTACAAAGGCAAAACCATGGGCTATGAATATGAGCTCCTTAAATTGTTTTGTCAGGAGCAAGGGCTGCAGTTACGTATTAATATTACCCAAAATATCGGCGAAGGATTTAATAAACTAAATGCTGGTGAAGGTGACATCCTTGCCTACAACCTTACGGTAACGAAAGAACGAAAAAAAAGGATCGCTTTTACCCATTATCACAATTTGCAGAGACAGGTCTTGATCCAAAGGAAACCCAAAAACTGGAGGCAGATGAAGCTTCACGAAATAGAAGCTGAGTTATTACGCAACCCAGTGGATTTGATAGGTAAAGAGGTTGTGGTAAGACCTCATTCGTCATATCATGATCGAATGATGAATTTATCCGATGAGATTGGCGGTGATATCTTAATTGTACCCGGAGACACCAATGTAGAAACAGAGACACTAATCAAACAGGTAGCCGAAGGAAAGATTGATTATACAGTAGCCGAAGAGAATATTGCATTGGTGAATTCAACCTATTATAGGAACCTTGATATAAAGACACCAGTGAGTTTTCCTACTCAAATCGCCTGGGGAGTTAGAAAGAATTCTAATCAGCTTCTGCTAGCCCTGAATGATTGGATAGAGCGCATGCGGAAGACCACCGATTATTATGTTATCTACGATAAGTATTTCAGGAGCTCCAAATCAGCTTTGATGAGATCGAGAAGCAAATATTCTTCAATCAGAGGAGAGGCAATATCTCCATATGATTCCTTGATTCAAGACGCAGCGGATGAATTGGGGTGGGATTGGCTGCTACTTGCAGCCCAGATTTATAGAGAGTCAAAGTTTGATGAAAATGCAAAGTCATGGGCAGGGGCAATTGGACTAATGCAAGTCATGCCGAGAACTGGTAGAGAATATGATGTTAGAAGTCTGTACGACCCTACTCAAAATATTTATGCTGGCAGGAAGCACCTGGAATGGCTACAAAATCAGTGGGCTGATAAGATTGAGAATGAAGATGAACGGTTAAAATTTATATTGGCATCCTATAATGTAGGACTTGGCCATTTGCAAGATGCAGTTCGGCTAACGGAAAAATATGGAGGCAATGTTGAAAGCTGGGATGATGTGAGCGGCTATTTATTGAAGAAGTCTAAATCTAAATATTTTAATGACCCTGTTGTAGAATATGGTTATTGCAGAGGCTCTGAGCCAGTTGCATACGTAGTTCAGATACTTGATATATATCAGAACTATAAGGAAATTTTGGAACAAGAAATTTCAGATGAAACCATTATTCAGTAGCGGTATCCGTTGGTTAAAAAAACCCCGAGGTTACTTCTGTTAAATGTGTGGTATATATTTTAAACAGTCCTATCTTTAGCCAAAAAATAATCCACCCCTAGTATGAAAAATCAGCATGAGATATTATTAGAAGAATATCACAAGACAAGAAAATCTGATCTTTCAATTGATCAATTCACTTATATACTGAAAATTTACCCATCGCTGCTTGTGTGTATGAGTGATGGTAAGCTAGATCCTGAAGAATGGGATGGAGTATTAAATATTTCCAAAGGTCTTGCCTTGTTGTACCTTGATCAAATACCTAACTCAAACGCGGAGAAAATAGAGACGCTTTTTCGAACCGAATTCAGATATCTTCTTGAGAATATAGATAAATGGGAAAAGAAATTCTTAAATACGCTTAAAAGCTATCTTGAAGAGCATCCTGGCGAAAAAGAATTCGTGTATGAGGCAATGTATTTGTTTGCGAATGCAGCAGATGGAATAGCACATGAAGAGCAGCGAGCGATTGATAAATTATCTAGTCGCCTTTCTTTAGAGCATTAAATCTATCAATTATCTTTTCATAGTTTACTTCTGATGTCTCCAGTTTTAAGACTTCATCCATCACTTTTTTCTGGAGTTTGCCAAGCCTCAATGCTTCTGAATAAGGAATATCTGAAAATGTAACCATGCTATAAAGTGGAATCCATTCCGCTGGATATCTTTCTTGAATTTTCGACTCAAGCTCCTTCCTTCGGAGAAAATCAGGATCGGCAACATGATCACGCATTTCAATAAAATTGTGCAAAGCAAGCTCCGAAATGGCATCAGCATTTTTCTTTCGAGTAGATGAATAAGCAGGTAATATTTTATCCCATTCCCAACTCATCTCCTCTGCCATTTCTACAAATAGCCTGACGTCTTCAAACCCGGAGTTCATTCCTTGGCCATAAAACGGAACTATTGCATGAGCTGCGTCACCAAGTAGAATACTCCGTTGCTTGTGCCATGGCTCACACTTTGTGGTCACTAATGATGAAGTAGGATTTTTAAAAAATTGATCAGATAAGTCAGGTATCAATTCCTGTGCATCGCTGAAGTACTCTTTGAAAAAGGCATCAACTTCTTCTTTAGTCGTAAGTGCAGCAAATGATGGACTGCCTTCAAATGGGAAGAAAAGTGTGCAAGTGAACGTTTTATCTGCATTGGGCAGCGCTATCAACATGAAGTTCCCTCTTGGCCATATATGCAGATAATTAGGTTCTAATCTAAATCCCCCTTCTTTTGGTTTAATCTCAAGCTCTTTATATCCATGCTCGATATAGTGTTGCGAAAAGTTGAACCTATCCGTAAATTGTAATTTTTTACGTATTGCTGAAAATGCACCATCGGTTCCAACAATCAAATTAGATTCGATCTGTTTTCCATTTTCAAAAAAAATGGTGTTTGTATCAAATTGAATATCACTGCATTTGTGATCAAAAAATACCTCCACACCTGCTTGCTCAGCACTTTCGATAAGCAATTTATTGAGCTGGCCTCTTGATACTGAATTGATAAACTGCCCCTCTTTTCCATAAGACTGAAAAGTCAATTCACCAGCTTGATCATGCATCATTCGGCCATTCATTGGAATGAGATAGGGCTCAATTTTCTCATATACGCCTGCTAGTTTAAGCGGGCGGATTCCCCTGTCTGACAATGCCAGATTAATAGATCTTCCCTCAGATACGCCTGATGTACGAGGATCTTTTCTTTTTTCGAAAACCTGAACGTGGAATCCTTTCTGTTTCAGAATTACGGCCAATAAAGACCCTACCAGTCCCGCACCAACGATGCTTATTTTATCCTTCATTGAGTATTGCGTCTTCAAGTATTGTTACAAAATTCACAGCATCAGCAAACGAGTTGTAAAGCGGAACAGGTGCCACTCGAATCACATTAGGCTCCCGCCAATCCAAAATCACCCCGTGAGCAATTAGATATTCAAATACACTCTTCCCATGGTTGAGAAGGTACACGGATAGCTGAGCACCACGCTCGTCATGTTTTGATGGAGTGATGATTCTAATTTGGCCTTCCAGTACGTCAGACTCAAGAATGAGTAGCTCCATAAAGTCTGTCAACTTCAGACTCTTAGCTCTTAAATTTTCAATACCAGCATCATCAAATAGTTTGAGTGAAGCAAGATGTGCTGCATGCGATAGGATATTTACATTGCTCAGCTGCCAGCCATCCACTGTTGGGATGGGGTTAACCTGATTATTCATTTTGAACCTTGCCTCTGAATCATGGCCCCACCAACCTGAGAGTCTGGTTAATTCTTTGTTTTTTGCATTTCGTTGGTGGATAAAAAGACCTCCAACACCTCCTGGACCTGAATTTAAATACTTGTATGTGCACCAAACAGCAAAATCAACGTTGTGCTCGTGTAGTTGAAGGGGCACGTTTCCAACTGCGTGGGCAAGGTCAAAACCGGCATTGGCACCTACATTATGCGCCGCTTCGGTTATTGATTTGATGTCGAAGAATTGCCCGGTATAATATTGAACCCCAGGAAGCATAACTAAGGCTAATTCATCCCCCAGCTCTACAATTTTATCAACAATTTCCTTAGTACTTATATTTTCCGATTCATCAGAAGATTCCAATTCAATAAGGTTCTTTTTTACGTCAAATCCACTATTCTCAATGCGCGAGTAAACAGCGTAAAAGTCTGAGGGAAAAGCGCCTCTCTCAATAAGAATTTTGCTCCGTTTACCTTCTGGCTGATAGAAAGAAGCCATTGCAAGGTGTAGATTTGTTGTGAGGTTATTCATTGCTACCACCTCATGCTCTTTGGCACCAACAATTTTCGCTAAAGAAGCTTTTGAATTTTTGTGATAGCTCACCCAAGGCTTATTTCCAGTAAAATGGCCTTCTACTCCCCGTTTTTGCCAATTCTTTAGTTCCTCATTGACAAATACAGAAGTTGATTTTGGCTGTAAGCCGAGCGAATTTCCACATAAATAGATACAGTCTTTTCCATCTCGTTGTGGAAAGTAAAATTGAGATCGGAATGTGGATAATGAATCTGTAGAATCGAGCTCTTCCGCTCTTTTAATTGCTTTTTCCTTCAAAATGTCTTCTTAATCAGTGAATCTAGGATCAGTTTCCATTGCTTCACCGCAATTATCGCAAGTTCTTAACTCTTCCGAATTGAAAAACTCTCGAAATCTTGGCTGAAAATCTTTTTCTACATCCTCTAAGTGGAAGTAAGTATCGTGAAGCTTGTGATTACAATGATCACAAAACCACATTAAACCATCTGTATGTCCTCCTTCTCTTTTCCGCTCAATCACAAGCCCTACAGTATTCTCTGGCCTGGCGGGAGAGTGTGGGACTCTAGCCGGATGAAGATACATCTCGCCTTCTTTGATAGGAACTTTAACTGCCTTTCCATCTTCTTGAATAGTAACTTCAATATCCCCTTCTAGCTGATAAAATAATTCTTCCGTTTCGTTGTAATGGTAATCTTTCCGAGCATTGGGTCCACCCACAATCATTACTATATAGTCTCCAGCCTCTTTATATAGATTTTTGTTCCCTACTGGGGGTTTAAGTAAGGCCCTATTTTCATCTATCCATTTTTGTAGGTTGAACGGTCTTTTTATCGCCATGTCAGAGATGTTTATTTTTGAAGAAAAGTTAGGAAAAATTTATGGATTTAGACCTGAAAGGAAGAAGAGCTTTGGTTTGTGGTAGTTCCCAGGGCATGGGACTCGCGATAGCAAAGGAATTAAGTGAAATGGGAGCGAATGTGACCCTGTTTGCGAGAAATGAAGAGTCCTTGAAGAATGCACTGCAACAGCTATCCCCCGGGGATCATGACTATCTGGTTGCTGATTTTGATAATCTTCCATCAGTAAAGAATGAAGTATCAAAAGCTTTGGAAAAAGGATCCTATCAAATACTTGTCAATAACTCAGGAGGTCCAGCTCCCGGACCACTGGCAGAGGCTGATCTTTCAGCTTTTGACGTGGCTATGAGGCGACACCTACATGTGAGTCATACACTAATAAGGTTATTACTGCCTGGGATGAAAGAAGCGAATTTTGGACGAGTAGTTAATATTATCTCAACTTCAGTAAAAGTGCCAATATCAGGATTGGGTGTAAGCAATACTGTACGAGGCGCAATGGCATCATGGGCAAAAACTCTTGCAAATGAGCTAGGACAATTTGGGATTACAGTGAATAATATTTTGCCTGGATTTATTAATACTGCTAGAATTGAAAGTCTGGTCGCTGGAAAATCGAAGAGCCAAGGAAGATCAGAAACTGAGATTGAAGCTGAAATGAAAAAAACCATACCCACAGGAAGATTTGGAGAACCTTCCGAAATTGCTGCCTATGCGGGACTCTTGTGTAGTAACAGTGGAGCATATATTAATGGTACTAGTTTAAGAATTGATGGGGGACGAACCGGTTCAATCTAATACAATGCAGAAAATTCAAAATTTTATTAATGGAAAATACATAGACCCGATCAAGGGTCAATACATCGACAATGTAGAGCCTGGCACGGGGAAAGTGTTCGCTCAAATACCAAATTCTTCACTGGAAGATCTCGTGTTGGCAGTAGATGCGGCAAAGGAGGCTTTTCCAATATGGAGTACAATGTCTGTTGATAAGCGAAGCAGGATACTCCACAAGCTGGCAGATTTAATTGAATCCAATCTGGACGACTTAGCCTTAATGGAAAGTCGCGACAATGGAAAGCCGTTATGGCTTGCAAAAGCCGTTGATATCCCCAGAGCAAGTACAAACTTTCGTTTTTACGCTTCAGCCATCGTTAATTTTTCAACAGAAGCACAAGTTTCTGAAGGGTTCATGGTCAACTACACTAGAAGAGCTCCAATCGGTATTGTTGGGTGTATTTCACCTTGGAATTTACCATTGTATCTTTTTTCATGGAAAATAGCTCCCGCGCTTGCGATGGGTAATTGTGTAGTGGCTAAGCCATCAGAACTAACTCCAATGACAGCCTTCTTACTTGGCAAGTTGGCCAACGAAGCTGGAATGCCTCCTGGTGTTTTAAACATTTTGCATGGTGAGGGAAAGGGAATCGGTCAGGCGATTGTCGAACATGAAGCTACCAAAGCCATATCTTTTACGGGAGGAACAGCAACAGGAAAGGTGGTAGGAGCCACAGCTTCTCAAAAATTCAAGAAAGTTTCGTTGGAGCTCGGAGGAAAAAATCCAAACATCATTTTCGCTGACTGTGATTTGGAAGAAGCTGTTAAAACAAGCGTTAAAAGCTCCTTTACAAATCAGGGAGAAATTTGCCTTTGTGGTTCTAGAATTTTGATAGAAGAATCCATCTATGAGGAATTCAAACAAAAATTTCTTGATGAATGCCAGAAACTCGTTGTAGGTGACCCGATGGATGCCCGATCCAATCTAGGCGCATTGGTTTCTGAAGCACATTTAAACAAAGTAGACTCTTACGTGAAGTTAGCCCAGGAAGAAGGCGGAAAAATATTGCATGGTGGGAAGCAACTGGAAAGAGAAGGCTTCTATTACGAACCCACTGTTATTGAGGGTCTAGATAAAAACTGCAGAACCAACCTTGAAGAAATTTTTGGGCCTGTTGTTACGCTTAATCCATTTAAAACTGAAGAGGAGGCAATTGATATTGCGAACTCTACAAGGTACGGTTTGTCATGTACACTATGGACATCAGATCTAAAACGTGCACATCGAGTTTCTCATGCTGTCCAGTCAGGAATCATTTGGGTGAATTGCTGGCTCCTTCGTGACCTTAGGACGCCTTTCGGAGGAATGAAAGATTCTGGCATTGGAAGGGAAGGAGGAAGCGAAGCTCTAAGATTCTTCTCCGAACCACAAAACATATGCATTAAACTTTAGGCATAAAAAAACCCTGACATTTGTCAGGGTTATATTTCTATTCGGTTTTTTCTGATTAAACAGCTTCTCCAGACTTTAGCCTCGCTATTTTAAAAGACTTGCGTTCCTTGTGTCCGCAATACCCACAAGCATAGTACTTCATTAATTCCCCTTCCTCAGTTTCGCTAGCAGTTTGAATGACTTCCTCTCGATCTACTTTTAATGTCTGATAGTTACAGTTGTGGCACTGAAGTGCGTGAAGTCTACCATTGTATTTTTCGATCTTAGTAAAGCCAGACTGCTCGTCAATCCACACATCATAATCCACAGAAAAAGCATCTTCTTCAGCCTGCATACCTTCATCTAGATATACATCTTCTTCTTCTTCACTAAGTAATTTCATTTTTCTCCCATCTGGAGATGTTCTAGGAGTATATCTCAATTTCTTCAAACGCTTTTCGATGAAAAACGGATAATAGAATTTCAACACGTTTTGGATGATTACACCAAGAATAACGGCAAACATGGAACTCATGAAGAGTCTCACGAAAAACCATAACCAAGTTGATTCACCAAAAATCGTATTGAAGTAAAGTGTACCACCAACGATGATTAGCAATGCTCCATTCCACAGCATGTTAATCTCATGCATGTTGATGTAGTCATACCTTGTCTTATAGTCTCCTGTTGCAAGTAATTTCAGATAGTGTCCTATCAAAATTAACACTCCGACTCCAGCCACAGCCATGGCAAGATATCCGCCGTATTTGTTCCAATTAGTTAGTAGTTCAAGTGAAATAGGGTCAGTCATAGCGTCTGTTTATTAGGTGCGGGGAAATACTCCGAACACAAAAATGTCACAATTTTTTAAAAACTCAACGTATCATATCAAATAAGAAGAACTAAAGTCCTTCGCATTTGACTGTAAAATATCAAAAAAATGTAACACGGGCAATCCTATTTTACCGATAGTCTGTTATGGACGCAATTGGGTATTTTTGTCGAAATCAATCAATTTGAAACACAACATGGATTTTTTACCTAAAAAACTTATTTCAATAACATTATTTGTGGCAGTCATGATTGGCTGTTCACCAGCGCCCAAAGAAGCCAAAAGCATAGCAGAAATGTCGGACGAAGAGTTGACAGCTATGGCCGATTCGCTTGCGCAGGCATTTATTATTGTGGATGGACACGTAGATCTACCCTATCGAATGAATGTAAAAGGCTTTATGATTACTAAAACAGTGGAAGACGTTTCTGTGGAGACGGCTGGAAACTTTGACTTTCCAAAGGCCAGAAGAGGAGGATTAGATGCTCCGTTTATGTCTATTTATGTTCCATCCAGATATCAGGAAACCGGAGGAGCAAAAGATTTCGCGGATTCATTAATAGATATGGTTTCACGTGTTCCTGAAACATTTCCGGAAATGTTTGGCATGGCAGATACTCCTGCAGATATTGAAGTTAATTTCCAGCAAGGACTCATTTCTTTACCAATGGGTATGGAAAATGGAGCGCCGATTGAAGATGATATTAGCAATGTGAAGTACTTCGCTGATAGAGGCATTAGATATATAACGTTGACACACTCCAAAGACAATCAGATATGCGACTCATCATATGACACCACATATACATGGAATGGTGTAAGTCCATTTGGTGAACAAGTAATTGCAGAAATGAATAAATGGGGCATTATGGTGGATATTTCACATGTGACAGACAGTGCTGCTTACGATGCTTTAAGACTTACCCAGGCGCCTGTGATTGCTTCACACTCCTCCGCCCGAAAGTTTACCCCGGGATTTGAAAGAAACATGCCTGATGATTTAATAAAAGCTATGGCAGAAAATGGCGGAGTGATTCACATCAACTTTGGGTCAACATTTCTTTCAAAAGAGTCAAGAGACAAGTTTGATAAAATGCGTGAGGACCTTACGAACTATAGAGCTGAAAATAGCTTAGCGGCGGATGATTCTGTTTATACCGCATACGCGAATCAGTATGCATTGGACAATGATGTGTATGAAGACGTGCAAAAAGTAGCTGATCACATCGATCATGTGGTGAGTCTGGTGGGGATCGATCATGTGGCTTTTGGATCTGATTATGATGGTGTTGGTGATAGCCTGCCAAAAGGTCTTAAAGATGTATCAACATACCCAAACTTGATTAAAGAGCTATTGCAGCGGGGATATTCTCCAGAGGAAATAGAAAAAATCTGCTACAAGAATACGTTCAGAGTTTGGAGAAAAGTGCAAGAGGTTGCTCAAGCGCTACAGTCTGCTAGTTAATTCCCTATTTCTTTCGCTTGAGTGAGTTAATGAAATTTGCCCAAGCGAAAGGATTTAGCAATTGATTTTGTGGAGGAGAGTAGCGATTAATGTACGATTGTCGCTGTAGCTGCATAAAATATTGATGATTAGCATTTGGTGACGCAGGTAAGTTCTGATAGGCCTGCGTCATCACTTGACTATTTAGCCACTGATAAATGTTGGCGTATTCTTTTTGATCAGGTAGCTCCATGCTTATCAATGCTTCCTTAAACATACTTTCGGTTGGGTAAGGACGAATTTCTACTTCTTCAAGAAACTGGATGTCTTCCTGCAATGCAATAATTACGCGGAGACTGGATTCCTTATCATGCTCAGGAACAATATAATAAGCTCTTTTATATCCAACGGCACTAAACAAAACACTATCGCCCTCTAATACGGGCAATGAAAAGAATCCGTAAGGATTGGTGGTAGTTCCTCTTCCTGATTTTGGGATATAAACATGTGTGCCGGGCACAACTGAGGTGCTATCCACACCAAAGACCACTCCGGTAAACTGAATGACTTTTTCAGCACGTTCTTGGGCATTGAGCTGAGTCAATGCCACAACAAAAAATGTAAGAATCAGTATATATCTCAAATCGGTTCCTTTATCTATTCTATTAAAGAGTTTTAGCCAATAAAAGTTTAACTTCGGTAAAAGTAGTGAAAAAATGAGGCTCAAGAATTTCAACTTGTCTTATGGCACCCAGATTTTCAAGTCATTTTCGGATGAGTCCCGTACGCGTATCATTCATCTTTTGTACCGCCAGGAAGAACTTTGTATTTCTGACCTGGAAGCAATCTTAGATTTTACCCAAACAAAGACTTCACGTCATATTACGTATTTGAAAAATGCTGGTTTGGTCACTTATCGAAAATTTGACCAGTGGGTTTTTTACAGTATCAAAGAAGAAGGATATGATATGGTTAGCCAGATCTTTGAGTTTTTAAGTAAAGATCCAGTTCTGCGTAAAGATCTTGAGATATATAATACAATGAATGCTAATCTTGCGCTTGCAAAGAATAAGATAGAGGCGAAAAAATATAATAGGTGAAGGGAATCAAACACATTTTCTTCGATCTTGATCATACACTGTGGGATTACGATCGAAGCGCTCATGAAACTTTGTCGGAAATTTATACTCAGTTGGAATTATCCAAATCCGGTCTGACCATAAAGAAGTTTGTCAACACTTTTTATGAAGTAAATAACAAACTATGGGTCAAATACAATGACGGTTTGATTGATCGTGAATACATAAAAACACAAAGGTTTAGCGAGATATTTACTTCGACCGGGATAGATGAAATAAAATCCGAAGAAGCGTCCGCTTACTTTCTGAATAATTGCTCTCAGAAGCCATACCTAATGGAAGATGCACTGACCGCACTTCATTATCTATCTGGCAAGTATGAACTTCACATCATTACAAATGGATTTTTAGATGCTCAAAACAGGAAATTAAGTAGCTCAGGCATTACAAAATTCTTTAAGGTGATGGTGACATCTGAGTGCTCAGATTCACGTAAACCAAGCCCAGGGATTTTTGAATATTCTTTAAAAGAAGCACAGGCAGGAAAGTCTGAGAGCATCATGATAGGAGACAACCCGCGTACAGACATTCAGGGAGCAAGAGATTTTGGGATGAAAACAGTATTTTATGATCCTTCCGGAAGAAAAAAATCATTAGCGGATTTTACCATTCAATCTCACATGGAGCTTTTGAAGCTACTTTAGATCACAAGATATTTCTGACTCTCTCACAGGATTTTTTTTGAACTATTCGCCTTACTTTTGCGCTCCTATCTATAAATGAAAGAGAGATGCCAAAAGGAAATTTTTTTATACCTGAACCAATCAATGAGCCAATTCTAAGTTATGCTCCCGGAACTGCACCGCGTGAAGAGCTATTGGCTAAATATAAAGAGATGTATAACCAGCAAATCGAAGTGCCAATGTACATTGGCGATAAGGAGGTTCATACAGACAACAAAATACCAATGACCTGCCCACACGATCATCAGCACGTGCTTGGTCATTTTTCTGAGGGAGACGCCTCTCACGTTAAGGGTGCAATTGATGCAGCCCTTGGCGCAAAGCAAGATTGGGAGAAAATGACTTGGGAAAATAGAGCGAGCATCTTTCTGAAGGCGGCAGACTTAATCGCCGGACCTTACAGAGCCAAGATCAATGCGGCTACTATGTTGGGACAAGGAAAAAATGTGCATCAGGCTGAAATAGATGCGGCTTGTGAGTTTATTGATTTTTTAAGATTCAATGTCTCATTTATGCAGGAGCTGTATATGCAGCAGCCAATCTCTTCTGAAGGTATTTGGAACAGGATGGAATATAGACCACTTGAAGGATTCCTTTTCGCTATTACTCCATTCAACTTTACGGCCATTTCCGGAAACTTACCAGCGGCACCTGCCATGCTTGGAAATACCATCGTGTGGAAACCAAGTTATACGCAAGTTTATTCTGCACAGGTAATTATGGAGGTATTCAAAAAAGCAGGATTACCTGATGGCGTAATCAACCTTATATATGTGGATGGACCCGTGGCGGGAGATGTTGTATTTAATCATCCTGACTTTGCTGGATTACACTTCACGGGAAGTACAGGTGTATTTAAAACTCTTTGGAAAACCATTGGAGCAAACCTTGATACCTACAAGACTTATCCGAGAATTGTTGGTGAGACTGGAGGAAAAGACTTTGTTGTTGCTCATAAATCTGCAGACGCAAAAGAACTAGCAACTGGTCTAGTTAGAGGGGCCTTCGAATTTCAGGGACAAAAATGTAGCGCTGCGTCTAGAGCGTATGTGCCATCAAACCTTTGGGCCGACGTAAAGAAATTCATGATTGAGGATTTGAAATCAATCAAAATGGGATCTCCTGAAGACCCATCAAACTTTGTTAACGCGGTAATAGATGGAGTGGCTTTCAAGAAAATTTCGGCGTATATCGATCAGGCCAAAGCAGATAAAGATGCAGAGATAATTGCAGGTGGAAACTACGATGATTCTAAAGGGTGGTTTGTTGAGCCGACTGTGATAGAAGCAAAAGATCCTAAGTACAGAACCATGTGTGAAGAAATCTTCGGTCCGGTACTCACTATTCATGTATATGATGAGAACAAGTTTGAAGAAACACTTGATGTTGTGGATCAAACCTCTCCTTATGCACTTACAGGAGCTATTTTTAGCAAAGACAGATACGCGGTTGATTTAGCTACATACAAGCTTAGAAATGCTGCAGGCAACTTCTACATTAACGATAAGCCAACTGGAGCCGTGGTTGGACAACAGCCATTTGGTGGTGCAAGAGGTTCTGGTACTAACGATAAAGCCGGAGCAATGATGAACTTGATGAGATGGGTAAGTGCGCGAACGATCAAGGAAACGTTTGTTTCACCAACTGATTACAGATATCCATTTTTAGGGTAATGAGTACTTTACGACCATTTCATTTAGCCGTTCCGGTAAAAGACTTAGAGGAAACCCGAGTCTTTTACAGGGAGGTTATGGGTTTTGACGAAGGTCGTTCATCTGATTGCTGGGTAGATTTTAATTTTTACGGCCACCAGTTTGTCATCCATAAAGTAGATAACATTGATAAAGCAAATGTCAATCCGGTCGATGATAAGGCTGTTCCAGTTCCTCATTTTGGTGTTGTTCTTGAATGGTCAGATTGGGAGTCATTGTCTGCAAGGCTAAAAGCGGCTAAAGTGAGTTTTATCATAGAACCCTATGTAAGGTTTGAAGGTGAGGTTGGCGAGCAGGCAACGATGTTTTTTTCTGATCCATCTGGAAACGCACTGGAGTTTAAAGCGTTTAAAAACGATGAGGATCTATTTGCTAAATAGATTGAAGATTCCTTTTTTCGAATATCTTCTATACCTTCATTTTTCAGACATTTATGAATCAACAAAACACGCAGAAAGCAGATGCTATATTGGAGCTTACCAGATCGGAAGCTTTGCAGGGCGGAAAGTTTAAAGACTTTGTTATTGAACTGATTCCTGTTGTGTGTAAATCAACAAGTGCCTCTCGCGCTTCATTTTGGCTTTATCGCTCAGAGAAAGATGAATTTGAAAGTATTCAGTCTTTTGATACGGAAAGTAATCGTCCGTCTGTTGGTCAAGCACTAGATAAGGCAAGTTTCCCAGCATTTATGGAGCAACTAAAGGAGCAAGAGTTTATCTATATTGAGAGTAATGATTCCACCGAGAATTATGAGGAATTCGCCATTGATTACTTGCTTAAAAATCGTCTAAGATCCTGGGCCTGCATCCAGGTTTGGAATGACAATAGGCTTTTTGGAGTTATTTCAGTAGAGTGGCAAGCCAACAAAGATTTTGCAGATCAGGACAAACTCATTCTAATTACAGGCGCCTCTATGATCAGCCAATGCTACGATGCTTTATTGCGTTTGAAAGAAGACTTTCTCCATAGAAATGAACTGAGCTCGCTAAAAGGCGAAGAAAGGGAGAAAGAAAAACTCGCACGTAAGCTTTCTGATCACGCTTTTTACACCTCACATAGTATCAGGCACCCGCTCTCTACCATACTCGCACTGATTGATTTGATTAAATTAAACTGGGAAAGCAGAGAGACTTACGAAGAGCTTCTTCAGCAGTTAAAAATTGAAACGATGAATCTTGATGATGCTATTCGAGTCATGACCGCCAAAATTGAATTAGATTAGTCGCTCCAAACCTGAAATTACGCTCGAGCATTCACCATGACCCGAAGACCTAATCGAATTAAAGAAATAATTCTTCGCCGAAGCACCTTTATCATTTTCCTGATTTTGATAATTGGCGCTTTTAGCCTACTCAGAATTGTGGCCACTCATAAAGACATTGATGATGTCGCCAATATTGATTTACCAATCATAGAAATTCTGACTCAAATTGAAACGAATCAATTGGAGCAAGCGATTGCATTTGAAAGAGCAATAAGGTATTCTGAGGAGCTTGAAACCAATAGTGATATCGCTCTTCAGGGCTTTGCTGAGGCAGACAGTACCTTTAGATATTTAGCACAGTTGGTAGATGTTGATTTACTAGAGGCCGAACAGGAAGTCACGGATGCATTGAAACAAACACAGCAGGAGGCGCAGCGCATCAAATTAAAGGGTTTACTTCTCTCTATAAAGAAGCTGGAAAGCGATCATACCAGTTATGAAACACATGCTTTGGAAGTAATCAACTTATTGGAGGAAAGAAGAATTGAAGAAGCTGTGTTTGCCTCAGAGCGGGTAGAAGCAGAAGAAGATCAATTCAACAAGCAAGTGGAGGGAGTTTTGATGCGTCATGAAATGTTTACTGAAGCATTGGTGAAAGTAGTAGAGCAAGAAGAAGTGCTTTCTATGAAGTGGATTGTTACACTCACCTTATTGTTTGTGATATTGTCCCTTTTAGCTGTCTATACTTTTAGTTATCGCATTTGGCGTCCGTTGGAGGATATAAGAACCGGAGCTGAAAGGATAGGATCAGGAAACTACGATGCAAAGATTAAATTGAGCTCAAACAGCATAACTAGCGACATTGTAGAGTCATTTAATGGCATGGCAGATCGCTTAGCCTATTCTCAGGCAGAAATTGAACAATTCATCCATTTTTCATACAGCACAGCAGATGATCTAAAAGCGCCCATTACCAATTTGGGTTCTTTGCTAGAGATGCTCGGGAAAGAGAATCTTAACCAGTCGAATTACAAGGCGATTCTCAACAACGCCAGAAAAACCAACCAGCAGCTAGAAAAAACTGTGACTTCTCTTGTTGAGGTAAATAAAATTCGAGAGGAATTGTCATCCGACGGTGAAGAATTAGACATTGATGAGGTGCTCAAAGAAGTTGTTTCGAATCATCTCGGTAAGATCAAAAGCTCAAATGCAGCTATCAAGAAAGATTTCTCAGAAGCACCTTTGATTCATTATCCAAAGTCACAATTGAAGGCCATATTCAAGCATTTGCTTTTAAATTCTTTATCCTATCGTGATCCTGAGAAGCCTTTACAAATAAGAATAAAGTCCAAACAGGTTAGCGGTCATACAACCATCATCTTTAAAGACAATGGCCTTGGTTTTGATGCCATTAAGTTCAAGAATGAAATATTCAGACCTTATACCAGGCTGCATTCTCATGTAGACGGATCTGGACTTGGCTTGTATATAATCAAGACAATTATAGACTATCACAGAGGTGGTGTAAGAGTGGAGAGTGAACCTCGAAAGGGCGCTACATTCGCGCTACGTCTGAATTAATAAAGTTTAAACCAAGTGGCTTTCGTAGATATTTTCCAGGAGCTCTGGAGACAGAGGTTTAGAAATAAACGCTGTAATGCAATTTGAAGAGGATGCTCTTTCTTCATCCTTTGCAGAAATAGAGGAGGTAAGCATTATGACCTTCGTAGATCCATTCATGTTTAGTTTCTCATATTCTTCAATGAAATCCCAGCCGTCCTGACCGGGCATATTCAAATCTAAGAAAATCACATCTGGGGAGTCCTGAGATGACTTAATCTGATTTAGTAACTCGATGGCACCCGGAACATTGTTGATAGACTCAACCTCATTAGCAAATTTGGCGTGTTTGATGATTACCGAGTTGATTGAATTAACGATATCATCATCGTCGATTAATAGTACCTTCTTAAAAGTTTCCAATGGTTAGCGATGAATTAGATTCTAAAGTTAAGAAAGCAGAGGTGAAATATGATTTGACATGTGGCTTTTTTGAAGAAAATTCGATTATGCTGGAAAGAACTAAGGTGAAGAGGCTTATTGATCTGATTACTTTTTCTTGAACAATTCACTAAATAGAATTATTTGAAGATTGGTTACGAGCATTTTAAGATTTTTAGGGAAACTAAGCATGATTACGTTATTTTTAATATCACATAGCATGTGAAACCTAGGATGGTAACTTGCCACCTTTAACCTCAAACACCTACTCATGAAAACGTTTTTCAATACGAATGCCTTCAGGCAAGTGAAATGGCAAACGGTAGTTGTAGTTGGCCTGGCCTTAACCTTTGGCCTCAACATACTGTTCGGTAGAACCTCATTGAGAGAAGCCAAAAAACTGACACAAGAACTGGAACTTCGCATCGACACGCTTCAAGCAGTGGAATCCGAATATATTGAGCTCGAAAAAAAATATGTAAACCTTTACGCTGAGTTCAGCAATACGAGGACGCAAATATCAGAGTTCAAGGAAAAGCTAGCCACAATATCAAAAGCACAAAATAACAGCTTGAGCAATATTCGTAACGAACTTGGACAATTGGTGGCAGCATACGACACGATCGATGTTTCAATTCCTCCTGATACAGTAAATCTTGATGGCCTTAGATTTTAGACTTATGAAAACTCACTATTTATTTATTTTCTTTTTTTCAATTTCTATCTCGCTAGTAGGGCAGGAAATCAAGTTTAGAAACAGCGATCAAAAGCTGATTTTGAAGCAAGGAGATTTGGTAAGAATACAGGCAGATACCGCTTATCTGATCAGTCGGGAGAGAGCGGTGTTGCTAAATGAAAAACTAGATCAACTGGAAAACACTCGAAAGACGAATGCCCAACTAAAAACCATCAATGAAGATTTGCTCGATAAGGTTAAAGAGGTCGAGAAATTAGTAACAAAACTCCTAAAACGAATGGAATCATCATCAGCGGAAGCAGATGTAGACCTGGAACAGATACTAAATGACCTTGATAGAAACCTTGCTTCATTAAAACAGAACAATTCTGAACTTGCAAAGAATAATCAGGACCTTAAAAAGCAGATTGGAGAGATGGATCAGACCATAAATAAATTGAAGCAAGAGATCAGGGGGATCTGGTGGAATGGTTTTACCGATAAAATTGTGGTCGGAGTGCTGGGAATAGGTCTAGGTTATGTGATAGGCGTACTTTAATTGATGATTTCAGGGATGCTGAAATAGCGAAAATGCATTCTTGGAGCAAAAAGGATTTATAAATCACTGAATAGTTCAAGCCACTGCATTAGAACTACCCTTCCAAACAATCAACTGCATTCATAGGAATAGCCAGCTTTCTAAGGTAGCTTTACTTAGCTATTCAAGAACGAGAACAAGATTAACCTTCATTGTTCTTACGTAAGAATCTAAGACAACCCCAGATTTTCTTCCATTCCTACCAAGTTCCTCATTAGAAGGCAAGGAGCCAGTAACTAGTAAGTCTTCGGATATTTCATTCTGAACTTCCTTGAGATTGATTCATGAGTCTAAGCAACACGGAGGCGTTAATTAAAAATGATAAATGTGATTTAAGAATTGCCTAACAATTCAATCTCAGTAAGACAATAAATAGTAATATAATGAAAGAAGGAACCGTTAAGTTTTTCAATAATTCCAAGGGATTTGGATTTATTAGCCCTACAGATTCGAGAGAAGATGTATATGTCCACGAATCTGGATTGGTAGACGAAATACAAGAAAATGATAGAGTGAATTTTGACCTTGAGAAAGGGAAAAAAGGCATGAATGCCGTCAATGTGAAGGTGATTAGCTAAAGCAATATCCATGAATTCAAGTTTAAAAAAACCATCGATTATGATGGTTTTTTTATGCGCTACAACTTAAGAATAGCATTATGATTTGAATATGATATTGACGTTAGGCCTTTTCTTTATCAATGTATTTCTCTAGAAAATCTCTTTTATTGTTCTTATATGAGGAGATCATTCCAATTTTATTCAGGCAATAAATATAGATCCATGCCAGGTCTAATTGGTATGGAAGAAATCCTGCCTGAGCACTTCTAGGATAGAGATGGTGATTATTGTGCCATTCACCAGAAAACCACCCAGGTCTGGTCTGATTGATTGATAAGTTGCTTCTATCAAAATCAATACCCTCCTTATGAGCCACATCTCCCTTGCCATGTCCTGTGTAATTAAAAGCTCGAACCAGCACAAACCAAAACATTGCTGCACTGAAAGCAGCAGTAGCTATTGCATGTCCTCCAATAGCATAGAAAATAGTGTACCATATTGCCCAATTTATAACCCAAAGGGAAAGTGTATATGAAAGAGAGGCAACAGAACCCCATTTCTGATATTGCTTATATGAATTGATTCGAACTCCTGTATGAGCCATGAAATTAGCTGCTTTCTGATAATCTTGTTCATTCAAATCTTCGGCTATACTTTGGTGATTTACATCCGACATCATGCAGTACATAAGACCACCTTTCGGATTATAAGGATCACCTGGCAGATCAGACTTAGCATGGTGGACATGGTGAGAAATAACGTAAATCTCTTCAGGAAATGTCTTAATGACCAGGTTTTGAGTAATGATTCTCCATATAGGATGTGAGAATTTGTAGGCCTTGTGCGTACAATATCTATGAAACCAAATGGTGCCGTGGGTACTCATTATTATCATCGCATAAAGAATAAAAAAGAGAAGCGTTGCAAGACTAAAATGGTACACCAGAAATGGAATGAAAAACAGAAATAGACAAAATACCATCACCCAACTGATCGCTGATATCCAATTTTTCCTGTTTTTGAAAAAGTTTAATCGGGAGAAGAACTCTTTATACAGCTGTTTCGTACTTGGTACAACCAGTTCGCCATTTTCATCTGCCCAACCATAAGAAGGGACTTTGAGTACTTTATCAATAAATGCCATGCAGAAAATTTGTTTTTAAAAAGCCGGAAGTAAGGTAGAGGAATTGGTTGTCTATAGAGTGATTAGCCTCAAATAAAACAGGATAAAAAATCATCCAAAAGGCTTTAAAGTTGCTTTGGCAATACATATTGTTATCGGTAGTTTAAATAGAACTACCTTTATATAACCTCCTGATAAATGGAATAGGCTTCATTTTTTAGCTAAGACTTTGGTCTTGACTCTCAGCAAAATAAGCAGTCTTAGCATCAAAAAATCATTAAATGAAGCAATTAAAAATTCTTTCGCAGATCACAAAAAGAACTCCAACGCTTGAAAAGTATTTCCTGGAAATTGATAAAGTTCCTTTGATAACTGCTGACGAAGAAGTAAAACTGACCCAAAGAATACGGAAGGGTGATCAGGTAGCATTAGAAAAATTGACAAAGGCAAACTTGAGATTTGTTGTCTCAGTTGCGAAACAGTATGATCGAGGGATACATAACTTGACCTTGGGAGATTTAATCAGCGAAGGCAATGTGGGTTTGATAAAAGCTGCCAGCAAGTTTGATGAGACCAGAGGATTTAAGTTTATATCCTATGCAGTCTGGTGGATAAGACAAGCAATTATAGCGGCGATATCTGAAAACTCGAGAGTAGTAAGACAGCCAATCAATCGTGTAAGTAGCTATAACAGAGTAACTCGTTCATTTGCCGAATTGGAACAAAAGTATGAACGTGAACCTACAGATGATGAGGTAGCAGAAGCTCTTGATCTTACAGAAGATTATGTTATTCAAATAAAAAGAGTGGGTAGTCACGCTGCTTCGCTCGATGCGCCATTAATGACTGAAGAGGTTACCAATTTAATTAATGTATTGGAAGATCCGGAAGCTGTCAATCCGGAAGCGACCTCTCTCCTCGATTCTTGCAAAGCAGACATCAATAATGTGCTTGATATGTTGACGACTCGAGAGTCAGAAGTCTTAATTCACTTTTATGGACTTAATAACACACCAGTTTTGACCTTGAATGACATAGGTATGCGTTTTGAAATTTCGATGGAACGTGTGCGTCAAATAAAAGAAAGTGCTTTGTTCAAACTAAAGCAAAGTGTGAAGGTGAGCGCTCTGTTAAGATCACATTTGAACTAGTCCAGAGATATGATCAAGCTGATTTCATTTCATAAGCAAAAAACTTGGCGAATTGCCATTCATCATGTCTCAATGAGTTGGGATGGATATTAAACAACCCTTTTTTCAATATAATTTGAATTAAAAAGGCTGAGAGCTCCCATATATTTGAGCCGAAAAGAAATCAAATCACCTACTTTATATTTTCCTGTAGAGTCTCCAAGATCAGCAATTAACATATCAGAACTTGCACCTGTAAGTCTAATATTGGGATCATCCGGAATCAGAAATTCTTCTGAAACGTCTAGTAAACCAATGTCTAATATCAATCGGTAAGAGCTTTTTCCATAATCCTCCTCGTTCACATCAAAGGTTTCACCGGAAGGATTGGTATCCAATAAGCCTGTCGGCACTTTTGGTTTCTCCGTTATTTCGATTATTTCCGCAAATAGCTTGAAGACATCTTCTTCCATACCTGCAATGGTTCCGCCATTTACCAGGTCGGCACCAAAATACAATGCTTCCCCTACCCTGAAGTGATTGATTCCATCGGGTATTTGATGGCGAAAAATAAGAGGAATGACTACAGTAGTGCCACCTGTAACCCATGGAATTTTACAATCGAACTTAGCCTCAATCAATTGTTTGTATAAACTAAGCTGAATGAGTTTATCTTCGGATGGCATTACCCCATAAAGGCAATTAAGGTTGGCTCCAATTCCGGTAACCTTAATATTGGGAAGCTCAAATACAGACCCATAAAAATCCATTAATTCCTCACCCATTACGCCTTCTCGAAGGTCGCCTAGCTCAACCATGATGATTATCTTATGAATTTTGTTTTGCTTCACCGCCTCATCTGATATCCATTTAATGGTTCGATATTCGGTATTGAAACTTGCATCAGCGTATTTTACAATATTGGCGATGCTTCTTTTTGCTGGCGGTTTAATGTAAACAGTTTGTACATTCGGATCGATTTTTTTGATCTGTTTTAAGTTGCTGATCCGTGAATCACACACCTCTTTTGGTCCAAGAGCAAGAAGCTCCGTCAGGTATTTTTCGTTTCCACAAAGTAGCTTGGAAACCACTGCCCATTCGATATTATTCTTTTTAAATAATGAATCGAGGAATTGGTAATTCTTCTCCAGCTTATCCTTATAAAGTTCTATAAATGCCATCTTATTTTATGCGTCTTGGGATTTTTGCAGGTAATCGTGTCAAAAGTTCATAATTTAATTGGTCGCTTAGCTCGCCAAAAGAAGATACACTAATCTCTACTTCTTTCTCTTTGCCGATCAAGATCACCTCATCGCCTTTTCTCACTTGGGGCACTTCGGTTACATCTACAGCCATATTATTCATATTCACGATCCCAACCACAGGCACTCTATATCCATTGATTAATACTCTGCCTTGATTGCTTAAGGATCTACTGAAGCCATGGGAATAACCAATAGGAACAATCGCTATCGTAGTATCTCTTTGAGCTAAATAAGTTGTTCCATATCCGATAAATTCCCCAATTTCAACTTGCTTAATATTCATGACTGTACTTCTCCAGGAAATGATTCTTTTAAGAGGATCTTCTTTCAGTTTTTTTCCTTTTAAATGCTCAATAAAAACCTCTCTGCTCGGCCAGAATCCATATTGTAGAATTCCTATACGAACCATGTCAAAGCGCATTTCCGGGAGTCTTATGGAAGCTGCTGAACAGCAGGTATGCTTCATTTCAGGTTCTAATCCATTCTCTTTCAAATAAGCTTGCATCCTTGTGTATTGCTCTTTTTGTTTTTGAACTCTGACATGATTGGCGATGCTCTCTGCTCCCGCGAAATGAGTGCACAACCCTAAAAAATTTAATTGTTTGGTATTAGCCTTGAGTAAGCTCACCAAGGTATCGAGTTCGTTGTAAGCAAACCCGGTGCGATTCATTCCTGTTTCTAATTCGATATGAATCTGAGCAGTTTTGTTCAGTGAATTAGCGATTTCAGCAGCTTTAATTAATCGATCGAATTCAAATACAAAGAATGAAACCTGATTTTCTATTGCCCATTTTAGGTCATCATTATCAATAAAGCCCATGATCATGATCTGTGATGAAGTGTTTGTCAACGCCTTCATTACTTCTTTTGCTTCATCGGCACTATGTACCGAAAAGTGATCAAGCCCTTGTGATTCAGCGATTGGGATATACTCCGCAATCCCATGTCCATAAGCATTTCCCTTCACTACGGAAGAAATCTTGATATCATGAAACAAGCTTTTCAGAAAATCGATGTTGTTTCCCAGGGCTTCCTTATCCAGCTCGATGTAAGATGTGCTATGCATTCGTTACTTCTTCAATCAGTTGCAAGAACATTTTCATTCCTGTTGGTATAATCTCATCCGGAAAATCATAGTCAGGATTGTGTAGGGCGGGACAATTCTCGCCTGACCCAATACCAAACATTGCTCCTTTATATCGCTTTGTGAATAGCCCGAAATCTTCTCCCCATTTAAATGGAGTGGGTCTTTCTACTAATTCAAAACTATTTTTTGCTGCGTCTCGAATGAACTGAACCGCCTCCAAATTGTTCTGATTAGCGTCAAATTCTTGAGTCCAATCGATATCCAACTCAAGCTGATTTTCTCTGGCTATTTCACTTGTTCTCCTGATCACTGCATCTGTGAGCTGGTTCATTGTTTTATTGTTCCAACTCCTGAGTGTATAATGTACCTCAGCATACCCCGCGGTTACACCATAAGATTTCTCTCCCATGCTAATATGTACCGGGGCAGTGAGCGCAAAATCTTCTCGATTCAAATCAGGCTGAGCTAACTGATCAAAAAAGGAGATTAGTTCCGCAATTGCATTGGTTGGATTAATACCCATCTCTGGCTCGGCGGCATGAGAAGTCTTACCATTGAGTTTAAGAATAACGCTCTTAGCAGCAGCAGTAAATGATCCGTCTCGTACCACCACCTGATGTAGTGGATAGCCGGGAAGGTTGTGAAAAGCGAAGACAAAATCAGGTTCAAAATCAAATTGAGCATCTTTCAACACTGCCTTAGCACCTTCTCCGTTTTCTTCGGCGGGCTGAAACAGAAGGATCACTTTCCCCTTTATTGGAGGGTTTTTGAGCAATGACCTAGCCACTCCATACATAATAGCGGTATGTCCGTCATGACCACATTTGTGAGAAACACCCATGTGTTGAGACTTGTGAGGAAAGTCGTTAGTTTCCTGAATTGGTAACGCATCAATGTCAGCCCTTAGCATTACTGATTTCCCAGTCTCTGCTCCACTAAAGACAACTATAACGCCTGTATTGCCAACTGAAATTGGATCTGGTATACCTATTCCCTTTAGTGCATTTATGATTCTCTTTTGCGTCTCAAACTCGTTTTGAGATACTTCCGGGTATTGATGAAGCTCTCTTCTGAATTTGATGATTTGTTCTAACTCCGCTTCCATCTCATCTCTAAGTATTTGTTTTCAAAACCTAAATGCTCATATAATTTTTTTGCCGGATTGTCGGATTCTACATGCAACGCAATATCTCCTTCGGTATGTTCAAAAGCATTTTCCATTAGCTTTTTCCCAATTCCCTGACCTCTAAATTCCTCATGCGTGGCAATGTAGACCAAAATGTTTTCAGGAATATATCCCGACATTCCTGTGGCATTGATAATGGTAGCACCTACGATTTCTTGCTCTGATTTAGCTATAAGAATAACCCCTCCAGGGTGTTTACCAGTATTGAGAGCGTATTCTATACATTTCATAATATCTTCTTTGGGATCTCCATATTTCCCGAGATGCCGAAATAAAAATGCCGCAACCTCTTGCTTCTCATAAAGACCTACAGTCATAGCAGGTGTATATTTTTCATATTTAATATTCATATCATTTTTCTGTTTTTCGATTTCCCAAGCAATATGAAGAAAATCAATGCTGATAAAATTCCATAAGCGTTTGGATCGAATCCTAAGTAATTAATTTTCAGAATAGTTAAAAGAGTGGTGATCACTCCGCCGACAATCATTGCAGTCATTGCTCCCGCAGCGGTAGACCTCTTCCAAAAAAGTGCACCTATAATTGGCACAAAAAGTCCCGATACCATGAAGGCATATGAAAAAAGCATGGCGCTGAGTACATTCTCCAAGAGCAACGCTATAATTAGTGAAACAGCACCTAATCCCAACGTAGAAAGTTGAGAGTATCGAAGTGATTTCTTATCAAGGTTACCCGCCTTTGGTTTGACTCTTAGCAAATCTGTTAAGAACGAACCTGAGCACGCCATTAAGCAACTATCGGCTGTTGACATAACCGCTGAAAAATAAGCTGCGAGCACCAAGCCCATGAGACCGGTTGGTAAGACTGCTCTTAAAAGGATGGGGAGTCCTAGTTCAGGGTCAATAGCCGATTGTACCGGATATCCTAATGGAGCAAACAAACCCTGATCAAATGCTAAGCGTGCCAGCAAACCCAATGTAACCCCTAAAAATGCCATAATAGGCCATTCAAATAGGCCCGCAATATACCACGCTTTCTGTGCTTCTTTTTTTCCTTTACTGGCAAATATTCGTTGATAGAGCGTCATCCCGACAAACCAGATAGGAATAATGGTGATGGCCCAATTGATCAATTGCTGCCAGGATACATTGGTTAGAGAAAGTAGCTCCGGCGAAAGTGTTTGGTGAATAGTTTCCCAGCCTCCTACTGCATGATATGCAAATGGAATTCCACCAAACAACAGCCCAACAATTAGAATAATCCACTGAAAGGTGTCTGTGTAGATAACTGCTTTCAATCCTCCAATGATAGTGTAGCCAATGGCAACAGCACCCATGATGATCACGGCGTAGCTAAAATTAAGGTCCGGGAAAGTGCCTGTCGCTAGTTTGGCCCCCGCAATGATCTGAGAGCTAGTGAAACTTAAGTAGCCAATAGTTGTGATCAGACCCGCAAGAATCGCGACTTTCTTATTGTAGAAGAATTCATATATCTCTGGAAGGGTGGTGAACTGTTGGATTTTAGGTATTTTATATACTTGGGGAATTAGTAAAACAGCCGCCATCCACGCACCAATTAATCCAGTAAAAAGAAGCCAGGAACCCGAAAGCCCCATGGTAAATCCAAGTCCTCCCAAGCCTATTGAAAAGCCACCGCCGACATCTGTAGCAACAACTGAGAGTCCGATATGCCACGGGTTAACATTTCTCCCTGCCACGTAATAGTCATCAACGCTTTTGTTTTTACAGAAGAAATAAATCCCAACCAGTAAAACAAGGACGATGTATACAATAAAGATAAGTAGGTCTAAAATCATCGGAGGCCTCCTAGTCTAGGTGCCTCTATGCACAAGTATTGGGGGAAGTGACTGGTTTGGTGCTTGCTATAAAAGATAAAAGGACTAGCCTGTTGTTTCAGATTACAAAGGTAAGAATTATATGCTTGCAGATAATCTGTACAGCCAAAAATTAATTATCGGAGCAATCATTGTTTTTTAAAACCCTGAATATTCGTTATGATTTTAGATCACTTCGTTACCCTAAAATCACTTAGCTGCCTCTCAATTGGCAATGCCCTGGATCTAGAACAATAGATATTGCACTTGCTTTGAACGTAGGTGGGAAACAAAAAAGGCAGTCACTAAAACGTAACTGCCTGACTTTATGCTCTCCCTCTTGGGCTCGAACCAAGGACCCTCTGATTAACAGTCAGATGCTCTAACCAGCTGAGCTAAGGGAGAAGATTTCCTAAAAAGGAGTGCAAATGTAAACATCCATTTCGCAATTCTCAATGCACGCAATCAAAATTTTTTTAATCCTCCCTTTTAATTCAAAAAGAGACATTATGTCATGTTATTTTTATTCAAAATGAATATTTAAGACATAATGACATGGAAATGATCATTTTTTTGAGTTGGTACAGAATTCGATCACTTGGTAATCAAAAATTAAATTTTAAAACTTAAAATCTTAAGAAGATGGGACTTATAAAGTACAACACAAACGATTACAGACCTGCGAACTTTAAAAGTTTCGTAGACAGATTTTTTAACGATGATTTTGTCGGTGGTTCAGTACCTACTTTTTCACCTAAGGTGGATATAGCTGAATCTGAAAAAGAATTTGAAATTCAGCTTCATGTACCTGGAATGAAAAAAGGCGATTTCAACATCGACCTGAATGACGATCAAATTACGATAAGTGGTGAAAGGAAGTTTGAAAACGAAAAGAAAGAGAAAAACTTCCACAGTGTAGAAAGCTACTATGGTTCTTTCAACAGAACTTTCTACTTGCCGGACGTCATCAATAAAGACAATGTAGATGCTTCTTATCAAGATGGGATTTTGACCGTCACTTTACCGAAGGATGAGAAGAAAGCTACAAAAAAGCAAATAGCAGTTAAGTAGTGTTTTGAGTAGGTGATTTAGGGTGTTCGCTTTGCGAGCGCCCTTTTTTGTTAAGAATGGTTAATGTCATTCCCCATTCTTCGAAATAATAAAACCATATGGGCACTTTTACGGTATAACAATTAGCAAAAAAAATAATTGAATATGAGCAAAAGAAGTTTAATTCTAGCGATGATGTTTTCATCACTATTCGGTGGGATTGTCGCAGTGATAGGGTTTTCAGTTATTTCACCTAGAGAAACAATTATCCAACCTAATGCTGATCAAACAAATCCAGTCAGTCTTACAAACTATGTTTTTGACTCTTCAGATTTCATCGTTCCTGATGGACTTAACTTTGTTTTCGCAGCGAAAAATGCCACAAGTTCTGTGGTACATATTCGGACAACATACAGAAATGGAATGCGAGCCAATAGTCCATTCAATGATTTTTTTAAGGATTATTTCGGGGAGCGCTACGAGCGAAGGGGAGGCGAATCTAGAGGTGCTGGTTCCGGAGTAGTTATTTCGCCAGATGGTTTCATTGTAACAAACAACCACGTTGTTGAAAATGCCGATGAAATAGAAATTGTATTAAATGACAACAGAAGCTACCAGGCTAAAGTCGTAGGCGTAGATAAGAATACAGACATTGCAGTTCTAAAAATTGATGAAGAAAATTTGGTCGCTATACGATATGGAGATTCCGATCAGATCAATATAGGTGAGTGGGTATTGGCTATAGGCAACCCTTATGAATTTAGATCTACAGTGACGGCCGGAATCATAAGTGCCAAAGGAAGAAATATCAATATTCTGAATGGCGATTATAAGATTGAATCTTTTATACAGACTGATGCAGCTGTAAATCCTGGAAATAGTGGAGGCGCGTTAGTAAATCTTCGAGGTGAGCTGGTAGGTATAAATACCGCCATTGCTTCTCCATCAGGAGCATTTGCCGGATATTCTTTTGCGGTTCCGGTTTCATTGGTCAAGAAAGTGGTGAGCGATTTAATCGAATATGGGAAGGTTCAACGAGCGCTCTTAGGAATAACCATATACGACGTGAATGCTCAAGTAGCAGAGCAAAATGACCTGAACGTATTGAAAGGAATTTATGTCAATGGTGTCATTCAAGGGAAAGCTGCGGATCGAGCAGGAATAGAGCGAGGAGATGTCATCATAGCGATTGACGAAAAACCAGTGAACAGCGTCGCACAGCTTCAGGAGCAAGTGGCTGTGAAGCGACCGGGAGATGAGGTTGAGGTGAAGTTTATTCGAGATGGAAGAGAAAAAGTCGTGGTAGCGAAATTGAGAAATGAGGAAGGAACATTGGAAGTCATTGAGTTAGCCTCTGAATTTGAAATTGAAGGAGCAACTTTTGCCGATATTTCAGATAGCCTTAAAGATCACTTGGAAATTGACGGAGGAGTTCAGATCACAGAATTGGGTGACGGTAAGTGGAAAGATGTGCGGATGAAAGAAGGGTTTATCATTACAGGTATTGACAATGAGAAGATCAGAAATATCAGAGATCTTGAAAATTATTTTAGTCGCACCCGAACAGACGGTATTCTCATTGAAGGAGTTTACCCGGACGGGAGTAAGGCTCATTACGGATTGGGACTTTAAAAATACAATTCAAAAAAAAGTAAGCTCGTCTATTAAGACGGGCTTTTTTTATTCCATATTTTCGAATGGTGAAAGATGTGATTGTAATTGGTGGGGGTTTAGCTGGCTTAGTAAATGCCATTCTGCTCAGACGTGAGGGCTTTAGTGTATCGCTATTTGAAGAGAAGAAATATCCTTTTCATAGAGTTTGTGGAGAATATATATCCAATGAAGTAATTCCATTTCTTCAGAAGAATAGCTTATATCCAGAGGAACTCAACCCAGCAGAAATCACTCAGTTTCAATTGACGTCTATTTCCGGTAATAGTCTGCGTATGCCACTTGACTTAGGTGGATTTGGCATTAGTAGATATCAGTTTGATAAGTGGTTAGCTGAAAAGGCCAGAAACGAAGGCGTTGAAATGATACATGATCGAGTGGTTAAGACTGAATTTGATGGAGATGAATTCACGATAACAACTAAATCTGACGTTCAGAATCGTGCTAAAATTGTCATTGGCGCATTCGGTAAGAGAAGCGTGCTGGACAAGCAAATGAACCGAGCCTTTATAGAAGAACGCTCACCCTATATCGGAGTAAAATATCATATCAAGACCAGTGAAGTCGCAGACGATGAGATAGCACTTCACAATTTTTCTAAGGGATATTGTGGAATAAGTCGAGTAGAAAACGACATGTTTAATATTTGCTATTTGTCTCACAGATCAAACCTTAAGAAATACGGCTCCATTCCTGTAATGGAGGAAGAGTTGCTGAGTCAAAATCCACATCTCAAAAGGGTTTTGAGTCATTCAGAAAAGTTATTTGAAAAGCCTGAAGTGATCAACGAGATCACATTTGAAAAGAAAGAGCCAATTTTTCAGCATATGCTGATGTCTGGAGATTCGGCTGGGATGATTACGCCACTGTGCGGAAATGGGATGGCAATGGCCATACATTCTTCCAAAGTATTGAGTGAATTAGTCACCGGATATTTAAATGGTGATTTAAACAGGGCTGAACTAGAATATACTTACACATCTGAATGGAATAGTCTATTTGCTCGTCGACTGTGGGCAGGCAGAAAGATTCAAAAACTATTTGGTTCTAAAATGGTCTCCACTTCCGCCATATCTCTGGGAAAAAGATTTCGGCCATTTGCCTCATACCTTATGAAGCAAACCCATGGCAGCCCATTTTAGCTGAGCCACAAATAGGTAAAGTAGGCATTTAGCATAAGAGAAGAAATAAAATTCAAACGCATAGTCGAAGTGAAATTTGCTTTAGCTCTATCCTTCCTGACTTGCAAATACCACCATCCAAAAAATACAAGTACCGGAGACATGGCAGCACCAAATACCAATGCAATTTCGAGTGAAAATTGATTCATAAAAAAGAAGAAAAATCCGGTGCTGGAGAGCGCAAAGGAAATTGCCGTAAAATGAAACGTTCCTAAAATGCCCAACTTCTGACTAATGGTAATATCGCCTCTACTGGCATCTTCCTCGTGTTGGTATATCTGGGTCATAGGATATGAGCCTAATAGTAGTAGGGTGCTCAAAATCCCCGGAAATTGGATGCTCCAGATCAATGATTCCGATAAGGAGATGCCATTGATAGCTATATAGCTTAGTAGGAAGGTGAAATATCCTTGAAAGATTCCAGCAGCCAACCACCCGATAACTGGGAGCTTTTTTAGGCGAATGCTGGGATGACTATATGCTTTCGAAATAGCACCGTAAATGAAAATCATTAGCATGAACTCAACCGAAATAAGCCAAGCTAAGATCAGGCCTATCGCATCCATGCATAGTGAAACATAATATAATTCCTTGCTCACTTTAGGTGGATGTTTTAAGCCACCAATACTGCCCTCATCTTTGTCGAAGTAGGAATTAAATCCGTTGCTCGCCGGATAAATAAGAAAGTGAAGAATAAAAAATGCAAGTAATAAATTTACGCGATTAATGTCCTCAGAAACACTCACAGCCAGTAAAAACACCGGCAAAAGGAAGAATGAAAATGGAATGCGTAGATGAAGTAGTGTAGATTTTTTCAAAAGTAATTAATCTTCTGGGCCAAAAGTTGGTTAATATTAATGAACTAGTAGCATATGCCCGCATTCATTAATCATATCGGAACGGCTCTTCCGCCAAACTTGACAGATCAAAATCAGATTGCTGATTTCATGGTCAGCCACCTGCAGTTGGATAGAAGGGAGGAAAAAAAGCTTCGTGTCCTGTATCGTGCAAGTGGGATAAAACAACGTTATTCAGTTTTGAGAGACTTTGGTGAAAATCTCAATGGACAAAGTTTCTTTAAGGAAGATGCTATTTTTCCATCTGCTAAACCCAGAATGCTTATTTATCAGGATCATGCCATCAAATTGGCAAAAGTTGCATGCAGCCAGGTAATAGAAGCATCAAGCTTCGATAAAGAAAACATATCGCACTTAATCGCTGTAAGCTGTACGGGTATGTATGCACCTGGTTTAGATATTGAATTGGTAGATCAACTTGGGCTGAATACATCTACAGAGAGAACATCCATAAATTTTATGGGATGCTATGCAGCGTTCAACGCCATGAAAGTGGCCCAAAATATCATCAAAGCAAACACAGAAGCTAAG
This sequence comes from Ekhidna algicida, assembly GCF_051379705.1. Taxonomy (GTDB): domain Bacteria; phylum Bacteroidota; class Bacteroidia; order Cytophagales; family Cyclobacteriaceae; genus Ekhidna. The sequence continues at coordinate 1,811,794 of NZ_CP179868.1, read as the reverse complement.
GTGCTGATTGTGTGCGTGGAATTGTGCAGTATCCATTTGCAGCAAAAGACCGATGACGAAAACTTATTAGCGAATGCCATTTTTGGTGACGGAGCTGCTGCGATGGTTGTTTCCTCAGAGCCTTCAAAAAACTCGCTTGAAATAAAGGACTTCTATAGTGACCTTGCCTTGGATGCTCGTGATGAAATGGGTTGGTATATTGGAGATCATGGTTTCGAAATGCACCTTTCGAGCAAAGTTCCTGATGTGATCAAAGACGGAATTGGTGAACTTACCAATCGGTTGCTGAAGAAAATTGAATTAGAAATTTCAGACATAGACTTTTTTGCTATTCACCCCGGAGGAAAAAGAATTCTTGACGTGATTGAAGATAAGCTTCAAATCACCAAAGAGCAGAACAGCAATGCACGGAAGATTTTGAGAACACACGGCAATATGTCATCACCTACAGTGCTATTTGTGATCAAATCAATCTTGGATGAACTGACTGTCAAAGACGATCAAAAGCATCTTTTGAGTTTTGCATTCGGTCCCGGTCTTACACTCGAAAGTGCCGTATTAAAAACCCACATTCATGCTTAAGAACCGATCGGAAGAGATCGAAATCATGGATGACCTTAATATCTCGGGTCCGGTTATAGCACAAACGCTTAAAGAGCTGAACACAATCAACAAGCGCCTGGGAGGAAATCAAATAAGCATTTCAGCCTATAAAAAATTTGCTGAAAAAAATGACCATCTGGTCTTGGCTGATTTAGGTTGTGGAGGAGGAGATATCATGGCTGAGATGGCAAAATGGGGCCGAAAGAAAGGATTACAATCTACATTTATTGGTGTTGATGCAAATCCAAACATAGTTGAATACGCCAATGGAAATACAAAAAAATACCCTGAGATAACCTATCAATCTATCAATATTTTTAGTGAAGAATTTAAACAACAGCGATTTGATATTATTCATTGTTGCTTATTCGTTCATCACTTTAACTCTCAGGAATTAGTCGCACTATTCAAGCAATTTAGATCTCAAGCTCGTTTAGGCGTAATTATTAATGATTTGCATCGGCATCCATTGGCCTATTGGAGTATTCTGTTACTTACTTCATTGTTCTCCAGGTCGACTATGGTAAAAAATGATGCTTCTATATCCGTAGCACGAGGATTTAGGAGAAAAGAACTGATGTCGATTCTGAGAGATGCTGGAATTAGTAAGTACCAGCTAAGATGGAAATGGGCTTTTCGTTGGAAGCTTATCTTTTAGCGCCATTCACCAAAAATGAGGTTGCCTTTGGCATTTTCATCTTCAGACTTGAAGAAATTATCTAAACCATTCACCATTTCATCGGCCGAGATATAGCAGTCGCCGTTCGTATCTAGTTCATCAAAACCCTGAATCGCCATTTTATGAGAAATATTGTAAATCGTAAGCATGTTGGCATATTCTTCCTTGGATATCAGGCGATCCCGGTTCATGTCGAACAGGTCAAAAATATGCCTTGAAGTTCGGTGGATGTAATGGTTAAGGATCGAATCATCTCCAGATTCCAATTGATCTCTAAAGAATGCAATCCAATCCCATAGTGTGAGGCTAAGCTCAGGATTATGCAAATCTGTGAGTAACTGAACAAAAAGACGATGTGATTTTAACAGGATCATTCGGGCGCTTCTTGAGTTCTCGTTGAGTTTTAACTGCACAACGATCTTCTTGCCAACATTTACAAAGTCGTTGGGTTGAAGTTGCCCATTCCTGTCGATATCCAGAACATTAAAAAGATGATGAACCTTTCTTTTTTGAGTTTCAGAAAACACGAATAGAGGGCTATTTGGCTCTTTGGTGGTCAAGCTCCCCATTTTTATATCCTCAATTTACAAAAATATTTCCACCCTTGCGAGCATTTCGTAGCTTTGCGCCCAATTCTTAATAACTAGACAACATGACTCAGGATATTCAAACGATTTTAAAGCGACTTGAAGTAGATGCAGACAACAAAGGAGCTGCTATAGGCCACAATTGGTTAAATTCTTCTGGAGCTAAACTAACCTCATATTCACCAGTAAATGGTAAAGAGATAGCAAATGTGACATTGGCCGATGATCAAGCCTATGATCAAGTGATAGCGGAAGCCCAGGCAGCATTTAAAGAATGGAGGCAAATTCCTGCACCTCAAAGAGGCGAGGTTGTGCGTCAGTTAGGCAATGAGCTACGAGAATATAAGCAAGAGCTCGGTTCGTTGGTATCCTATGAAATGGGTAAATCCCTACAAGAAGGCTTGGGTGAAGTGCAAGAAATGATCGATATCTGCGATTTTGCAGTAGGTCTTTCTCGTCAACTTTATGGATTGACCATGCATTCTGAGCGTCCATCTCACAGAATGTATGAGCAATGGCATCCACTAGGAATAGTAGGAATTATTTCAGCATTTAACTTTCCCGTAGCTGTTTGGTCGTGGAATGCTGCACTCGCTTGGGTTTGTGGAGATGTGTGTGTTTGGAAACCGTCTGAGAAAGCTCCGATATCTGCAATCGCATGTCAGAAAATAGCTCAGCGCGTATTCAAGAAAAATGGTGTTCATCCTGGAGTTTGTGGTTTAGTAATTGGAGACGCTGAGATTGGCAAAAGATTAGCTGCTGATACACGTGTGCCATTGATTTCCGCTACAGGATCAACCAGAATGGGAAAGGCAGTAGGTGAAGTCGTAGGAGCGCGCTTAGGCAAGCATATCCTGGAGCTTGGCGGAAACAATGCGATCATCATCTCAGAACATGCGGATTTAAATATTGTAATCCCTGGAGCCGTGTTTGGAGCCGTTGGCACAGCCGGACAGAGATGTACTTCTACCAGAAGATTGATCATCCATGAGAGTCAGTATGAAGAAATGAAGCAACGACTGGTCAAAGCCTATGGGCAGTTGAGAATTGGCGATCCATTAGATGAGAAAAATCATGTTGGACCATTAATTGACACAGATGCTGTAGAAATGTACCAAGCGGCGATTGAAAAAGTAAAAGCAGAAGGAGGAAAAACTGTGGTAGAAGGTGAAGTGCTTTCAGGAGCGGGATATGAGTCTGGATGCTATGTGAAGCCTGCGATCTATGAAGCACAGGCTGATTACGAAATCGTATGTAATGAGACATTTGCTCCAATCTTGTATTTGATTAAATATTCCTCCATTGAGGAAGCCATAGAGATACAGAATGCTGTACCACAAGGATTATCGTCTGCAATAATGACAACCAATATCAGGGAATCTGAATTGTTCCTATCACAAGCAGGATCTGATTGTGGAATCGCCAATGTAAACATCGGTACTTCTGGTGCTGAGATTGGTGGTGCATTTGGAGGCGAGAAAGAAACAGGTGGTGGACGAGAGTCTGGATCGGATGCCTGGAAAGCGTACATGAGGCGTCAGACTAACACCATTAACTATTCTACAGAGCTACCATTGGCTCAGGGAATCAAGTTTGAGCTTTAGAAAAGCCAGAAAATCATCACCCCCAGTAGGGTGAAAATGAATATAAAAAGGAAGGTCTGCCGTGTGCGGACCTTTTTTTGTTTCGAGTGAAATTTTTGAAGAAAAATGCGCTTCTGTTCAGGATCGTAATCTTTTGTTTTCTCAGACAACTTCTTCTTGATATAGAAATAGTTATTCTCCTGATAGATTTTTTTCATGGATTTCTTCCCACCACGCAGAAGTTGTCGATTGTTGCGGTATGACTTGACCATATGGTCCATTACACCAAATCCACCCATAATTAGTCATTTATAGATTTTAATATACTTCAAATTTACTGTTCCGTCGCAAGTGGCGAGCTCAGTCTAAGCATGCCGTAATCGGTGGCAAAAATTGAATTTTGATACTTCTCTGACTGCTTGATAATTATAATCCATCGCATGGAATTTCAATCCTAAATACAGGATTTGTTTTTGTATACGATTAGCCTTTTCACTCTTTTCTTTCAGCGCTTTTTTAGGACAATCATTCGTCATCTTTTTAGCTAGCAAATCTCATTCAACATGGTGCTAAACATCATATAATTGGATGCCTTAGATCATACCTTTCTAGGGAGTCCACATCTAATTTAGCCCTTGAAAACAAAACTATAAGTGATGAAATACCTACTGATAATCGGGGTACTGACTGGTTTTTTCAGTGCCGGACAAATCAACCTGAATGCCGAAAAAAGTTCTATGCGAATCACAGGAACATCATCGCTGCATGATTGGGAAATGACTGTGGATGAATTCGATGTTCAGGGAGTTATGACAGACACCGAAGTTCAAAATCTGGAAGTGACGATCATAGCAAAATCCATGAAAAGTGGTAAGTCCATTATGGATGGCAAAGCCTATGATGCGGTACAAGCGGATGACTATCCGAAAATAAAATTTACATCGGAATCTCTACAAATCATGGATGATAGAATCTATGGTCAAGGCACGCTTGAAATCGGAGGTGAGTCAAGGATGATTGAGCTGGATGCGGAGATTACTAAGAAAGATAATGAGATGCAGCTTCAAGGTCAGGTGCCATTGAAGATGACGGATTTTAAAATACAACCACCCACGGCCATGTTTGGCACGCTTAAAACGGGTGATGAAGTGATAATACACTATGACATTTTTTTAGACAAATAATTTATTCATTAAACAACCTGAATTATGAAAATTCCATTTTTTAAATCGATCGTAGCTGGTGTAATGCTATTCGGGACTATATCAGTCTACGCTCAGTTGCCTTCTATTCAATACTATAGGTATAATGACATGAGAGGCTTGAATGTCTTCGAAACAAGTAAGGAAGACACAGTTTTATATAACGGATTAAAACTCCGTGTTGGCGGTGACTTTGCCATGCAATTCCAGGCGATTTCACAATCGAATGCAAGCGGATTGACAGGTACAGACAATGGCGGAAATACTGTTCCTCTGGATTTCGTAGATCTAGATAACAATATGACCTTACCAACAGCAAACTTAAATTTTGACGTGCAACTTGAAGATGGACTAAGAATGCACTTGCGCACTTACCTATCATCTAGACATCACCCTGAAGCTTATGTTAAAGGAGGTTACTTGCAAATGGACAATTTAAACTTTGTAAATGATGGGTTTTTGAGTGGGCTAATGGACATGGCTACTATCCGTGTAGGGATGGATGAGATCAACTATGGAGATACACATTTCCGCAGATCCGATAATGCCAGAGCAATATATAATCCTTTTGTAGGTAACTATATTATGGATGCGTTCACTACAGAGCCTTTTCTTGAAGTAACCATTCAAAACAATGGAATAATTGGCGTGATTGGTATTACCAACGGACGATTAAATCAAGAACCGGAGCCGGGTGATGATGGTCGAGTGTTCTACGGCAAGCTTGGTTATGACAAGCAAATGAATGATGATTTGAGATTGAGGCTTACTGGATCTTTCTATAGCAGTAGCGACGATGGTACCAGAGATTACTTATATGGAGGTGATAGAGCCGGAGCAAGGTACTACAGTGTGCTCCACACAGTTTCTGATGGAAGTATTGGAAGAGGGCCAAATGATTTTGAGCCAAGATGGAACCCTGGATTTGCGTACCATACAGCATTTATGTTCAACCCTTTTGTGAAATATCAAGGCGTCGAGTTCTTCGGTGTATATGAGAAGACTAGCAATGGTGCAGACACAGGTGGAAGTTACAGTCAGATAGGTGCTGAACTTATTTATCGCTTTGGTGGAAGAGATCAGCTATACGTAGGAGGTAGGTACAACTCTTTATCTGGAGAAGCAGCTGATGGAGCAGCGACTCGTGATATAAAACGTACCAACTTGGGATTTGGATGGTTTATGACCACCAATGTATTGATGAAAACAGAATATGTGACAAGTAAATATGAAGGTGATGGATTCATAGGATCTAAACTTCAGGGAGCTGAGTTTGACGGAATCGTAATAGAGGCTACAATTGGTTTCTAGATTAGTTCAAACTAAATGGATAGGCCGCTCAAATTTTTGAGCGGCTTTTTCTTTTAAAAGGCAGATACTTTCATACTTATTTCAAATTGAATTGAAATATCATCGGTGACCTTAATCATTCCAAACATCTTCGTGGGAGGCTCTATGTTGAAGTCGGTAATCAGTAACGCCTTGTCTCCTTTCAGCGTTAATTGTGCTGAGGAATGGTTCAGTACTTTACCACCCGATATCATGACTTTCTTTCTCACCCCAGCTAATAAAATTTCTACTTCAGCATCCACATCCAGTTCTTCAAATGCATTATTGTTGGGACGCAACGAGATTGAATTTAGTTGAAGGTATAAGTGAGGCTCTTCATCAGCTTTTAGAAGTTCCTGAAAATCATTATTCATCGCACCTATTCCACATTCAAATTGGTCTACTCGATACTTCAGAATGAGGCCTTTAAACTCAAGCTTTTGATTTGACCATATGTTACTAACTACAATTGAGTCATTCAATGCTGGCTGGACCATCTTGCATTGAAACTTATTGATGTTTGTCTTCCCATGGATGGCAATGTTGCTAGACGTGATTTTTACCTGATGATAATTGGCACTACCATTTTGAGCACTGGAAATCAGTGCAACTAATACAAACATCAAAGAGAACAAAAGTCCTTTACCTCTCATCATTAGAAGAGTCCTGTGATATTTCCATTTTCATCTATGTCAATATTTTCAGCCGCAGGTAAAACAGGCAATCCCGGCATTCGAAGCATTTTGCCTGTAATAGGAATAATAAATCCAGCTCCTGCCGCAATTTCTACTTCCCTAACATTCAAGGTAAAATTGGTTGGACGACCATACGAGGAGGCATCATCTGAGAATGAGTTTTGAGTTTTTGCCACGCAAACAGGAAAATCTGAAAACCCAAGAGCGTCTGCTCGTTTCAAAATTGAGTTCGCATTAGCGCTGTACACCACATTTTTTGCACCGTAGATTCGCTCAGCAATGGATTCAATTTTTTGCTTCAATGAATCCTTTAGCTGGTATGTCGGAATAAAATCCGAATTACAGCTGTCGGCAGCTGCCGTGACTTTGTGGGCGAGTTCTTCCATGCCCTTTCCACCATTTTTCCATCCATCTGAATAAGCAATTTCAACATTTAGTTCGTTGCAACGATCGATTATGCATTGCATTTCTTCCTGTGTATCTGCCACAAATTTATTGATGGCTACAACCACCGGCACACCAAAAGACTTGATGTTTTCAATGTGCTTTTCAAGGTTGTCGAGACCATCCATTACAGCATTAGCATTTGGCTCTTTCAGGTTATCTTTTTTTACACCACCATGGTACTTCAATGCTCTCACTGTCGCTACAAGGACTACAGCACTTGGGCTAATTTCTCCTGCTCTACACTTGATATTGAAGAATTTTTCAGCTCCAAGATCAGCACCAAAACCTGCCTCTGTGACCACATATTCAGCTAAGGAAAGACCAACTTTTGTGGCCACTAATGAATTAGTTCCTTGCGCGATATTGGCAAATGGGCCACCATGAATGATCGCGGGATTGCCTTCCAGCGTCTGAACCAGGTTTGGTTTGATGGCATCTTTCAGCAAAGCAGCCATGGCTCCATGCGCATTCAGATCTTTCGCAAAAATTGCTTCTCCTGAGAAGGTGTCTCCAACATAGATATTGCCCATTCGCTCTTTTAAGTCGGCTAAGTCCTTTGCAAGGCATAAAATGGCCATAATTTCTGAAGCAGCTGTGATATTGAATCCGGACTCTTGCAGAAACCCACCTTGCTTGCCGCCTAAACCTGTAATGATGTGCCTAAGTGACCGATCATTCATATCCATAGCCCATCGCCATTTCACCGTTCTTGGGTCTATACCAAGGTTTCTTGAGCGGCCATAGATGTTGTTGTTAATAAGAGCTGATAATAAGTTGTTAGCTTTTTCTACTGCCGCAAAGTCTCCATTGAAATGGAGGTTTATGTCCTCCATAGGGATGAGTTGTGAATAACCACCACCTGTAGCTCCACCTTTTATGCCAAACACGGGACCAAGTGAAGGTTCTCTCAATACAGCCACAGCACGTTTTCCAATTCGATTGAGGCCATCGGATAATCCTACTGAGACGGTCGTTTTACCTTCACCAGCGGGTGTTGGCGTAATCGCCGTGACAAGTATCATTTTGTTTTTCTTGACACTCGCTTCATCAATATATGACAAAGGGATTTTCGCTTTGTATTTGCCATACTGCTCAATCTCACCATTGTTAAGGCCAAGTTTTTTAGCAATTTGATCGATGGGTTCTAGGGTAGCCGCCTGAGCGATTTTGAGGTCAGGGTTTTCGTTGCTCATATATGAATATTTTGACGCAAAATAGGATAGATGTGCAATCAAAATTCTGATAAATAGCAGAGGTATAACTGCCAATCATCATTAAATAGGCAACATCCTAATCCTATTCCATTTCCTCTAATATACTCGCTATCTGCACAATGTGCCGTTCTTCATGAGCAAGAATGAATCGAAAACACTCAGGAACATAGAATTTCATTTTCTCACCAAGCGCTGTTGGCATCTTGATGTTTTTTAAATTCTTGTTGCGTGCTTGCTTGATCAAATCATTAAAAGTAGCCTTGTTTTTAAGGAAGAGATCGATCGTAGCATGCTTATTTTCAGGTTCAGATATTGGATTGAAGAAATCGAAAGTTTTCATTTTAAATCTTCGTTTTCTCCCTCTTGGTTTCATTATATAGATCGAGATTCTACCTAGTAGAGTCGATTGATAATCCAGCGTTTCATCAATCGGTAAGTCAGGTGCGCCTGAGATGGCTGACTCGAAATTGTCCAGGTATATTTCATAGACTCTGTTCAAATGACTGACGACTTCTAAAGCAGACCATTTTTTCTCATTTGGCTTCCAATTAAGTTTCTTATCAGGCAGTTCAGCAACATCAGCCTTTATGTAATTTTTAATCTTATTAGACTGTTGCAAGATTTGTTCGAAATTTACTTCCATGATTCTTTTGAGTTTTATTAAGACAAAAATCAGCTTAAGATTTAGTAAAAAAATTGATGTAGATCAATTAATCGCGTAGTGCCCTGAGCCGGCTAAATGTTTCAGGTTTCATATTTAGATAGCTTGCCAAATATTTCTGTGGAATCTGAAGAAGTTCGTCTGGACACCGCTTTATGAATGCATCAAATCGTTCTTTGGCGGAAAGTGTCAGCATTTCTACTTCCCTGCTACCTCTCCCAAAAAGGATGGCCTCCATAAAATGTGTCCTCCATCTGTAAAACTCAGGAAATCGGTGAAAAAGCTGATCATAGCGCTCCTTATTAATGGCAATTAGCCTGGAAGGCGTGAGCGCCTCCATGAAATAATTTGATGGTGTTTGCGTGATGAAGGAGTCGTAAATTCCGGATGGCGAGCCTTCATAGGAAAATCCAAAGATTACTTTTTCTCCTTTGCTGTTTATGAGATAACCTGCTTGCACACCCGATAAGGCAAAGCAGAAGTACTTTGCTACGCTTCCTCCTTCTACCAAGTAGGATTTTTGCGGATATTCCATCTCCAGAAAGTGCTCATCAAGGAATGAGTAAGCCTCATCAGAGATTGAAATATATCTTCCAAAGTTTGTGTCAAATAGGCTCCTTTTATCCATGCTGTTAATTTAGCAAGGAAATAAAAAAGCGACTCAGTAGAGCCGCTTTATGAAGATGCGAGTAATTGGTCTTATTTCTTACTGACCAATTTTCCAATCATCGGCTGGTGTACCAAAGAAACAATTTGGAGTCACTGGAAATCCAGCAGTTATCACATAATAGTATGTGCCGTCTGGATATTCAGGAGTAACACCTGTGCGTCCATTGCATTCGTCCAAATCTCCCAAACCTTGGACATATTCGAAATCTTGAATATATGTTCCGTCATGGTTGCCATCCGGATAATCTTCGCCTGCTATTCCGGTACCCGTTCGTGCACCACTTTTTAGTTGATAGCTTGATTCCAGCTCGACGATTGTACTTGTTGGATCATCTGGATCGGAGTATCCGTACTTGTAATAAATAGGGAATCCATCTGCAGCAAAACCATAAATTAATGAGTGTCGAGAGCCGTCTTCATCGTCAGCAAGTCCAACGATATCACCATGATAGTGATAATTCCCCTGAGTGGTCACATGAGCGCCGTAGGCATCTAACCCTGTTTCTCCTTCTTCAGTCACTTTCGCCTGCCACTCCCAGTTTTCCTCACCTGAGTCTGGATTTTCCCAAGGCTTGAGTCCCATCGGGTGAAATTCTACACCATTGGTGGCCATCCCGAATTGCCAAAAATTTTCATTTGAGGGTGTTGGTGGTCCTGTTTCGTCATAAACGTAAATAGCCTGATTTGTGTATGTAGGAGTCAAATCCAGCTCTCTGGTGACTTCAATAGCGGTTGGAACTCCATTTGGAAAAGTGCCGACTGTATGATTGGCTAGTTGGTTGGAAATGATGGTTCTTGAATCAGATGAAATCTCAAAACAAACCTGACCTTCAGTGGTACTTGAAGTGATACACACATCAGTTGTTTGACTACTTGCTTCTTGGCTATTATCAAATACTCCGTCTGCAACAGGCACTACTTTGAAAAAGTACTCAGAGCTGTATTCCAGCAATGAGACTGATAGAGACGAGGGAGAGCTGCCATTGTAAACTACTTGCTGACCATATCCAATATATGTAGAGCTCGCAAGATCGCTGCTGTTTGAGGTGAAGTCTTCAAATGAGTTTTCGCTATTGATCAGAACAATGTAACTGTCAGCTCCTGTATCTGTCCAGTTGTCAATGCCAATAGAACTTCCTGTAGCAGATCCAAAGGATACCGTAATATCAGTGTCTGTTCCCCCACTTTCGTCATTATCTGTAATTGTGATAGTAGCATCAGTACTGCTACCCGCAGTTATTGAGGAAGGGAGACTGCCCAATGTGATAATGATGGTTTCATCCTGCTCGTCTTCAGTATCATCGGTGATGCTAATTTGAATAGTAGCCGAAGTTGCGTCGCTTGCAATGACAGCCGAGGTTTCACTCACTTCAAAGTCACCATTTTCTGTAGCCGTGCCACTTAAAGAAAATGGAATGGTGATCGAACTGCCCGAAGTATTTTGAGTGCTTAAGGATACGATGAAGTTTGCAGTACCTGCGGATTCTGCCACCGATGCTGAAGATGCAGAAACTGTTACAGTCGCAGAAAATTCATCGGTGACATCATCTTCAGAGTCGCCTCCACAACCAGATAATAGTGAAAGGACGGTAGAGCCAACGAGTAGTAATAGGATATTCTTTTTCATGGTCATTGTTTTAATCTTTATAAAAAGCAACCGTTGAAGTGCGCTTGCTATTGAGTCTGAAGGAGCGTGAACGATCATTCAGTTTTAATTTCATTATGTTATCATGACCTTTAATGATATCGATCATGAATGTATTGATCATTTTGACCTCTTGGATGGTTTTAAGATTCAGATTGAGAGTGCCTTTTATAAAGATGTTCTCATCAGAATATTCAATTCCGAATACTTCAAAAGTGGTGCAGTTTCCATCAATTTCTATGGCTAGTCTGCTTTGCAAATACTCCGTAGTGATTTGTCCTAACATTTCTTCACAAAAGGAATCCGAGAATTCGGCTTTAAGCGTTTGAATGAAGTTGTGGCGATCAGCAGAGATTTGCATTTCAATGCCTGAGGGTCCATCATAGATCTCAAAAACGGCCATTCGGATATCGTGACAATAACTAAAATGGGCAGATAGTAGAATCAAAAAGCCAATGATTTTTTTCATTTTGTATCTGTTGTATTGCTTAGATGCTATTGGAAATGAAAACCTTGCGCAGAAAAAAAGTGACTCCACCACGAGTCGTTAAATTCACACCCGAAGCGCTCTGCATTTAGTACTATCTACATACTATCTTCTATGTTATTTACACTTTATATTTTTGCCTTATAGAAGGAAAAAAAGCGGTTCAATTAAGAACCGCTCTATGCATCCGGAAGGATGCCCGCCTTAGTATCACTACCACGAGATACTCTAATTGTCAAATTAGATGCTTTAAATATGAGTTACTTGCGCAAGCGCTTAAAATATTTTGGGGTAGCAAAAGGTTAGCACAACCTTTTTCTTTAATTTGAAGAAAGCGATGAACCTGATACTCTTACAGTTATGAAAAAGGGAAAGGCCAGCCTCCGGGTGCCGTATTTTATTTTGACTTGTCTGCTTGCTCATATGGCTATTGCGCAAAGTCAGAACGAAAGTGCTTTTTTTGAAGCAGCTAATCTGGCGGATTCTCTATTTGATGAAAACCAAGACTCACTTGCGAAAATTTCCATCGACAGGATGGGAGAATTATTAAATAACCAAAATGAGGTAGAGATCATAGTTTACCAAAAAGCTCTAGGTGATTATTTTTTGGGTACATCCCAGTACGCTGAATCTGTTGATGCATATGAGCCTTTACTTCAGTTTGCTGAAAATGAGTATGACAGTGCTTTATCATTAAAACTGGCAAGAGCGATCAATGACTTGGGCATTGCCTTTATGAAAGTAGGTCAATTTAAAGATGCAATTCGTGCACATAAAGTCAGTCAGGTGATCTATGATACATACAATGAACCACAGGGTGGCTCTTATAACTACAACAATCTGGCGGTGATTTATAAGGAGCTCAAGAAAGTAGATTCAGCAGTTTATTTTCATAACAAAAGCATAGAGTACGCAATACTTGCTAATGACACAATTGGTATCGGATTCAATCAATTGAACATTGGAATGCTGAAAATTGACAATAAAGAACCAATTGCTGCTATGGACTTTTTTCAAAAGGCCCTAGGTGTATTTGAAGCCATTGGTAATGAAAGGCTAATAGTCGCCACCAAACGAAGAGTTGGTCGAACCTATTCCATGTTGAAAGATTATGAATCAGCAATTCAGATACAAAAAGAGGCACTTGATTATTACTCCAGAAAAGGATCCAAAAATGGTCTGGCCAGGATTCATTTAGATATAGGAGAACTTCAACTCAAGCTAAATCAGCATGATTCTGCCAAGTATCATCTTGATAAATCGATTGAATTATATACAGAACAGAACTATCTCAAAGGATTAGTGAATGGATATAATTTACTGGGACAGTATTACCGAGGAATTGAAAATTATTCTAAAGCACAAGAAAATTACAATCTATCGCTTGAGTTATCGGTTGGTAAGTTTCTTGGTATGGAAGCAAACAATCTGAAAGGGTTAGCGGGAATCAGCTTAAGGCAAAATGATTATCAGGGCGCAATAGCTCTGGCTAAGGAATCACTTAATAAAATTGATAACTCAGCTTCACTTACCAACTTGGCAGGAACATACGATATTTTATATAGCGCCTACAAAAAGCTCGGAAATGAAAGTGAAGCGCTCAAATACTTAGAGTTATTAAATGAACAAAAGGAGTTGACTTTTGGTGAAGATCAATCACTTGAAATCGCACGAATTGAATATAGAAACCGACTGGAGAGGGAGCGTGCAATTGAAGAAGAGCAACAGAGATTGAAAGATCTAGCTTATGAGCAGGAATTAGCCCAAGAGCGCTGGATAAAATTGAGTGCAGTAACGGTATCTGTCCTGATTGCACTTATCTCAATATCATTGTACAGAGGAAATCAAATAAAAAAATCTGCGAATGTTCAATTATCTGAAAAAAATGAAAAACTCAAGGAGCTGAGGAGCCGCGAGAGTAAAGCTGCTGAAGAAGTAATCCAATCTAAGGAACGAGAGCTTGCAACAATGGCGATGGCTTCACATGAAAAAAATAGCGTATTAAATGACCTGAATCAAAAGATATCGTTTCTGGAAAATAGGATGAGTGATGAGTTGAAACCTTCATTGAAGGAGATGCGAAAAACGATTAAGAATAGTTATTCACTTGACAACAGCTGGGACAGTTTCCTTCATAAGTTTGAGGACGTGCACCCTCAATTCTTCGATCGACTCAAGGATGAAAATCCGGTACTGACCAACGAAGATTTAAAACTAAGTGCCTATTTAAAGATCGGGATGTCTAACAAGGAAATTGCCAACGTTACCCACCTGACTTTAGGCTCGGTGAAAAGCAAAATCAACCGGCTGAAAAAGAAGTTAGAAATGGGTCCCGAAGACAGTCTTCGGGATTATATGTTGAAATATGCCTAGGAGGGTGTTACTTAGAAAATAGCACAAATCCGAACTCAAATTCTCCGATGAAAGTCACCTCTCCGGATTTCTGAAACTCGCCATTAGAATATCCTACACCAATACTTAAGCCTAAATGAATTCCACTGGCGTAATTTCGTTCAAACCCCCATACTGGTCCTATTGCGAAAACATTGGATACTTGATTTCTCGCTGCTTGTTCCAGTGGATCAGTCGTGCTTCCAAAAGGCTCAAATTGGTGTTGATAGTAGAGTGCGACATAATTTCCTGAGTTGTTTCTAAGGTTTGACTTTTTGATATTCTTACGCGAATAATAGTTTCTAATTGAGGAGGTCAAATATGGCGTAGCAAAGAAGTAGGAATTAGATCCATTCGATCCAGTCTCAGCATAAGCTGTTGCTGCAATTCCACCACTGAAAGTAAAGGATTTATTTTCATCGATTTTCCGCTCGTATGATAAAGTAAGTGGCAAAATATTCGCACTAAGTTGATTGTCAGAAAGGGTTACGTTTTGTCCAAAAGTGGCCAGAGTCGAAACCAGCATAGCAGTTATTAATATTTTTCTCATAGTTAATTTTTAAGTTGGTAAACAATGATTTGTTTCGTGTTGCAATTATTTGACCAAAAAATAATCGTTAGCAAAGATCACCTAGATTTCAATAATCATGTGAACAATCTGATATATATGCAATGGGCGCTCGATATTTCCAGAGCTCATTGGCTATCTGAAATCAGTAAAGAGATTGATTCACAATACTTCTGGATGGTGCGATCACACCATGTGGAGTATAAGAAGCAAGCCTTTTTTGGAGACGAATTGTTGGTGCAAACTTTTGTAAGCGGATATCGAGGACCTTTTTCGGAGCGAATTGTAAAAATCTCTAGAGATGAAGAACTTCTGGTAGAGGTAAAGTCTAATTGGTGTCTGATCGAGCGTAAGACGCAAAAGCTAAAACGAGTGCCTGAAGAAATTCAGGTGCTTTTTAAATGAACAATACGATTATATTTGCCGACTCTGGGGCTATAGCTCAGTTGGCTAGAGCGCTACACTGGCAGTGTAGAGGTCGCCGGTTCGAGACCGGCTAGCTCCACTTTTAACTTCTTTGATTTATTCCTTTCAGTCTTAATTTTAGTGATTCTAATGTAGAGGTCACCGTGTGGAACGCCACTCCGATCCCTTAGCAGCAGATGATCGGTCCAATATTCGCCGCTTCTCTTGTGAATTAGTTCGACAACTAATGAATGATTTGAGGTTTGACTAACAATTTCCACATTTCCCAATTTTTTGTCGCGCTCAATCCTGGAAGTTTTTATTTATTGTCCCACACTGGTGCTGTCGAGTACTATTTCCTCACCGGGGATTCTCTCTGGATTTTGAGCAAATGTGGAGACCGTTACAAAGAATATGAGTGGTGAGAGTAGATGTTTCATGAATTATATGACTGCTATTTGGTGCCAAAAATTCATGAATAACTTTCATTTAATTACTCTTCTAAAATTTCGTACGTTGCTCTTATAGTAATTTGAAAGAAGATTGGATTCCACCACACCTCGAGATGAAGAAGCATGGATAAAAAGTATTTTGTCATCACTCACGTATGTGATCATGCCGCTGTGAAACCATTTAGATCCTTTCTTCTTGAATTTGAAATAGACCAAATCACCGGCTCTAATACCTTCCCAGCCTCGTTTTTTTCCCGTTTTCGATTGCTCTTTGGCTGTTCGAGGCAGTTTGATTCCAATGGTTTTATACGCATTGTGAATTAATCCTGAGCAATCTATTCCAGCCTTGGTGCTGCCGCCCCATTTGTAGGGAGTTCCAATATATGACCTTCCGTTCGAGATAACGGAAGCAATATTTTGCTTTCGCTTTTTTTTCTTTCGTTGGGCAGGAGCCGAAATAAAAATACCTGCCAGCATCAAAGCCACTAGCAGGTATCTAATATGTTTTATGTGGTTCTTTTTCACTTATCTAACCACGAATTGAACATCCATAAGGTTTTCTCTTGCACATTCACAAGACCTATCATCATGTCCTCCGTTTCATTGTCCCCAGCTTCAACGGCCATTTCCTTCACTTTATTTTCCTGTCCAATGAGTGTGTTGAGATTATCCACGATCATTTCAACCAATATTTCATCCTTGGATACGTCTTTGACAGACTTGATGTTGGAATGCTCTAAATACGTTTCCAGTGCGTGATGCGGTCTTCCACCTATGGTTAAAATTCGCTCAGCTATTTCGTCAATATTGGTAAGTGCTTCTGTGTATAGCTCTTCAAATTTGTTATGTAATTCAAAAAAGCGGGGACCTTTGATATTCCAGTGAGCACCACGCGTATTTTGATAATACACATGAAAATCTGACAATAATTGATTTAGCTCTGATATTAATTGAGTCGACATAAAATTCTGTTTTGCTTATTAAATGATAATTAATTCGTCCGATAAATCGGTTATTTAGTTAGTAAACAGAATAAATCAAGGTTTTGTTCAGCTTGAGACATCAAGCTGAAGTTTTCGAAAGAGATGGATTTTACTAAATTATCATCCGTTTCTTTCAGTTTATTTCTATTCATACGGTTCAGAATATCGTACGGAATTCGAAGTATACTTGCGGGTAATTTGTGCTGCAGGTCAAGGATGTCAAACCGCATGATCTTTTGAACTGACGCTCTATTTCTTTCGTGATATTCCAGCACCTTTTCATCTCCCGCTATTCCTTTCATTTCTACCTTATCAAAATAGCTTTTGCAGAGGCTGGTCAATTCATCACCGGTATACTCTCGCTCATGCCATGGGTTGCGAGACAAAGTCATTTTAATATTGGGAGTTGTGATCAGGGCCTTACCTCCTGGCTTCAATACTCGATGTATTTCTTTAATAAATCCTTCATCATCCTTCACGTGTTCTATTACCTGAAAGGTCACAATTGTATCGAAAGAATCGTCCTCAAATGGGAAAGGAGGAAATACACCGCTCATAAATTTATAATCAGGATATTGCTTTTCCAGGTTCTCAATGACTGCTTTAATCTTGTCAATACCAATGTAGGAATCAGCCAATGGTGCCAAAAGCTCAACACCTCTACCTTCACCACACCCCAACTCTAGCAAGTCTCCTGTAATGAAGGGCTTGGCTTGATGGTATGCAGACAGGAGTCGCTGATGAATCACATTGTCTGAGGGAATTTTATCTGATGCGATTTCTGTAGTATATACGCTCATGGTATCAGGTTATCTCGTACGATTTTTGTTTAAAGAGCACAAAGAAAATCAATTATTAAGCTAATTTGGATTTCTATGAGAACACGTGATCTTTTATTGGGTGTAATTCTGTTTTTGATCGGTTTTTCTTCAAGCGCCATCAACTTCTCCAGAGTCAATGTGGCCTGGCAATATGATTTGGAATTTGATGTGAAAATGGCACATCGAGTGGTTCGAACGGATGATGGGATCATGATTTTTCTAAGTATTGCTTCTGATTCAATTACCAATTGGGATTACGAATTTCTAGTTCAGGATGGATATGAGTCTGAAACACATCGTGAAGTCACTCCCACTATTGATAGTCTGGTGAGCGTGGGCAACGAAGTAATGTTGAAAATAAAGCTTTCATCTTTAGATGAAGGCTTGCTTGTTGTGAAGTTTTCAAAACCGGAGAACTTCTACTATTACGATATTCCAATCAAAATAGGATCACTGTCTTTTCCAACGGTCTATCCTGTTGACGTAAATGGACTGCCAATTTTGGAAAAATATATTAACAGTTCAGGGTTTACATGGTTGGGGAATGATACATTGCTGGCCACCCAATATCCAGAAGATTTTCCACCAGCTGATCCACCAATGGCAGACATGAAACCTCTGGCACCTCAAGTGCGGATGGATACTTCGTTTTTATTCACTGGCGAAATAGACTTTATTGAAAGCAAATTTTACAACGTTCTTAAAGATTCGATGGCAGCACAGGGAGTTACTATGCTTAGGGTGCCACCATACTTTCCGGAGTATCGCCAACTTGGTGAACTGATGGAAGCGATGCTTTATTTGACAAGTGAGCAGGAAAGAAAATCTATAGTAAATTCCAGAAGCCCTAAGCAGTCTTTTGATTCTTTCTGGATGAATACTTATTCAACAAAATCTCGGGCAAGAAACGCCATTCGCAGGTATTATAATTTGGTGGAAAAGTCCAATATTTTATTTACAGATTTTAAACCAGGATGGAAGACGGATAGAGGTATGATGTACATTATCTTTGGGTCGCCCGATGAAGTTTACAGAAGTGGAAATTCAGAAGAATGGTATTACGATAATGGATCCGCTTTTGAGTTCACGGTAATCTCTACTTTTTTTGCACCCAAAACATATGCACTGCGACGCAATAAAGAATTTGAGGAGCAGTGGTTTACCCAAATAGCGACTATTCGTCGTTGATAGATGAATAAGAAATCTGATATTATTTACGGAATCCGTACCGTTATTGAGGCAGTTAAATCAGGCCAACACCTAGAGCGAGTTTTTGTGCAAAAAAGCCTTAAAGGCGACCTGTATAGGGAGCTCATGCAAGAGCTTCATCAGACCTCTACTCCTATATCAAAAGTTCCTTCAGAGCGGATCAATAAGTTCACAACAAAAAATCATCAAGGGGTGGTAGCTCTAATATCACCTGTTCAATACCATACTCTTGAACACCTGGTGCCACAGCTATATGAAGAAGGCAAGAACCCTTTGATTTTGATGCTTGATGAAATTACAGATATAAGAAATTTTGGAGCAATAGCCCGCACTGCAGAATGTTTGGGTGTTCACTGCATCGTTATCCCTTCAAGAGGAGGAGCTCAGATAAATGAAGATGCGGTAAAGACCTCTGCAGGAGCATTTAATTATTTGCCAGTTTGTAGAGAACAGAGCCTGATGGATGCAGCCAGATTCTTGCAAGAATCTGGCATCACTATTATTGCGTGCTCAGAAAAGGCCAAAAAGACACTTGATCAAATAGATTTTACAACACCCACTGCGGTTATAATGGGCTCCGAGGAACGTGGCATTTCAAATGAGTTGATGGAACTTTCAAATGAGATAGCAAAAATCCCAATGTCCGGCTCAATAGAATCGCTCAATGTAGGAGTTGCAGCAGGCATGGCACTTTATGAAGTGCAAAGGCAGCGACTCGCTTAGACAAACTTTTCTCCTTTTTCAGCTTTTACATCCGTGATAAAATCTCTGAAAAGAGATGAGTCTTCTTTTTTACAGACAAGCAGAACGTCATCAAAATCTGCAATTAAGAATCCTTCACAGCCTTGAATGACCGTAATCTTTTCTTTTTTCCCTTTGATGTAGTTGTCTTTGGAATCGTATGTCATTACGGAACCTTCAACGACATTGTCGTCAGCATCTTTTTCTTTTATTTCATGCAAGGCATTCCATGAACCTAAATCTGACCAGCCAAATTCTCCGGGTACTACATATACATTTTCAGCCTTTTCCATAATCGCATAGTCAATGGAAATATTTTTACACTGACCATATACCTTTTTGATAAAGGCTTGCTCCGAATCTGTATAATACTCGTTTAGGCCAGCGGCAAACAAGCTCGCAATTTCTTCTTCATGTTTTTCAAAAGCCTTAATGATCGAGTCAATGGACCATATGAAAATTCCGGAATTCCATAAAAAATCACCACTCTCAATAAATTTTGCTGCTAAATCTGCCTTTGGCTTTTCGGTAAAAGTTTTCACTTTCTTCACAGGCACTCCAGGGGCACTTATGTACTGAATGTACCCATATCCAGTCTCAGGTCTATTCGGTCTAATGCCAATCGTAATAAGCTTGTCTTCTGAAGAAGCACTCTCCACCGACGTGCTAATAACCTCTTGAAATTCCTTTTCCTTAAAAATCGCATGATCAGAAGGGCTAACCACCAAAACTGCATTGGGATCCCTTTTCATTATCTTATAAGAAGCATACGCAATGCATGGAGCAGTATTTCTCTTTTCTGTCTCTAAAAGCACCTGATGGCTTTCCAGCTCGGGTAATTGGTCATGGATCAATTGTTCATACTTCTCATTCGAAACAACCCAGATTTTATCTGGTGTTGTGATTTCGCAGAAGCGATCAAAAGTCATCTGGAGCAAAGACCTCCCTGTTCCCAATACATCTAAAAACTGTTTAGGTTTTGCGTCACGACTGTAGGGCCAAAAGCGTGTGCCGCTACCACCGGCCATAATCACAACATAAATATTTGTAGTCATAAGATTTTGTGAGAAATTCGCGTTAGAAACAACTGTCGCAAATATAGCTCATTCCCCTAGCGTTAAGAGAACGCATCCGTCTGAAAAGACAATTTGCTTGCGATCATCGTTTTGATTAACTTTTTACTTTACATCAATCTGGGAGATGGAGACAACTGCTGAAGTGAGTCTTAAGGAAAGCCTCAAAAGGGTTTTTGGTTATGACAAATTCCGAGGTAAGCAAGAGGATATTATCGCAAATATTCTGGATGGCAATAATACGTTTGTAATTATGCCAACTGGAGCTGGTAAGTCATTGTGTTACCAGTTACCTGCAATCGTACAAGATGGGACAGCCATTGTTATTTCTCCTCTGATCGCTCTGATGAAAAATCAAGTAGATCAGATGAACGCAGTAGGTGTTCATGCTCGTTTTTTGAATTCAACCCTTACAAAATCTGAAAGTAATAGAGTAAAAAAGGATACGATCTCAGGCCTTGTGAAACTCTTATATGTGGCTCCAGAGTCGTTGACCAAAGAGGAGAATGTTGAATTTCTTAAACAAGCCACAATATCATTTGTGGCAATCGATGAAGCTCACTGTATATCAGAGTGGGGTCATGACTTCAGACCTGAGTATAGAAGAATTAAAGACATTATTGCAAAACTGGGAGATATCCCAATGATTGCATTGACAGCTACTGCTACGCCAAAGGTGCAGCTGGACATCCAGAAAAACCTGTCAATGGATGAGGCGATGCTTTTCAAGTCATCTTTCAATAGAACGAACCTATATTATGAAGTTAGGCCCAAACAAAACGCGAAAAAGCAACTCATAAAATTTATTAAAAGCCATAAAGGCGCAAGTGGGATTATTTATTGCTTAAGCCGCAAAAAAGTTGCAGAGATTGCTGAGTTTTTGAGAGTAAATGATATTAATGCTGCTCCCTATCATGCGGGTATGGAATCCAAAGAACGGATGAAAAACCAGGACGGATTCTTAAACGAGGATATCGATGTGATTGTAGCCACAATCGCTTTTGGAATGGGGATTGATAAACCAGATGTGCGTTTTGTAGTGCACTATGATGCGCCAAAATCAATAGAAGGATACTATCAGGAGACAGGTAGAGCGGGAAGAGATGGGATCAGCAGCGACTGTCTCATGTTTTATTCCTACAATGATATCCTGAAGTTGGAGAAATTCAACAAGGATAAAGCTGTTACAGAACGTGAAAATGCCCGTTTTCTTCTTGAAGAAATGGCCTCTTACGCAGATTCTGCCATTTGCCGAAGAAAACAGCTTCTTCACTATTTCGGTGAAGAATTCACTGAAGAAAACTGCGGCCAATGTGATAACTGCGTTCATCCCAAAGAGAAGTTTGAAGGCAAAGAAATTATCAAACTTGTAATTGAAGCCGTGATTCAAACCAATGAGCGATTTGATATGAACCACTTAGCATCATTGCTTATTGGTAAGCCAACCCAACATGTCAAGAGCTATGATCATGATAAGCTCGACGCTTTTGGAAAGGGGGAATCCATAAGTGATGATGAAAATTTCTGGAGATCTGTAATTCGGCAAACACTACTGCATGAATTTTTGAAGAAGGATATAGAAAATCCGGCTGTGTTCAAGGTCTCCACCAAGGGTAAGAAATTCCTGGAATCTCCTTTCTCTCACATGCTCACCAAGGATCATGAGTTTACCGCCGATGGTGACAATGAAGATGATATGGATAAAGCTCCTGTAAATGTGAGCGCCTACGATAAGACGCTTTTCGCAATGTTGAAGAAGCTCCGAAAAGACATTGCCCATCAAGAAGACATTCCTCCTTATGTTATCTTCAGCGATCCGTCTATGGAGGAGATGTGTACGGTGTATCCAACCACAATGGATGACCTTAAGCAGATAGTGGGAGTAGGAGAAAGCAAGGCCAAGAAATTTGGTGAGCCATTTCTTCAAATGATTGAAGATTATATTGAAGAACATGACATTATTACGGCGTCTGATGTTCTGATAAAAACTTCTGGCACCAAGTCTAAAAACAAGATCTACATCATTCAGCACATTGATCAAAAGATGGACTTTGAAGAAATCGCAGAAGCTCGGGGAATGAAGTATGAGGAGGTTATTGCTGAGGTTGAAAATATCTGTTACTCTGGCACCAAGCTAAACATAGACTACTACATCGATCAGCTTCTTGATGATGATCGACAAGATGATATTTACGACTATTTCCTAAACGCTGAAACTGACGAGCTTAAAGTAGCAATGGAAGAATTGGGGGAATACTATTCTGAAGATGAAGTGCGACTGATGAGGGTGAAGTTTATGTCTGAATATGCTCATTGATTAACGTCTGTTATCGCTTTGAAAAACCAACGAATACCAAGAACTTAGCCACCAGTTAAATAAACCACATCCATGAATATCTTAATACTCGGTTCCGGTGGAAGGGAACATGCTCTCGCCTGGAAGGTCAAACAAAGCCCAAAGTGCAGCAAAATTTTTATTGCGCCCGGAAACGGAGGAACTCATAGCGTGGGCACCAATCTGGATATCGATCCCAAGAATTTCGAAAAGGTAGAGAGCGCCTTGAAAGAATACGATATTGAAATGTTAATTATAGGCCCGGAAGATCCATTAGTTGACGGAATTGTGGATCATCTCAGGAAGATTAAGGCGTTCAAAAAACTGATGATCATTGGTCCTACAGCGAAAGGAGCTAAGCTTGAAGGGAGTAAAGAGTATGCCAAGGAATTCATGAAAAAATATGGCATTCCTACGGCAGATGCAAGGACAGTGACACAAGACAATCTGGAAGAAACCATCAAGTACATGGAGCGTCTGGACCCACCGTATGTTTTAAAAGCGGATGGATTAGCCGGTGGTAAAGGAGTAATCATTACAGAAGAGTTGGAAGAGGCCCGAAAGTCACTTCGGAATTTAATTGAGGATAAGAAATTTGGAGCCGCCAGCGAGAAGGTATTACTTGAACAGTTCCTAAAAGGAATAGAAGTTTCATTCTTTGTTGTGACAGATGGGAAAGATTATCGAATCTTGCCTGAAGCAAAAGACTACAAAAGAATAGGAGATCGAGATACAGGTTTGAATACCGGAGGAATGGGTGCTGTTTCGCCTGTCGTATTTGCGGATAGAGCTTTTAAGGAACGAGTAAATAATACCATCATCAAGCCAACTATCGATGGACTTAAAAAGGAAAAAATCGACTACTGTGGTTTCATCTTCTTTGGTCTGATCAATGTAGGCGGTGACCCATATGTCATTGAATATAATGTTAGAATGGGAGACCCGGAGACCGAAGTGGTAATGCCCAGAATAAAATCAGATTTTCTTGAGTTGCTAATTGCAGCGGCCAACAAAAATCTGATTGATACAGAAATCGAATATGAGAGATTTACAGCTTCGACAGTGATGTACGTTAGCAGAGGGTATCCTGAATTTTACGAAAAAGGTCATGAAATCACCATTGGTAATATCAATACGGTGCTCCCATTTCATGCGGGAACCAAAATGCAAGATGGAAAGCTAATAACTGACGGAGGTCGTGTCATTGCATTAACGGGTTTGGGCAAAAACTTGGGCGAAGCTCTTAGTAAATCATATGCTGGTGGTCAGGAGATAAATTGGGAAGGAAAGCGATACCGGGAAGATATCGGTTTTGATCTGAAAGAGTTAGGTCAGTAGGAATCATCAAACCAAGTTCAAAATTCCTGAAGATATCAATTAGATTACAGAACTATGGGATGCGCAAGTTGCGGTACAGGGGGTTCAGCCGGGTGTCAAAATAACGGCCATTGTAGCACAGGAGGTTGCAATAAACTCAACGTGTTTGACTGGCTGTCAAATATGGATGTACCTGCTATGCATAGGTTCGATATAGTTGAAGTTCGATTCAAAAACGGCAGAAAAGAATTCTTCAGAAATGCTAAGAAGCTGGATGCAGTAACCGGCGACCCGGTAGTGGTGGACGTGCCAAATGGACACCACATCGGATATATATCACTTCAAGGTGAATTAGTCAGATTGCAAATGTCCAAGAAGGGCATCCCGGATGATGATGGAGTAAGGGAAATTTATCGCAAAGCCACTTCAAGAGATTTGGAGCGATGGGACGAGGTGCGGAATAAAGAAGAATCCGTAATGTATCGTACCAAAGAGATTATTCAGCAAACCAAACTCGAGATGAAACTTACAGATGTGGAGTTTCAGGCTGACGGAACAAAAGCGACCTTCTTTTACTCGGCTGATGGACGAGTTGATTTTAGAGAGCTAATAAAAATGCTGGCTGGAGAATTCAGGATTCGTGTGGAGATGCGACAAATAAGCGTTCGGCAGGAAGCTGGTCGTATTGGTGGACTGGGAGTTTGCGGCCGAGAATTGTGCTGCTCTACCTGGCTTACTGACTTCAAGAATGTTTCGACATCAGCAGCCAGATATCAGAACTTATCACTGAATCCAAGCAAGCTATCCGGGCAATGTGGAAGGCTAAAGTGTTGTCTCAATTATGAGCTAGATACCTACATGGAAGCGCTTCAGGATATTCCCGAAGTGGAAGAATCTCTAAAAACTCAGCGAGGTAGTGCCAGACTTCAGAAAACAGATATCTTCAGAAAGATCATGTGGTTTGGGTATGACGATGACAATAACTGGCATGCGGTGGATGTCCAGCGGGTCAAAGAGATTCAGGCAATGAACAAAAAGGGCAAGAAGCCATCTTCGCTTTCCGAAAACGAGATTGAGATCGATGAGTTAGAAGCCACATCTATTAATAGTGACCTGGAAGCGATGGACAAAAAGTTCAGCGGAAAGGGCAAGAAGAATAAAAAGAAACGAAATAAATACAGAGGGAAAAAGCCCCAACACAAAAAGTCTGAAAATTCTTAATATGAAGAACTGCTTAATTCTTGCGGCATTTGTGATGCTAACCTCGTGTGATTCCAGCAGAGTCTATGAGGATTATAATGACTTAGAAGAAGCCTTTTGGCACCTGGATTCTATCCAGACTTTTGACTTTAAAATCCAGGACACAACAAAATCTTATAACCTGCTTGGCACATTCAGGAATGCTTCATCATATCCCTTCTACAACCTATATTTTCAGTATACGCTTCATGACTCCACAGGTGGCATCCTGCTACAGGAGCTAAAACAGGTTGATCTTTTTGATCCGAAAACAGGCGAGCCAAACGGAAGTGGGCTTGGTGATCTTTTTGATCACTCATTTGCTCTTGTAGAAAATCACAAATTTGAAAGCGAAGGACAATACTCACTTTCATTTGAGCAGTATATGCGAAGGGATACATTGCCGTTTATTCTATCAGTCGGAGCGAGAGTCGAATTCGCTCAATGATTTAGAGCCACTCTTCATTTTCTTGTTGGATGTCTCGATAATCCGTTGAATTTCACCTTGATACTTAAAGTAGAAAATCAAAGGAAGAACAGGAGTAAGAATCAGCCCGAATACAAGCCAACCAATCTTACTATCCCTATTTAAGCTTCTGTTGAAGAGAGCAATTGGCATCAGTATACTTAGTGTTCCAAGGTATATGACACTGAAAGTAATCAAAGCAAAAAGCTCTGAAACTGGCAAGAGTAGGCAGTAGCACCACAAAAGTGCAAAGCCAAGCAAACTGGCAAAGGCCAAGTGATGCTTTTTCATGTTTAATTATAAGAACTTCTTATTTCAAGCATGCGTTAGTTTTCACATAACTTAAATAAGTTATATTTTTTCATCTAATATTAATACATTGCGATTAATATTAACTACCGTTTGCTATGAATTTCAAATACTCACTTCTTATTCTTTTTCTTGTTTCATTAAGTTTTTCCTGTTCAGATGATGGTACAGATGGTTTAGATGGTCAATCCACTCTGGTTAATGTATCGGATGAACCAGCTGGAGATAATTGTGCAACAGGTGGATTGAGGATTGAAACGGGAATAGATGTGAATTTGAGTGGAACGCTTGAGGCCGATGAAGTGCAAAGTGTATCCTACGTCTGTGACGGTGAATCGCTGGCTGATGAAGGCCAGACTTACCTGGTTATTACTGGAGATATTACAAACGAAGAAGCTCAGGCAAAAGTAGATACTGAAGTGGGCGAAAATACCCAGCTGATAATCATCAAAAACACAACTCAGTTGACAAGTTTAGAGATTCCTCAGGTAGAAAGCTTGGTTGAACTGGTAGTGGAGGGAAACAAAGCTTTAGGGACTTTGGATCTCCCTAATCTCATGATAGTAAATGATAAAGTATCAATCACCGGAGATGCCGATGATTCCGACTCAACAAAAGTTAAAATGAACGCACTTCAAAACATAAATGTAAGCCTGGAATTGACGGGAAACACTGCTTCAGAGCTTGAGCTAAATAGTTTAGAAAAAATTGGAATGCTGCAAGTTTTAGAAACGATCGATTTGAGTTTAAATCTTCCTGAGCTTGTTGAAATAGAGATGATGGAATTACGCGATAACTCCAATGATTTGGAAGTTTCTGCTCCAAAATTAAATACGATTGGTTCGGCAGTTATTGTCTCGAATACCTTATTGAGTATCAATTTGATGTTTGGTATGAATGGTCAAGCTGAAGTAGGTTCTCTGGAGATAATGAATAATCCTCTAATAGAAGAAGTTGGCCTTGATTGGCTTGGGATTATTGGAGATTTTCATGTTTCCAACAATGAATCCTTAGAGGACTTAAATCTTCCTAATGTTGTCTCAGCTGGAGATGTTGAAATCCACAACAATTTCTTTGTTTCTTCAATAGCTATGGAAAACTTGGAAACGGTAAACTCTGTTTTTATTTACCAGTCTCAGCTCCTTGAGTCGATTAATATCAGTCAACTCGAATCCATACAGGAGTTTACATTGCAAACCAATAATAGCCTTTTAGGTTTGGTTGCAAATGATTTAACAACCGCTTCCGTAATCAGTATTTCCAACAATGCTATTTTGGACCATATTAACATACCTAACCTAATTAATGTGGATTTTTTTGGAGTATCAGGGAACAATTCACTTACAAGTGTAGACTTAGGTAGTCTTGAGGACGCCGGAACTGATTTCGGTATTTTTCAAAATTCAACTCTGACTGATTTGAACATAGATGCCATATCTACTATAAGTGACAATAGCCTGTCCTTTAATGGCAATGGTTTTAGTAGCGCAACTGTGAATTATATTCTAGCAAGAATGGTAAGTCTAAATCCACCATTATCTAATGGAACAATAAATTTGCAACAATCCTCACCAGCTCCTCCTACAGGTCAAGGAGTGACGGATAAAGGGACTTTAGAGAATGCTGGAAACACGGTGAATACCGATTAAATCAAATGGGCTAGTTGGAATATAAAAACCTTCTCATTTTCTCTTTTGCAGCATCCACATCAATCCAAAACTCCCGACTATGGAATCGAATATGTGGCCAGTTTTTCATAATTAGATGAAAGTGTTGGTAAGCATAAATCTGCTTGGGTGACAAAGCCTGATGATATCTTTCATCATCTGTCAGGATAAGGCCTGTATATGTTTTTCCTTTTTTGACAGATAGATCGGCAAATGGAAGCTCTTTGGCAAGAGCAAATTCTTCAAACTCATGAAAAGACTTTTCTTGAATCCTATTCCTTAAAAACCAATCTACATGGTGTTCCTCATATTCAGGAATATGAGGCGTCCACTTCCTATTGCTGACCTCCCACGCATACTCAAGATATTTTTTCAGGAGTTTTGGGCCTTCGTTTTTGGTATCATCTGTTTTCAGCTGTTGTGGCAGGATACTACTGACAATAAGAACTTTTTCTCTCGCACGAGTGACCGCCACATTCAGTCTATTTTCTCCACCCTGAGCATTTAGACTGCCAAACTGCAGCTTTACTTTCCCTTTTTTGTCAGGCGCATAGCCAATGCTAAAAATGATGATGTCACGTTCGTCGCCCTGCACGTTTTCTATATTTTTTACAAATAGGGAATCCGGAATTAGTATTTTTTTGATGGATGCTTCCTCCTCCAAAAGATCAAGGATCAGGCCTTGTTGTCGATAGTTAAAAGTGACAATTCCAATATCCTTTTCTGGAGTTTTATTCAATAGTTCTAGTGCGGAATTAACCACTTCACGGGCTTCTATCTCATTTACACCATCGTCCCAAACACCCTCTGTTTGGATAAAATTGATAGCCGGTTCGTCATTGTTTACATAGCTATAGTCAGGAAGTAAACGGAGTTTGCTTTTATAAAAATGTTCATTAGAGAAGTCTATTAGTTCCAGAGATTTGCTTCGGTAATGTCCGGCCAGGCTAACTTCAGGTAAGTAGTGTTTAGTCAAATCCAAAAGAGAATCTATGGCCAATTCTGGACTGTCATCTTCCTCATCATCCCACCGAACCCGATACAAGTCGCTAGGTTGAAGTTGCATGCTGTCTCCAGCTACAACGATCTGCCTTCCTCGATACATTGCTGGAATTCCTCGCTCGGCAAAGCATTGTGAAGCTTCATCGAAAATGACCAAGTCAAAATTTTCACGCATCGGAAAAATCGCAGAAGCACTTTCCGGGGAACACATCCAGCATGGAAGAAGCGTAAACAGCTCGTCAGCAAATTCTGATATTACCTTTCTAATTGGCCAAATTCGACGCTTTTTGGTCACCTGATGCTGAAGATCTCTGTAGGTGACACGATTTTTCAATCGATTGTATTCTATGTCTTCATAGGTTTTTTCACGTGATTTTAGAAGCAAAATTTCCTTGCTCGCCTCACGCTTGGCCTCTATCTGTTCTCGAAGTTCTGTAGTAAGTGAATCGAGCTTTCCGGAAGCCACATTTCTAAGGTCTGGAAATTTGGATTCAATGTGATCAATCCAGGCCAGTGAAAGGCTATTCTTGAATAGCTCTAGTCGCTCTTCAATTGATCCTGCACTATTGCTATTTACCTCATCCAGCACTTTTGATTCCTCCGAGGTAAGGCTGGATTTTAGCCTGTGGTATTCACAGATTGCATCAAAATCCTTCTTCAAAATCTTCTCTAATTTTTGTGGATCTTCCTTCCTGAGGATTATAGCCCTTATCTGATGAATATTTATATATCTGCTCCACAAAGCGAGTTGTTGTGGGACTTTCTGAACCAACGAGATAAGTTCATCAAGGCGCTCGTGGTAGCTCTTATGTTCTAGCTTACCAACATTCAGATATTCTGTAAGTGCTCGAATGGTTTGAGCTACTGCAAACATGTTTAGCCCCATCTTTTGCCAATAGAACCAATCCTGAAGGTCTATTTTGCGAAAGCTCGAAGGGAAATTATGTAGCCATGAGTTATCCTGAATTAGCGATAAGGAATGCTCAAAGTTGAGTCGATTGTCGATTCGCTCCACGAGAACGTTAAAGCCTCTTTTGTTGCTTTTCAGATCATTAGCCACCATCACACGCTTCAGAAATATTTTTTCTTTCGAAAAAAGTACCCACTTGAGCCAGCTAAATGGGTTTTTTCTAGCTCGCATAGCCGATCTTAAAACCTCCTGAAAACGTCCCAGATTTTCAGCTTTGAGGGTGTTTTCTAAACCAACACCCCGAAAGCAAGCCATCATGGTGCGCTCGGTTTGAGAGAGCCAGTTTAAGTCTTTGGTTGGTTTAACTGCATGTAGCTGCTGATACACCTTAAATACAACTCCTTCTTTCAACCCTTCCAAAAGCTCAATCAACTCTGGTAGCTTATTAGATAAATATTCTGCTGTCTCAAAGTCAACCGGGCGAGAGCCAAAGTCTTTAGAGGTCGTAATTAGCATGTCATTGAATGCCGGTACTCCGTGGATTACATTTTTAATCTGAACAAGGTCGCTGGTTTGGAAAGAAGCGAAAGAGGGTCCTTTGGCCCAGAAGTGTGTCCTTTTTTCAAACTTATCAAAATATTCAAGGTAGGTTTTAAACTTGCGCTGAGTGTCAGGTAAGTCGTGATAATGAAAAGATCGATATTCCAGATTCATGCTAAAGCTTGGCATATCCGGGCTGCTCGTTAGGTAAAGTTCCTTGGCAGATTTGCCACACTCTTCCTCATCGAAGAGCGCTTCTCTAAACTCCTCAAGCTCTTCCACAATTTGATCTATTCTGCGACTAGCTTGGAGAAAACCTCTCTCCAGTTGAATAGCATCCAGGCTGTTGTTCTTCTTTTGATAGACCTCAACTGATTCTATTTGTAGATCA
Source organism: Ekhidna algicida (assembly GCF_051379705.1). GTDB lineage: Bacteria > Bacteroidota > Bacteroidia > Cytophagales > Cyclobacteriaceae > Ekhidna. The sequence goes on along the minus strand of NZ_CP179868.1, from coordinate 1,781,174 downwards.
ATTTGCTCGTAGATTGGTTTTCTGTCATTTTTAAAGTCATGAACAAGTGCCACAAAGTCATGCATTTCTTTTTCCCTGAGCCGTTGATAAACAACATCCAGGGCGGCTTTCTTCTGACAAACAAGCAAAACGTTTTTTCCACGAGCAATGAAATCACATATCAGATTGCTGATCAATTGGGATTTCCCTGTTCCAGGAGGCCCTTGCACCACCAGTGAATTTCCTTTTTTAATTTCCTTTAACGCATGCTCTTGATAGGCATCTAAAGGAAATGGAGTGAATGTATTTTCTTCATTTACCCGGTCAAAAAGTGCTAGTTGATTTTCATTTTCTTGTCTAACCTTTTTTACGAAAAATTCCTCCAAATCAGTTTCTTTCTGATCTTCCAAAAGCTTCACATAATCAGGAACTAAATAGGAACCTGATTGGGGGAAAATACCTAAGACTGCCTGAGGAAACATTTTCAAGGCACCTATTTTCTCAACGGATTCCAGCTGAGTCCTTTTAAGGTCAGGGAAGTTTTTTAATTCATCCGCGAAGTTTTCCTGATTGAAGTTGACTTCAACTCCACTCTTTTTTAGAAGTTCATAAAGCTGGGTTCGGAAAACAGTGGCATCACGGTCATAATCATCAATCACTGTTTCGATCAGCTCCTCATCAAGTGTTGTTTGATTGTAATATGCATATGCGAGCAGGAAGGTCTTATTGAGCGTGATATTCACATCATCTCTTCGGGATAAAAACCATTCATTGCCTTCTTTCTCAATAGATACAGGGAAGAAGAGTAAGGGACATCTGACTAGAGTTTCATCTGCAAATTTTCCTTTGATAAATGGCCAACCTATGTATAAATCCTTCGCTCCTCTTTCTTCGAAAATGAACTTCTCAACACGCTTAATTTTCTTTAAGCGTTTACTAAGCTCATTTGCTGATTTGTTTCGGCTATCAATTTCGCTACACAGTGTGATTCTCTTCTTTTGCTCAATTAATTTTTTAATGATTTCAAAACTTGCTTCATTCTCAGAATAGTCAAAATCATGAACATCTATGAATTGATCTTTCAGCAATCGAAGAAGCAACAGTGATCTATTGTTGCCGGAAAGATTGCTTAATCGCCTTAAATATGACTTGAGAATTTTCTGCATGAACTCATTCCAAATATGGCTTTAATCTTAAGAAAGTCGATTCATCAAGAGCCATTATTTTCTGAAGATCTGCAGCGGACTGGATATCTCCATGTTCTTTTCGATAATTGATGATGATGCGAGCCAGGTCATAGGATATGTATGGATGGCGAGCCAGGACTTTGATGGAGTCTGAATTAATATCTATTGGTATGACCTCAGATTTAATTTGAAATTGTTTCAACACCGCACTGACAATCTCAGGATTCAACCCATATACTTCCGTTAGTTGTGTAGTATCTGAAAAACCACCCAGCAAATCTCGATATTTTATAATGCGCTCTGAGTAAGCTGGCCCTATTCCTCTCACAATGCGCAATTCTTCGCCTGTTGCTACATTCAGATCTTTGATGGAAATTTTTTTAGATTCTTTTACTTCTAAAGAGGCTTTTTTAACATTCCGATTTTTGGACTTCTTAAACTTGTTCCTGGTTGGGAAATAAACACTCTTATCAAATTTTACTTCAGCGACTTCTTTGAGATCATAAGAAGCTTGAACCGAATTCACCCACTCGATAGCAGAGCTGTCTGAGGTAATTACGCGTTGGTTTTGTAGCGAAGAGATGCTCGTGCGCATGACAATTACAGCTAAAAAAATGATTAATATCAGAACCAGCGTACCGCGTGATTCTGTCTTAGTGAAGCCTATGGCGCTTGAAATGGCATTAGTGAAATACTTTAACATTATTTAAAATGATTCTAAATAAGAAATAGCTGATTTTTATCACAACCAATATACGCAAGGCGCTGTTATTTTTGCCATCCTATTTGATTGAGATGGAAGGATTTAAGGCTTTAGTACTATCATACAAGAATGCGCCAATTGAGGTGCGAGAGAAAGTAGCTTTTAGTGAAGCGGAGGCTGGTCAGTTTTTGATCAAGCTTAAGCAGGCATTTGCGATAGAGGAGGCACTTTTGGTTTCTACTTGCAATCGAACTGAGCTCTATTTTACTTCACAGGAAAATCAGGAATCAGATATTCTTCGATTGATTGCCTCTTTCAAATCGTTGACAAGTGCACAACTAGCAGACTACTTTAACATCTATGATAGTGTTTCGGCATCAAGACACTTATTCAATGTGTCTCTTGGATTAGAATCCCAGGTGCTTGGCGATATTCAAATTAGCAATCAAGTAAAAAGAGCTTATCAGCAGAGCGCTGACTTGAATCTAGCGGGACCGCACTTGCATCGTCTGATGCACACCATCTTTTATGCAAATAAGCGAGTAGTTCAAGAAACCAGTTTACAAGATGGGACAGCTTCGGTTGCCTCTGTTGCTGTTGATTTGATTAAAGGGTTTGTAGGAAATATCGAAAATCCTCGAATAGCCTTAATTGGACTTGGAGAGATAGGGCAAAACGTCCTTGAGAATCTTAGCCGAGAAGACGTTGCTATTACATTAGTTAATAGAACTAAATCTAAAGCTGAAAAGCTTGCTGATGGAGAAAATATTTCTGTATGTGATTTTACAGACCTGAGGCAGGTATTAGGCAATAATGATGTTATTATTTCGGCAGTTGCTACATCGACACCAATTATTTCAGCAGCAGACTTTGGATCAGAAGTGAATCACAAATTATTGATTGATTTGTCAGTGCCGAGAAGCATGAGTTCAGATTTGGAAAAATTTCCGGGAATGTCTCTTTACAACGTGGACCAGCTGACCGAGCGAACGGTGAAGGCACGAAAGCTTAGAGAAAAGGCTGTCCCTGATGCAGCGATCATTATTGAAGAAGAGCTTGCGAACTTTACTTCCTGGAAAAGTGAAATGGGAGTTTCGCCTACCATTCAGCGCTTAAAAAGTGCATTGAATCAAATTAGAAAGGAAGAACTCGCACGACACAAGAAAATATCAGACGAGGAAATGGAATTACTGGAGGTTGTGACAAAAAACATGATCCAGAAAGTAATCAAATTGCCGGTGCTTCAATTGAAGGCGGCATGTAAGCGTGGGGAAGCGGAAACATTGGTTGGGGTGCTTAATGATTTATTCAACCTCGAATCCGCAGATTTAGAAAAGAAATAACCCGCCGTATATTTGTTTGCGGGACTATGCGGAACTTCATATTCATCTTATTTTTTATTAGCTCGTTTTCTTTGAAAGCAGAGGAATTCATCGTTTTCGAAAAGGATGGATACTTTGGTATTAAAGATGAGATTGGCAATGTAACCGTTCCTGCCGTCTATGAAAAGCTAGGATGGTCTAATGGATCTACCAAAGTACACAACGGCCTAATTGGTTTTCGGAGAGACAATCTCTGGGGCTTAATCACGGTTAGGAATAAAGCACTTACTGGGCAAAAGTTCTATACAATAGAACCGATATCAAACATCCATTTTAAAGCTTCAATAAAAGGAAAATTCAGCAATCATCTTTTTCATGGAATATTAGATGAGAAAGGAAGGACCATAGTCAGCTTCAACTATTTTTCCATTGAACCGCTTGGGGCAAATTGGTTAGTGAGTGTATTTAGTAAAGTAGGTCAGCAATTCGGAGTTGTTTCCTATGAAAACAGATTGATCATTCCTGCAAAATATGCAGCTGTGGATGAGAATCGAGCACTATTTATAGGTAAGCAATTCGGTCAAAAATTGGACATGTACCTCAATGATGGACAGGCAGTGCAACTAGATCTTGATTCCATCAATTATCAAAAGGGTTTTGTTGCATTTCGAGATGGTTATGCTGCTTTCCTGTCGGAGCGGGGAAACGAGATACACCCATTTGAGTTCAAAAATTTTAGTTTAAAGGAAGATAGAATTTCGCCTATACAATTTCCTGAGTGGACCATATATCAGGAAGATACCGTACTGATGAAATGGCGTTGTGATTCATTGACCGTTTCTACCAATGGAATGTTAATCGCTTATTTAAATGGATCGCATCATTTACTTCTTAGCAATAATACGCTCCTGAATAATCATGAGCTCATTTTGAAGGAGGTGTCGGGGAATCAACTTATCGTTCAAAACTCAAAATCCAGAAAGTGGGCGGTACTTAGCGATCAAGGTAAGACCTTGATTACAGGTTATGATTCAATACACACTATCTCCAATCATTATGGATGTCAGGATTCTAAAGGATGGCATCTCATCGATCAGGAAGGAAATAAAATAAACAGACTGCCTTTGCAAGCTGTCGGTCCTGGGCTTGAAAATCAATTTTTAGCCAAGAGAAATAATCATTGGGGCATTTTGGATATCAATGCCAAAAAACAGGCGACATACAAATACGACAGTATCCATACTTCAGAAAGTATCTACTTGGTTTCTTACCTAAACAGGTGGGGAATACTCAATGATAGCGAGGAATGGGTTGTACGTTCAGAGTACAATGAAGTCAAATCAATAGGAGGTGTAATTATTGGACGAAGGGGCAAGGGATATACTATTTTCTATGATGGGAAGCCTTTATATAAAACTATAGCTAAACCCTTATCAAAGATTGGTAATCTCATTCTCATAGAAGGAGATAGTTTGAAGCTAGGATTGATGACGGAATATGGTGAGCTATTGGTAAGGCCTCACTACGACGAAATTCGAATGTGGTCAGAATATTTCGAACTCAGAAGTAATCAATACATTGAAATCATGAGTGAAAGCGGAGGGACAGTTCTTCCACTTGGCGAACAGTATCAGGAAGTTGGTGGTTATGGCGATAATTATTTTGCTGTTAAAAAAGAAGATAGATGGGGTTTTATAGATCTAGAAGGGCGGTTAAGAATAAGCAATAGGTATGATGATGCGCAATCATTTAATGGAGGATTGGCGCCTGTCAAGTTGAGAGAAAGGTGGGGTTTTATAAACAAAGCCGAGGAGATCAAAATACAGCCATATTACGATCACGTTACAGCGTTTATCAATGATCGAAGTATTGTGCAGCGAAATGAAAAATACGGACTAATCGATATAAATGGCGATGAAGTTTTGGAACTAAACTGGAAATCCATTCGCCGATTGGGCACAGGTAATTATCTTGTGCAGGATAATAATGATCAATTCGGATTGAGTAATGAAGACGGCAGTTTCATTTTCAGACCATTTTACGATCATTTAAAAGACTTAGGAGACCGGGTATTGGTTTCCAAAAATGATGCCTGGGGAATATTAAATTATGACAGGTATCCTATTTTTAAGATTAACAATGAAGAAATAAAAGTGATTGGTAATTTTATAATGATAAAAAACTGATTGTTATCTTCAAAAAATTAACCAGGGCAGCCAGCTAACGTGTCCCACGCATATGGATTTTAATCAACTTCTGGAATCCGTAAACCAGAATATCAGTGAAGCCGTCTTTCGGAGCGATAAAGACGGACTCATTTATGTCAATAATGCATTTGTGAAGATGTTTGGATACTCCTCGGATCAGGAGGTGTTAAGCAGCGCTATTTCCAAAATGTACAAGGATCCACGAGATCGAACAAGGTTAATAACAAAATTAAATGCAGATCACTCGTATGAAAATGAAGAAGTGGTCTTTCTCAGAAAAGATAATACAGAATTTGTAGGGTTGGTAAGTACGATTATGCACAAGGATGAAAATGGGACTGTCTTTTGGGATGGTGCAATAAGAGATGTGACGAAGGAGAGAGAATTTTTAGATAGAATTCGACACAGAGAACAGCTACTGGAAAGTATCAACAAGAATATCAATGAAGCAATCTATCGAAGTGAAAACGAGATGGGCATCATCTACGTGAATGATGAGTTTGTAAAGATGTTCGGGTATGAATCAATGGAGGAGATCATGGATTTGGATCCATCGGATTTATATAAAAATCCCTCTCAAAGAAGCGAAGTGGGTAATGAAGTCATCGAGAAAGGTTCTATAGAGAATAAGGAAGTAGAATTTAGGAAGAAGGACGGAAGCACGTTCTGGGGCTATCTGAATTCCATCACGGTAAAGGGCGTAGATGGCAAAGTGTATTTTGATGGAGCCATACGGAATATCAGCAAAGAAAAGGAAGCCGAACAAGCGCTGATGAGACACGCTGAAATGCAGCGTATATTGATCAATCTGTCAACAAAATACATTGATCTGCCACTCGCGGAAGTGGAACAGGCCATCAACGATTCTTTGAAAGAACTCGGAGAGTTTGTAGGAGCAGATCGCTCATACGTGTTCGATTTCAATTTGGAAAAAGGCATTTGTAGCAATACCTACGAATGGTGTGGAAAAGATATAGAGCCAGAGATTCAAAACAATCAAAACCTTCCGCTGGAGATAATGCCAGAGCTAGTAAATGCACATCTCAAAGGCAACCCATTGGTAGTAGACGATGTAGACAAAGTCCAAAAAGAAGACTTCAAGCAACTACTTAAAGATCAAAGCATCCATAGCTTGATGACAATGCCAATGATTCATGCCAAAGAATGTGTCGGGTTTGTGGGATTCGATTGGGTGAAAAAGAAGCACAAAGCAACCGAAAAAGAAATCATTCTTCTGGAATTGTTCTCTGAGATGCTGGTAAATATCAGGATCAGAACGCAGAATGAAAGGGAACTGCACAAGCTTTTTAATAAGACTATTGAGCAAAATCAGCGACTTAAAGACTTTTCATACATCACCTCTCACAACTTTCGATCCTCAGTAGCAAATCTTGTAGGTCTGCTCACCATCATCGAAGATGATCCGGGGAATAAGGAATATTTTGATATGCTTAAAGCAACAGCATTGAAATTGAATCTGGCCATTGATGCGATCAATGACCTTCTCAATTTTGAGAAAGATATTTCGATGTTAGAAAAGGAAGAAATTAATTTGAAGGAGGTGATAAATGACATTATGCTCCTCAATCGTAAATCTGCTACCGAGAAGAAAATAGAACTAGAAGTTGATATTCCTGATGATCTCACACTCCGAATTTTGCCCGCATATCTACAAAGCATTTTGCACAACCTGATTACCAATGCAATGAAGTATGGCGTAACCGAGGATCGACGAAAAATCAAAATTTGTGCAAAAAAACAATCAAAAGAAGTACTTTTAACGGTGGCCGACCATGGAAGAGGTATCGACTTGGATCGATACGGAAACAAAATGTTTCAACTTGGGTCAAGGTTTCATGCTGATGAAGAGAGTGGGCACGGCATGGGACTATATATGACCAAACAACAAGTAGAAGCAATAAATGGTCGCATTGAAGTAGAAAGCGAAATTAACCAAGGGACAACCTTCAAAGTGTATTTTAATGCATGATTTGAACAAAATATTGCTCGTTGATGATGATCCTATTTTCCTTACACTAGCAGAGCTAGCAATAAAAAAGGAACGTGACCATGTGGAGATCTTCAAAGCAATGAATGGAGAAGAAGCCATCAATTTCCTCAAAGGCCAAAGCGTAGATATTATTTTTCTTGACCTAAATATGCCTGTCATGAATGGATGGGAATTTCTAGATGTACTGCCACAAATAGAAAACTGGGGCAAGCAAGTATATGTCCTCACTTCTTCAATTGACCCTTCCGATCAGAGAAAAGCGGATGAAAACCCTTTAGTTACTTCTATGCTCGAGAAACCCTTGGATCGAGATAAAATCTCCTCTACACTCGGAGTTTAATCAGGAAATAATTCCAGCTGACTTGGCAGCAACTGAAAACTCATCCGATGGTGAGGCGTAGAACCCATTTCCTTGAGTCCATCCCTGTGTGCCCGTGTTGGATAGCCAACATTCGTATCCCAGCCATAACCCGGAAAATCCAACGCCAACAGTCGCATCAAATCATCTCGATAAGTTTTGGCAAGAATAGAAGCGGCCGCAATGGAGAGAAATTTAGCATCACCTTTTACGATACATTCAAAAGATATATCACTGGAAGTTTTGAATCTGTTGCCGTCGATCAGTAGTAATTCCGGAGTTACTTGTAATTTTTCAACGGCCCTTTCCATCGCCAGATAGCTTGCATTTAAAATGTTAATGTTATCAATCTCTTCAGGAGAAGCAATACCAACACCCCATGCAATCGCATCATTGATTATGTCTTTCTTTATTTCTACACGTTGTTTTTCCGAAAGCTGCTTAGAGTCATTCAATGTCTTATGCTTGTACTTCTTTGGAAGAATTACGGCTGCAGCAACTACTGGACCCGCAAGACACCCACGACCTGCTTCATCACATCCAGCTTCAACTTTCTTCTTATCAAAGTACGATTTCAGCATGCTTTCAAAGTTATACTTCCACTGGATGATTATGATAAAAATTAAAAATTAATGAGGGTTTATGAAGCCTTTGTCCTCTTACCTACGTCTATGTAGAAACCCAATCACTCAAATGCTCAAATACAACCTACTCTTAGTCATATGTTGCCTGTCATTATGCGCATTCTCACAGTCGCTTACTCAAACAATAAAGGGACAGATCACGGACCAACAATCTGGATCTCCAATCATTGGAGCTACTGTCGTTATAATTGGTTCAGACCCACCGATGGGAGGAATCACGGATCTGGAAGGATTCTATAAAATCGAAAATGTGCCGATAGGCCGTCAATCACTTGGGATCTCCTACCTGGGATATGAATCTGTTACCATACCGAATATTTTGGTAGGTGCGGGTAAAGAGGTGGTTATGAATGGAAAGCTCATAGAATCATTATATCAGTTGGATGAAGTGGTGGTGACCTCTGGAAGTGAAAAAGAAGGACAGCCAAGAAACGAACTTGCTACCGTTTCGGCAATATCATTGGGCGTGGATGAAATCAGTAGATTTCCTGCCACATTCAATGATCCCGCAAGAGCAGCACTGACGTATGCCGGAGTACAAACTGGAGGCGATGATTTACTCAATGAAATAGTAATCAGAGGGAATTCTCCTAAAGGAATTCTGTGGAGGCTGGAAGGCGTGGAAATTCCCAATCCAAATCATTTTACAGCCATCGGCTCGTCTGCTGGCGGGATCAGTATGTTAAGTAATAATATGCTCGCTAATTCAGATTTCTTTACCGGTGCATTTCCGGCGCAGTATGGAAATGCCACATCTGGAATCTTTGATCTACAACTCAGACAGGGAAACTTTGAAAAACATGAGCATGCTGTGCAAGCAGGGTTGCTCGGGATTGCCGCAGCATCCGAAGGCCCTATTTCAAAAAGTAGCCGGGCATCCTATTTATTTAACTATCGGTATTCCACTCTGGCATTACTAACCGAACTGGGACTCGATATTTTAGGCGAACAGGAAGACATTGCGTTTCAGGATCTTTCCTTCAAAATAAGGCTACCTACTAAAAAATTTGGATCATTCTCAATATGGGGACTGGGCGGTCGAAATACCTATAGATTCCTGCCGAACGAATCGAACGGCGATTGGGAAAATGATACAGAGGACCAAAATACCGGAGTGGCGGGTGTTACAAATGTGTTCTACGTGGGAGATGATTCCTATTTTGAAACCATAGTTTCAGGGTCTTACAATAAGTTATCTAATAACTATGATTCACTCAATATTCGCCTATTAGAAAACAGTAATTTCATTGAGACTCAACTAAGGTTTTCAACCTATTTCAATCACAAATTTTCCGCCAGGCACACACTTAGAGTCGGTGCTATTTTCAGTAGGTTAGGCTACGATCTTTCCAATACTTTTTGGAACAGAAGAGAGCGTAGATACATAACGCCACTAGATGAAGATGATCATGCATTTTTTTATCAGTCATTTGGTAATTGGCAGTTTCGGACCAGTGATCAGTTTACCATAAATACTGGCTTGCATATCTCACATTTTGGTTTGAGTGGAAAAAGCTACGTTGAACCCCGTCTAGGCTTTAAGTGGGACAGAGGGACACATATTATTTCAGGTGGCCTTGGAATGCATAGTAGAATGGAAACCATCGCCCTTTATACAGCACGACAGTATAATGATGACGGCACTTTTGTTCAAAACAATAAGGATCTCGGATTCACACAAGCTTTTCACTCTGCGCTGGGATATGAGAAAATGTTGAAACCCAAATTAAGATTCAAGGCTGAAATCTATTACCAGCACCTTTTCAATGTCCCGGTTTGGCCAAATGATACTACTTCTGATTTTAGTCTACTTACTTTTTCGACACTCAATACCTTTGATGGATACACTTCTGATGAGCTCGCCAACGAAGGCACTGGCAAGAATTATGGACTAGAGTTAACGCTAGAAAAGTTTCTCTCAAATGGTTTTTACATGCTCTCTACTGCCTCAATCTATAAGTCCAAATACACGGGCTCAGATGGGGTTGAAAGAAGCACACAGTTTGATGGAGGCTACATTTATAATTTCCTGACAGGTAAGGAGTTTAAAGTAGGAAAGAGTGGGAATAACACACTTAGTTTCAATGCGAAATTCATTTTTGCCGGTGGCAAGCGACAGGCTCCGATAAACATCAATCGTTCCATCAATCAGGGCACAACAGTTTATAATTTCCAGGAAAACTATGAACTGAAACTCAATGGTTACTTTAGAATGGATATGGGGATTAGCTACAGAAAGAACCATAAGAAAACCACTTCAGTGATCTCTTTGGATATTCAAAACGTGACACAGCGTGAAAACGAATTCTTTAGATACTATAATGTTGGACGAAGAAGAGTCGAGTCGGACAGTCAAATAAGCTTCTTCCCTAACCTGAGCTACCGTATCGAATTTTAAAACATCTGAATTGTAAGCGGGTTTACATTGTAACCGATTATCAAATCCCTAAAGACTTGTAAATCGTAAATTCAGTAAAAAAATGAAAATGAAGTTTATCGCATTAATCACCGGGATGTTCCTTTTGAGTTGCCAATCCCAAGGCAATGAGGGCAATAATTCAATAGATACTGATTCTGAAATAGAAGCAATTGATTATCAAAAGTTGGATACCGCTACATTCGCAGGTGGATGTTTTTGGTGTGTAGAGGCATCTTTTGAGCAAATCAGAGGTGTGGCAGAGGCAGTTTCCGGGTACTCTGGAGGAAGAAAGGCCACCGCGGACTATCGGATGGTAAGTTCAGGAGGCACCACTCATGCAGAAGCTGTTCAGGTCTACTACGACCCATCCATTATCAGCTACGAGACGCTTTTAGAGATATTCTTTACAGCACATGATCCAACTCAACTCAATCGTCAGGGCCCTGATGTGGGTCCACAGTATCGCTCAGAGATTTTCTATCACAATGCAAGTCAAAAGCAATTGGCCGAAGCGAAGATGAAGGAGCTGGCTCCCGAATTTTCAACGCCTATTGTGACAAAACTCAGCAAGCTCGATGCATTCTATATGGCGGAAGACTATCATCAGGATTATGAAGAAAAACATCCGAATAATGGATATATCGTCAATGTGTCCCGTCCGAAAATTGAAAAGGTTGCCAGGAAATTTAAGGATTTATTAAAATCAAATTGATCCGGTAGCTTATTTGAAATACGCTTCAATTGCATCTACAGCACATTTCTTCCTTTCTCCCTCAATGCCTGAAACAATGGCATATGGAAGTCTGTGCTCATCTAGATAATCTTCATATAATTTGAAAAAATGCTTTCTGAGTTTGGGATGTTCACGTTGTGGGTCAGGCATCCAGGGAATGTCGACATTATTTAATAAGTAGAAATCGTAGCTCCTTTCTTCCAACTGCTCAGTAATCCAATGATCTGTATTTCCATACCTATGGTCACTCCATATTTTGATCACAATCAGATTGGTATCGCAAATAAGATATTTATTGGCATACTCGGCTTTTTCATCCTCCCAGGATAGCTGTCCTTCCGCAATGGCCTTGAGGTCGTTTTGTTGGTACTCACCACTTAATCGATCCAGATAAAAGCGCGCATACTCTGGAACCCATTCGGTTTGATAGTGCATGGCCAAGTGCTGGCACAGCTCACTTTTCCCAGTTGATTCCGGGCCTAAAACTACGATTCGCTTAGCTTTCACTCATTGTTAATTTTTGTTTCCAGGACATCCATCCCATGATAGCAAGAGCGGTAAATACAAGAAATTGGAAACTAGTGAAAGGCAATCCTTTGTAGATATATAGCGGAATGGAAATGAGGTCACAGGCGATCCAAAACAACCAATGTTCGATCTTTTTGAGTGCCATCAAATACATTCCGGTAATGGCTAAACCTGTGGTGATTGAATCAACCAATGGCACTGTGCTGTCAGTGAATTTGATGAGCATGATATAAATGAAGATTGTAGCGAGTATGAAGGTTCCAACATTTACGAAATGACCACCTTTGGTACTTCTGCTGATTGGAATCTGGCTAGCAGCAATGTCTTTGGTGTTTTTCCAGTTCCACCAACCATAGACACTCATCAAAAAATAATACACATTGATACCTGTCTCCGCATAGAGGCCATATTCGTAGGTCAGGTATACGAAGATGACGACACTTACTATACCGAAAGGGTAGACCAAAATATTTTCTTGCTTACTAAACCAGACGCTAAGTATCCCGCAAATCACGGCAATAAATTCCAGCCATGTGGTCTCGAGTAGCTGGTCATAAAAAGAACTCCAAATATCCATATGGTAAAAATATGTCTTGCGATAGTACTTATTCTATGGAACCGACATAATTTTGCACGGCAAATAATCATAACAGTTCAGTATTATTTGCCATGACGACAAACGACAAATTCCTTTACGAAGCACTTACCTACGATGATGTGCTTCTTCTCCCAGGTTATTCTGATGTACTTCCGCGCGACACAGACACGTCCGCTCAGATCACTCGTAATATTCGATTAAACATTCCATTGGTTTCCGCTGCGATGGACACCGTTACTGAAGCTAAGCTGGCTATTGCTATGGCATTGGAAGGTGGAATAGGTATCATCCATAAAAACATGCCGATCGATCAGCAAGCCATCCAGGTGCGTAAGGTGAAGCGTTCACAAAGTGGGATGATCTTGGATCCGATAACCCTGCATGTAGATGCTACGGTAAGTGATGCGGAGGCAATCATGAAAGAGAATAAAATCGGAGGAATACCTGTTGTTGATAAAGAAAATAAACTCATTGGTATTGTCACCAATCGGGATCTTCGATTCGAAAAGAAACTGAAGAAGCCGGTAAAAGATATCATGACCAAAGAAAACCTTATTACCGCTACAGCAGAGGTAGGTTTAAATGAAGCTGAAGCAATACTTCAACAGCATAAGATTGAGAAACTACCTATTGTAGACAAGGAAGGAAAGCTTACTGGATTGATTACCTATAAAGATATTTTGAAGAACAGGGATCGTCCAAATGCATGTAAAGACGAATACGGCAGATTGAGAGTAGGTGCTGCTGTAGGAGTTACTCCGGATATTGAAGATCGAATTTCAGCTCTTGTAAAGGCTGGTGTTGATTTAGTGTCCATAGACACTGCGCATGGTCATTCCAAAGGAGTGATTGACATGGCGAGGCAAATCAAGAAGGCATTTCCAGACCTTGAGACAATCGTAGGAAATGTGGCGACAGCCGAGGCGGCTAAAGCCTTGGTAGATGCTGGAGCTGATGCGGTTAAAGTGGGTGTTGGACCTGGAAGTATTTGTACAACTCGAGTAATTGCGGGAGTTGGAGTTCCTCAGCTATCGGCGGTATATGAGTCATCTCAAGCGATCAAAGCTTCAGGCGTCCCAGTTGTCGCAGATGGAGGAATAAGGTTCTCCGGCGATGTGGTAAAGGCTCTTGCAGGAGGTGGAAACACCGTAATGATTGGATCATTATTGGCTGGTACGGAAGAGGCACCTGGTGAAGTGATTCTATATGAAGGAAGAAAATTCAAATCGTACAGAGGTATGGGATCTGTTGAAGCGATGGAAGAAGGCTCCAAAGACCGCTACTTTCAGGATGCCGAAGATGATATCAAGAAACTAGTTCCGGAAGGTATCGTAGGACGAGTGCCATTCAAAGGATCGGTGCAGGAAGTTCTTTATCAGATGGTTGGAGGTTTGCGAGCAGGCATGGGATACTGTGGTGCTGGTTCCATAGAAGACTTGCATAATGCCAGGTTTGTGAAGATCTCAGCAGCAGGTTATGCAGAAAGCCATCCGCATGATATCCACATTACAAGGGAAGCACCGAATTATAGTAGGAAGTAAGTTAGAAATGAAATTGGGACATGAGATCTTTTTGATCTCATGTTTATTCTTTAGCCTAATTCTTCTATCATTTCTTTGATCTTAACTGCTTTTTCGAAATGGTCTAGCTTATTCTCAAGTATCCACCACTGTGCTACTTCCATAAGCAATTCCGGATTGTCATTTTTATTCGCAAAAAAGGCATAAAACGATAAGCCAACATTTTCTCCTTTTGCAGAGATCTTGTCATTGCAAACTTGAATAATCTTTTCCCTAAATGACTTGGTCATTTTAGTCGTGCAATCTCAGTCTCCCCACCCATAGTCAGATCACCAATCTTCACTTTGATGTCTGCATCTAACGGAAGGTATAGATCTACGCGACTCCCAAAGCGGATAAAACCCACTGATGTTCCTTGCTCAACTGCATCGCCCACTTTAGGGTAAAATGCGATTCTACGAGCCACAGCACCTGCAATCTGGCGCATTAGGACAGTTACCCCATTTTCTGTTTTAAAGCCTACAGAAGTACGCTCATTGGCTGTGCTTGACTTGGGATGCCAAGCCACCAAAAATTTTCCCGGGTGATATTGAAAGAAATCGATTTTACCTTTTATCGGGCTTCTGTTTACGTGGACGTTCAAAGGTGACATGAAGATGGACACCTGGATACGATCTTCTTTGTGATACTCGCCTTCATAGGCACGTTCAATCACAACGACCTTTCCTTCTGCAGGTGCATACACTACGCCATCTTTTGCGGGAGTTACTACCTTAGGATTTCTGAAGAAACGCACAACCAGAATCATAAAGATTATTGCAATAGCAGCTATGATCATCTGGATGATAAATATCGGAATCAGCCAATACAGCAATACATACAGCCCACCTGTAAGCACAGCCATTATAGGTATCATCTTTAAGCCTTCCTTATGTAATCTCATGCTGTTTGATTCTATGGTTAGTTAGAACTTAGGAGTTCTCAATGATTACTGCCGCTTTACGACCTAGAAGCCGCCACGATATTTGTAGGTCTTCGCTACTTTGTCGATCGCCACGATATAAGCTGCAATACGCATGCTCACACCATACTCCTCAGAAGTAGCGTAAACTTTGTCAAAAGCAGTTTTCATGATTCGATCCGAACGTCTGCTCACTCGCTCGCGTGTCCAGCCATATCCAAGTCTATTTTGAACCCACTCAAAATATGAAACTGTCACACCACCGGCATTTGCCAGAATATCTGGTACAGCAAGAATGCCTTTTTCATTTAAGATCGCATCTGCTCGGGCAGAAGTAGGACCGTTAGCCCCTTCTACGATCATTTTTGCTTTGATTTTGTCAGCGTTTGCTTGAGTAATTACATCTTCGATAGCTGCCGGAACGAGAACGTCAACTTCGAGAAGCAACAATTCTTCCGCGTCGATTTTTTCTGCACCACCGTAGCCTTCAAGACTTCCGTTATTTTCGTTTCGGTATTCCATCGCCTTCTTGATGTTGATGCCTTCTTTGTTGTAGTAGGCACCGGACAAATCACTTATCGCTACAATGTTTACACCACGCTCTTCCAAAAGCTGAGCAGCCCAAGATCCAACGTTTCCAAATCCTTGGATGGCGCATGTAGCCTTAAAAGGATTAATCTTTTGCTTTTCCATAGCCGCAAGAGCGGAGATCATTACACCTCGACCTGTTGCCTCAGTTCTTCCAAGTGAACCTCCAAGCACCAATGGCTTCCCGGTCACCACTGAGTTGACAGTCATGCCTTGATTACGGGAGTATTGGTCCATCATCCAGGCCATCTCTCGTGGACCTGTGCCCATATCTGGTGCCGGTATGTCACGATCTTTTCCGAATACATCGTGCATAGCTTGAGTGAATGCTCGCGTAAGTCTTTCTACTTCACCCGCGGACATCTCACGAGGGTTACATTTGATTCCGCCTTTGGCACCACCATATGGTATATCAACCACGGCACACTTCCAGGTCATCCAGGCAGCAAGGGCTTTCACTTCATCTATGTTCACATCCATGTCGTATCGAACGCCACCTTTGGATGGCCCAAGAATCGTTGAGTGAATCACTCGATATCCTTCGAATACCTTAATGGAGCCATTGTCCATGGTTACAGGTAAGGAGACAATCACCTGTTTGGCAGGTGTTTTAAGTACATCGTAGATTTCCTGATCTAAACCGAGGTGCTCGGCAGCAATCTGAAAACGAGACATCATGGATTCAAATGGATTGTCTCTGTCCTTTATTGGTGCGGGTTCTATATATCCCATAGAAAAAAAATAAAGTGGGGTCTGTTGTTTGTTTTGCCCGCAAAGCTAAATGGATTTCTGCTCTCTTTAGAATAATTTCAAGAAAACTACAACAAATGGAACAGCGATGAGTAAGCTGTCAAAACGATCTAAAAATCCGCCGTGTCCCGGGATAATCGTGCCTGAATCTTTTATTTGAATAGAACGCTTGAAGTGAGACTCAACTAGATCACCATAGGTGCCGGCAATCACTACGATAATTGCCACACTGATCCATTCAATTTCATTAAGTCCCTTAAAATAAAAGCCAATTACAATGGCTACCATTACAGCTGTGGCAGCTCCTCCGATACTTCCTTCCCAGGATTTTTTGGGAGAAATTCTTTCGAAGAGTTTGGTACGACCGAAGAGAATTCCAGTGAAGTATGCCCCTACATCATTAGCCCAGGTCAGAAAGAGCAAGCCCAATATGATCTCATAGGAATATTCTCCACTGTGGAATACCAACAGGTTGGTCAACGCAAAGGGCAAAGCCACATACATGATTCCTAAATAGAAAAGGGCGATGTTAATGAAAGGGTGCACATCGCTTTTTTTATAGAGTTTGATAAGAAAAACGAATGAGGCAAGAGGGAAAAGCATTACGTAATGCTGATGAGATAAATAGTCTGTTTCTATGAGGAAAGTAATCGTAAAAAGAAGGGCGCCGATGGTGACACCAAGAAACCGAATGGGGAGATAGCTCTGAAGTCGCATGAGCCTGTAAAACTCCCAAATGGTCATGCAGGATATTGAAAGAAATACAGCAAAAAAACCCCACTTGCTCCATAATAGAGAAAGAATGATAATCATTCCGCCAATTACGGCAGAAAAAAATCGAGGTATAAGATCCGGATACTTACTCAAACTTTATCTCTTCTTTAATGATTCTTATCGCCCGGATCACATGGTCCGGGGCCACAAATATTTCGAAATTTCCAAAACCATGCTGTGAAACCTGCTTGTTGATTTTGACAGGGGATAAACCTTGATCATCTAAAACAGCTTTTACAATGTCTACTCTGTGCTCCTGACGGTCTGAGTATACTACTTGCCAATCACGCATGTTGGAATTTTTTATAAAATGTCTTTAGCAGAAAAAATGAAATTACTGCAAAAATCAGAACAGCCGGCCATGGAGCCGCTTCTTCCATTTGTTCTGGGCTGACCTCAACGATATCGTTTTGAGCCATGTAAAGAGCAATCAGTGCAAGCCCATTGTTGACTAAGTGACCAATCATTGCTACACTAAGTTTTCCTGACCAGTGATATAAGTACCCGAAAAGAACGCCCAAGAACATGCGTGGCATTACACCGAAAAATTGCATATGTATGGCAGCAAAGATGAATCCGGTGATCCAGATTGCTAAGTGATGATTTCCAGTTGCTTTCGAGAACATGTTCTGAATAAGTCCTCTAAAAAGAAGCTCCTCTCCAATAGCAGGAATAACAGCTACCACAACGAACGCAAAAACAAAATGGGTAGTTGAAGTGAAGTTGGTTAGATGTTCCGTCAGGACTTTTAATTGCTCCTCAGATTGACGGGCCCATTCAGCGAAATCTGAACTACCAAAATCGAGGCTCATATTCCACTCTCCAATAGCACTATTGACAACCATAAAACTGATTGAGATGAGTATGGTAAGTCCAACTGTCGCCAAAGAAACCCCAGGAAAATATTCCTTTAGAGGTATTTTCAATGCTATTCCATTAAACAATGCTGGTACCCCAATAAACATGATCGTGGCAGCTACTCCCTGGGCTCCCAACAGAAATATGGGATCGATTCCCAAAATCGTGTCTGTGTCAACCTCACCATCATTGCCCAGCATCATTATGATAGAAATGTATGCCGTGAGACTAAGACCGTAAGCCCATGCACGTGCACGATGTTTATCTTCTGGGTTGTTTCTTAGAATGTCCTGCATATAACTAACTTTGCGGGCAAATATAACCGTTCGGGATGGTTAAAATCAGTGATATAGAAATAGGAGAGTTTCCATTATTGTTAGCACCCATGGAGGATGTGAGTGATCCGCCATTTAGAGCTGTATGCAAGCAAAATGGAGCGGATCTTATGTATACTGAGTTCATTTCCTCAGAAGGTTTGATCCGACATGCGGAAAAGAGTGTCCAAAAATTGGACATCTATGATTACGAACGACCTATCGGGATTCAAATATTCGGAGATAAGATCGAGTCAATGCGTGAAGCCGCTTCCATCGCAGAAGAAGCAAATCCGGAAATTATTGATATTAACTACGGCTGCCCGGTTAAGAAGGTGGCTTGTAAAGGTGCTGGTGCGGGAATCTTGCTGGATCTTCCAAAGATGCAAGAAATGACAGCCGAAATTGTCAAGCGAGTAAATAAGCCGGTCACTGTAAAAACTCGACTTGGCTGGGATGAGTCAACCATCAAGATCCAGGAGGTGGCTCATCGTTTGCAGGATGTAGGCATACAGGCCTTGAGTATCCATGGACGTACACGAAAGCAGATGTACAAAGGAGAGGCTAACTGGGAGCCAATTGCTGATGTTAAGAATGACCCGGGTATCCACATTCCAATTTTTGGTAACGGAGACATTGACTCACCTGAAAAAGCTCTTGAATATAAGAATAAGTATGGAGTGGATGGCATTATGATCGGTAGAGCCGCAATCGGATATCCATGGATATTCAATGAGATCAAACATTTCATGAATACAGGTGAGCGTCTTGCATTGCCAAGTCTGGAGGAAAGGGTCAAGGTTGCTGTGCAACATCTTGATTTTTCACTCGAGTGGAAAGGAGATCGTCAGGGATTATTTGAAATGAGGCGACACTATACTAACTACTTCAGAGGGATACCCAACTTTAAACCTGTCCGAACAACACTTGTAGAATCGGAGTTTGCACAGGAAGTGAAGGAAACGTTATTAAGTATACCGGAACTATTTGCTGAGGTAGGGGTTTAATTCAAGGCTCATCTTAACTTACATATATGCAAAAATCCCCCTTGCTTGCCTGGGGATTACTCCTAATATTGGCGTTTATCTGGGGCAGCTCATTCATCTTAATTAAGAAAGGTTTAATTGGACTGGAACCTGAAGAAGTTGGTTCGTTGAGGATCGTCGCTGCTTTTCTTTTTTTGCTGCCTTCAGCATTGAAAAGGTTTAAAAGTGTCAATAAGAAAAAGCTGCCTTACTATATCTCGGTGGGATTGCTGGGAAGCCTGGTGCCGGCCTTTCTTTTTGCCATCGCACAGACAAGACTTGAAAGTGCGATAACAGGTGTGCTTAATGGACTGGTGCCAATATTCACCATACTGATTGCGCTGTTTGTTTTCAGGCAGAAGCAAGCCAAAGGAGTATATATTGGGGTAATTATCGGTTTTATTGGGACAGCTATATTGATTACTGCTGGTAAGGGTAGTTCTTTTGGAGGTATAAACTCATATGCACTTTTAGTTGTGCTCGCAACCTTATGCTATGCTTCAAACCTCAATCTGATTAAGCAAAAATTAAATAGCATTCATGCGGTGACAGTGACTAGTGTCTCTCTCCTGTTAGTAGGCCCTATCGCTACCGCTTATCTCTTCGGATTCACTGACTTCTGGTCCAAGCTGATGACGGTTGAAGGTACGGGCATCGCTACATTTTACATATGCCTACTCGGAGTTTTAGGTACCGCCATAGCGCTGATCATTTTTAACAAAATATTACAAATGAAGGATGCTTTATTCGCATCATCAGTCACTTATATTATTCCGGTATTTGCGGTGATGTGGGGCGTCATTGATGGAGAGCAACTTTATTTGTTGCATTATGTCGGAATGGCTGCAGTAGGAGTTGGAGTTTACATTGCCAACACCAATAAAAATCACAAAAATGAGGGAAGCACAAAGTAAACAAGTAAGCTGATCAGAATGCTTGAAGCTAAGTTGAGCCATACACCTGCGCGTACCATGTCATTCATTTTCAATTCTCCAGAACTAAAAACAATAGCATTAGGTCCTGTGGCTATTGGTAGCATAAAAGCACATGAAGCAGCCATGGTAGCCGGAATCATCAGTAAAAATGGATGTACACCAATGGCTTCAGCTAAGGAAGCTAGAACCGGTAGCATGATAGAGGCAGTCGCAACATTTGAAGTCACTTCGGTGAGAAAATTTACAAAAAGGGCAACCGTCAGGATAATGAAAAACAATGGTAGCTCTGAGAGACCTGTTAGTTGCAAGCCCAGCCATTGAGCCAGATCAGAGCTTTGGAAGGCAGCAGCGAGCGAAAGCCCGCCTCCGAATAGAATGATTACACCCCAAGGCAATCGTTCGGCTTCTTCCCAGGTGAGCAATGGTTTACCATTTTTCTCTTTTGATGGGATGATGAACATTGTGAGTGCAGCAGCAATAGCAATAACTGTATCATTGATTCCCGGAATCAATTGATTGAGTAAGAATGACCGAGTGATCCATAGAAATGCGGTCAAAATGAAAATAATGGCCACTGCAGTCTCTTCCTGACTTATTTTGCCAAGTGCTTCCTTTTCTTTCAAAATCATTTCTTTACCAATTGGTATTGAAACTTTATGAAGTGGGAAAACCAACCTTGTTAAAACTGTCCAGCATAGACCGAGCATAACCAATGAAAAGGGTAGCGCAAAAGCTATCCAGCTTGCAAAACTAAATTCCTGATTATACAGCCGATTAGCTATGGATACGAATATGGGATTGGTAGGTGTGCCAACCAGCGTCGCGACTCCTCCGATGGAAGCCGAAAATGCAATTCCGAGAAGTAGCGCTTTGAAGAACATCTTACCTGATTCCCCGGTCAGTTCTTTCATTTCTGCGATCAGCGCAGTGCCAATAGTCACCATCATCAAGGTAGTGGCTGTATTGGATATCCACATGGATAATAATCCTGTTGCCAGCATGAATCCAAGCACAATGAATCTGGCATTGGTGCCTACAGCCGCTATAATTTCGAGGGCAATCCTTCGATGAAGGTTCCATCGTTGCATCGCAATGGCGATGATAAAACCTCCAACAAATAAGAAGAGCATTTTGTCACCATAGGCAGCGGTTGTCTGCGCGATAGGTGCTCCGCCGGAAAGCGGCAATAAAGCAATAGGAAGAAGAGCAGTTGCAGAAATAGGCAATGCCTCTGAGAGCCACCAAGACGCTATCCATAGCGTGGAGGCCAGGACGGCATTTGCTTCAGGGTTGAGACTGTCAAATGGCTGACCGAAAAAAACAAGACAAAACAAAATGGGCCCGATTACGAGCCCAATTTTTCTTCTAATCATAAGGGAAGGTTAGAATGACTCTTCCCGTAATTTCTCAAAATCAAATTCATTTAAGAAATTTTTCGCCTGATCAAGGTTTTGGAAATCGAATTCTTTCATTTCCCCATTTGAACCATGAATTTCAATTTTAACCACAGAAATTCGATTGTCATGATCAAGTGGATTGTCAATTAGCTGCCCAGTGCTGGAGCTTTCTTTGATTCTATGTGTAAGAATCACATTCTTACGTTTGATTCTATTACAGTATGAGCACTTAAACTCTTTCAGCAATTCACCATCTTCAGTATCTGTAGCCTCCTTCACGATTTCTTCTTTCTGAAGTCTCAAGGTCTGGAATCCGCATCGATCACATTCAAGGGCACTCAGGTGACCTTTATACTTTTCGATTTTTGTGTATCCGGTTGATTCATCTATCCAAACATCGTAATCAACAGAGAATACATTTTCTTCAGCTTGCATACCTTCATCCAGGTAGGCATCTTCTTCCGCTTCACTTAGAAGCTTCATTTTCTTTCCATTTTCCGGATTGATCCTTGGCGTGTATCTAAGTTTCTTCAGCTTCTTCTCAAGTACACCGGGATAATAGAATTTGATGATCAGCTGTGCGATATATCCATAAAGTACGCCGATACATAGTGAAACAAATAATCGGATAAAGAACCACAATGGGTCCAGTTGCATGGTCTCATATTCCAATGTGTTGCAGAACAGGAATAGCGCAATAGCTACGAAAATGTGTCCTGAGAGTAGTTTTTTGGATTCCTTTTCACTGGCAAGGTCAAATTTCTCCTTGAAAGTGCTTTTAGACATAAAGCTGACCTTGTAGAAGATATAATTGAGTATGCCAATGCCGAGTGTGACAAAGACGAGGATGAAGTCGATTTGCTGCCACTTGGCAAGAAAATCGAGGTATAAATCATTATTCATAAGGGTGACAAGTTTTAACAAAAATAAACCGATTTAGAAAACCGGCACACTTTTATAAAAACAGTACGAATTATTGCTCCCCTAATTGTTTACAGAATTAACTTTTTTTGTATCCTCTGAAAGGAAGCTATAGAATAGGGATGTATTGTGAGAATACTGCTCTAGAGAGTCTGGGGCTTGGTTTGGAGAATTCACAGGAAGTAAAGACGCCCATTCAGAAAGCTCTTTTTGTGCCAAAGATGAGACTCTTTCCTCAGCTTCCATCAAGAAAGCAAAAGTGCCGAGTATCAGCAGTAGCGTTATGAGTTTATTGAGCTTGGGTTTCATTTTTAGTCCTTGTTTCTAAATGAGCGTCTTAACACTTCTTGTTTGAAAACCTAACCTTGTAATAAGGATGAGCAACACCATGAAAAAGTTGCACGTTTCCTTAAATTTTACGAATTCAGTTGTTAAATGCTGTTAATTAATGTTATAAGGCGCATTTAACTGCCCGAACTGTACAAGAAGTACCACGGATAGTAGAAGAGGTTACAGGTAATTGTAACTATTTCCAGCTCATTGGATAGTTGCCATCAACATACTGCAGGCCAGTCTCCGTCACATAGATAGGACCAAATGTATCTAGCATCACTGCTAGCTCCTCGGTTTCTTTGGCTCCAATACTTGCCTCTACCGTGCCTGGGTGAGGCCCATGTGGAAGTCCGCCAGGGTGAAGTGTGAAAGATCCCCGATCAATTCCCTTTCTACTCATGAAGTTTCCTTCTACATAGTATAGAATTTCATCTGAATCAATATTGGAGTGATTGTACGGCGCAGGTATTGCCTGAGGGTGGTAATCGAATAGCCTTGGCACAAAGGAGCAAATTACATAACCATAAGCCTGAAATGTTTGGTGCACAGGAGGCGGTTGATGTATACGACCTGTTATCGGCTCAAAATCATGAATGGAAAGTGCATATGGAAATAAATACCCATCCCATCCGACCAGGTCGAATGGAGAATGTTCATAATAATAGTCGTGTAGCATGTCGTCATGCTTGATTTTCACCAGATACTCTCCTTTTTCTCTTTCCGTAATTAATTCCGAAGGTGGACGGATGTCTCGCTCACAATACGGGGAATGCTCCAGCAGCTGACCCAGCTCATTTCGATATCTCTTGACTGTTTCCACCGGATTGGTAGACTCGATGATCAAAAGTTTCAAAGGTCCTTCGTCCCATTCCAAACGATAAATGGTTGTACGTGGAATTACCACGTAATCTCCCTGCTTGATTCTCAATTTCCCAAACTGTGAATACAAATAGCCATTGCCATCGTGAATAAAAATCACTTCATCGGCTTGGCCATTTTTGTAGTAATAGTCCATCTTCCGGGAGGTTGGATGGCAGATGGCCATGTTTACGTCTTTGTTTTTGAAAAGAATCTTTCGTGCTTCTAAAAAGTCATCGCCGGTGGTTTCTACTTTGGAAGTATTTAAGTGCGTTTGCTTCAGCGTGTAGTCTTTGGCAATTTCCTCTTTCCAAACTTTTGAATCCCCTACTTTTTCTACTCTGGTAGGTGGGTGGATGTGATAAAGGTTGGAGTATATGCCTGAAAATCCTCGGGAAGAAACAAGCTCTTCTGCATATAGACTTCCGTCCGGCTGCCTAAACTGAATGTGTCTTTTTGATGGTATTTCTCCTAGTCTATGATAGTATGTCATATTACCTCTGTGCTATTTTGTCTGCTTCATCCATTAATCGGATGGCTTTCAGGAAAATTTCGTCTTGCTGATTGAAAATTGGATAAAATCCTTCATTGTCCCAAATGCCACGCGCAATGTAGGCCTTGGAAAGAAGCTTGATTAAGTCTTTTGATCGGTTAAATTCCCTTTCATTAAACTTCAGTTTATTGCCTTTTGCAACATCCACCAGCTCTTTGAGCATTTCATCAGAGACTTCAAAAGAAGATCTGAAACGATCAAAGCCCATACTGCTTAGCGATTCGCTATTTTCCTGGGCATACTTTACGGTATACTCTTGAAGTGAATTGGTGCTAAATAAGCGATTCAAATACCTTGTATTCTGAGCCGTATCTAATGGCACGAAGAAATCAGGTGTGATTCCACCACCTCCATAGACTATTCGTCCTTTATCTGTTTTGAAGGCCAATGAATCATTGAATTTGATGCTGTCTGAGGAATAGAGCTCGCCATTTTCATAGCGCTCATAGGCTTCTCGATAATAATCATCAAGGCTGCCTCCTGTGTAAGTTTTTTGAATGCTTCTGCCACTAGGCGTGTAATACCTTGAAATGGTCAGTCTCAGTTCAGAACCATCATTTAGGTCTATCGGCAATTGTACAAGGCCTTTTCCAAAGGACCTTCTGCCTACAATCAATCCACGATCGTGATCTTGCACTGCACCGGCAACAATCTCAGATGCGGAAGCCGAGCCTTCGTCTACCATAATTACTAACGAGCCCGACTCAAAATCTCCCTTATCTCCTGAATAATGTTCTTCTACATATCTCTTTTCTTTTCCATCAGTGTAGACAATCATTTGTCTTCCACCTAAGACCTCATCGGCAATCTCCACGGCACGATTCAGGTATCCTCCAGGATTCCCAGTAAGATCGATGACCAACTTCTTCATTCCCTGATCCTGGAGTTTAAGTAGTGATTCTTTGAATTCTAAGTAAGTCGAGTTGGCAAATCTTGCAATCTTGATGTAGCCAATTTTATCATCAACCATGTAGGAAACGTCCACTGAATACTGTGGGATAACATCTCGTTCTATGGTAAAATCGATCAATTCATCTTCGCCATCCCGCTTGATACTTACAGTCACCTCAGACCCACCAGGTCCGCGAAGCATTTCTACTACTTTTTGATTTGTCATGCCTATCCCGGCCACATTTTCACCATCAACCTTTATAATCTTATCGCCAGCTCTTATTCCTAGCTTTTGAGATGGACCACCGCTGAGCGGACTTACCACATGGATGGTATCCTTGAAAATATTGAATTCAACCCCAATCCCTTCATAATTGCCTTGCAGCCTCGATTGAATGAGCTCTAGATCCTTTGCAGGAATGTATGAGGTGTGAGGATCCAGATCTTCCAGCATATTGGTAATCGCGCTCTCCACAAGCTCATCGCTGTTCACTTCATCTACATAATCATTTTCGATGTGAGTCAGTACTTGCCTGAACTTATTGAGGCTCTCCATCAAATCTGTGCCGGGAGTGGCGGATGATCCTGCCATGTTGGCGCCGATAAAAACGCCGACACAAAGTGTGAGCGCTATATATAGTGGTAATCTCACTGCTCGATTGGAATTCTTGTGTGTGCTCATAAGTCAATGATAAAGGTTCAAAAATAAAGGTTATTTCAAGGAATGAACGCATCAAAGCCTAAACTGTTGACTTGC
Organism: Ekhidna algicida; assembly: GCF_051379705.1. Taxonomy (GTDB): domain Bacteria; phylum Bacteroidota; class Bacteroidia; order Cytophagales; family Cyclobacteriaceae; genus Ekhidna. The sequence continues at coordinate 1,755,050 of NZ_CP179868.1, read as the reverse complement.
ATCGATGAAGGAGTTATTTTTGTGTATGGTCTTCGAAAAAACCATCGGTGAAGTTGTCAATGAAAACTGCGTGTATGCACGCGCGTTGCATTACCTGGGTATTGACTTTTTTGAAGCGCCAGACAGAAAACTGAAGGAGATTTGCGCAGAACGTGGATTGGAACGCCAACAGGTAATTAAAACTTTCTACGAATTTGATTCCTGTAGTCGATTCAGTTTCCAAGAGCTCCAGAGCTATCCGATTGAGCTTTTGACAGAATACCTCAGGCACGCCCATCATATATTTATCAAGGAAAAGCTACCATTCATTGTTCATTTAGTAAGAAAGTGGGATCGAACTGAAGGATTGAAAAATTTACTTCCTGAGTTTGTTGAAGATTTCATTAAACATATCTATGAAGAGGAGGATACCACCTTCAAGTACATAGAACTTCTAAGCACTATCAAGAAAGGTTCGTGTAAGGCTCCTTTTAGTTTAATGATGGATTTTGAAGGATATTCACTTCAAGCAGAATTTGAAGAGCATCGCGATGAGGATGAATTTGGAGCCATCCGATCTATCGCCTCATCTATCGATTCTAAAAACCTACACGACCGTGTGCTGATCCATGAAGTTCAGGCATTTGATAGAGAAATGATTTATCATGCTGAAATCGAAAACAATATCTTTTTTCCAAAAGCGATTGAGCTGGAAGCCGCTGTTCATAAGAAAATCAAACTCCTTACTACACTTAATTAATGCCAAGGATATTGGCTATAGACTATGGTGCCAAGCGAACAGGCTTGGCCGTGACAGATCCAATTGGAATAATTGCGTCTCCACTTGATGTGCTTGCAACTCATACCTTAGAAAATTATTTGAAAGACTATTTTATTAAAGAAGATGTAATTAAGGTTATTATCGGCATGCCTAAGAATACCGATGGAAGACCGACCAATGCGACTCCACTGGTTCAGGCATTTATTAACCGATTCAAAAAAGTATTCCCTTCAATGGAATTAATTTTGCACGATGAACGCTTTACATCCAAGATGGCCATGGATGCTATGATTGCTGGGGGCATGAAGAAGAAAGACAGAAGAAACAAAGGCAATGTGGACAAGGTGAGCGCGACCATTATTTTACAATCATATTTAGAAAGTATTTCATGATTTTCCCTATCGTACTATACGGAGATCCAGTGTTAAAAAAGAAAGCAAGTGAGGTTGCTGAAAACGATGAATCAGTAAAAGAATTTGTCGAGAACATGTATGAAACGATGTATGCTGCCCAAGGTGTTGGTTTGGCTGCTCCACAGGTAGGAGAATCATTACGCGTATTTGTGGTGGACACCATGCCCATGGAAGAAGATGAAGAGAATGGCTTGAAGCAGGCATTTATTAATCCAATCATGATCGAGGAGATCGGTGAAGAATGGGCTTTCGAAGAAGGCTGTTTGAGCATTCCAGGTGTGCGTGCAGATGTTAATCGCAAGCCTCAAATCAAAATCGAATACTTTGATGAGAACTGGGAACTTCACGAAGCAACCTTCGATGGCATGAAAGCCCGTGTGATTCAACACGAATACGACCACATTGAAGGTAAACTATTTACGGACTACCTCACGCCATTCAAAAAACGGTTGATAAAAGGTAAGCTCGCGAATATTAGCAAAGGAAAAACGGACGCCGAATATCGAGTGAAAGTTCCGAGATAATGCAGGATCTAACCATTTCACTTATTCAAGCAAACCTTCACTGGGAGGAGATAGATGCCAACCTGGCCATGTTTGAAGAGATGATCTGGTCTATCGATCAAACAGATCTTGTTGTCCTTCCTGAAATGTTTACTACGGGCTTTTCTATGAATGCCAAGCAACTTGCTGAGCCTCCCGGCGGCAAAACGTTCAAATGGATGCGCCAAATGGCGACTCAGCGAAAAGTGGCAATTACTGGCAGCTATATGATAAAAGAGCAAGGACAGTATTTCAATCGGCTTTATTTTGTTTATCCAGATGGCTCATCGCAGCAGTATGACAAAAAGCATTTATTCACGCTAGCGGCAGAAGGTGAGACATTTACATCAGGTCAGGATCGGCTTATTCTGGAATATTTGGGCTGGAAGATCCATCCATTGATTTGCTATGATCTGAGGTTCCCGGTATGGGCTAGATCCAGAAAAACGGATAATGCCCTTTACGAATATGATCTTGTGCTTTATGTGGCTAACTGGCCGGATACTCGAGTAAACGCCTGGGACACGTTGCTTAAATCCAGAGCTATTGAGAATCTTGCTTATGCTGCAGGTGTCAATCGTGTGGGAGATGATGAAGCATCGAAAAGTTACAATGGGCATTCCGGAGTTTACACACCAAAAGGTGAAGAACTGGCGTTTTCTGAGGGGAAGGAAGTGATTTTGACGACCACACTTTCTGCAGAAGAGATGCATGCCTATCGCAAGGACTTCCCTTTTCAGGCCGATGCGGATGATTTCTACCTTGGCTAAAAAAGTCTACTTGCAGACTTTCTGATGCTTTCATAAAACACTTTGGCCCATTCGCAGGTTTTTATATGTGTGAAAGCCATTACAACATTTTTGTTTCTCCTATTTGCTTCTAACCTATCTGCGCAGAGCATAAATGAAATTCGTACAGAGTTTCATGCGGTTGTATTAAATCCGGATGATTCCAGAAACTTTCACAACTTCCTAAAGGATATTGAAAACCCGACTTCAACGGTAAAAGCGTATCAGGCGGTTTCTGAGGCTTTGCTTGCTCAGGTTGTTTGGAATCCATTCAACAAACTCAAGCAAGTCGTGAAGTATGACAAGCAGATAGAAGCTGCAGTGAAAGAGGATCCCCAAAACATTGAGATCCGTTTTTTACGACTGGCCATTGAGTGCAATTTACCTTCATTCCTAGGTATGAGCACGCACATGGATGAGGACGTTGACATGATCGTTAGTGATATGTCCGGTGTTTCACGCATGAAAGTCAACCCGATGTTTGGTCAATATATTTTTCACTTTCTGGAAGAAACGAACCTATGCTCTTCCGAGCAACTGGCTTTAATGAAGCAAAGCTTCAATAGTGGAGCCGTAATGGCGGGAGCGGAGTGAGCTCTTCTTTCATACCCTAATTCCTACGAAAACCATTGGTACTTACTGTGTAATCTGCCGTATTTTAGGAGCTGTTTTCTAACTAGTTACTTGTGACTCCATTCTTAATTATTCTATCTCTTATTGTGCTGTCCTTTTATTTCCTGTTCAGGAAGAAAAAGTCATTCAAAGCATACGAAACTCCACAAAAGTGGAAAGAGATATTGGAGAAAGTTGACTTTTATAGAATGCTATCCGGTGAAGAATGTCGGCGGTTTGAAATTGATATTCAACGTTTTTTAGCGACCACAAAAATTGTAGGAGTTAAGACTGATGTTACGCTTGAAGACCGATTGCTAGTGGCGAGTAGTGCGGTGATTCCACTTTTTGGTTTTCCCTCCTGGGAATATAGTTTCCTTGATGAGGTGCTCTTATACCCATCCTCTTTCGATCGAAACTACGCTATTGGTAGTAAGGACGAGGTGATAACAGGAATGGTCGGGAGTGGTCCAATGGAAGGAAAAGTGATCCTGTCTAAGCCTGCACTGCATGCAGGGTTTGCAATAGGAAATGATAGAAAAAATGTAGGCATACATGAGTTCGTTCATCTTTTTGATAAAGAAGACGGATTGATAGACGGCATTCCACCTGGATATGAATCAAAGAAATATTCATTGCTATGGTTGAATACTATTAGAGTCAAGACGAAAGATATTTTGGCGAGCAGATCGGATATTGATGGTTATGCAACTACCAATCATCAAGAGTTTTTTGCAGTCGCTAGTGAATACTTCTTTGAGCAACCTCACCTTTTGCAGAAGAAACACCCAAAGCTTTATAATTTATTATCGGAGGTATTTAGGCAAGATCTTGCCTCATGGGAAACTCATTCAGAATTAGTAGAAAAAGAGATTGGACGAAACTCACCATGTCCATGTGGAAGTGGAAAGAAGTTTAAAAGGTGTTGCCTTGAGTAGAAACAAAAAAACTCTGATGTTTCCATCAGGGCTTGTGCTACAGAGGCGGAGGGATTACTCATACCAACAGCCATTCCGCTCAACCCTTTGTGAATTCCAGATTCTACTTTGTTCCATTTCGAACCTTTGGGTTCTCAAAACCCCGGCGCTATAGAAAAATGAAAAAGGCCAGCACTATCAGTACTGACCTTTTCATTTTGCAGAGGCGGAGGGATTCGAACCCCCGGTACCTCGCGGTACAACGGTTTTCAAGACCGCCGCATTCGACCACTCTGCCACGCCTCTGGGTCTCTGCAATATCTTTTGAGCAGCTTTCTACTCTTTATGTCTTCTCCTAGGCGGGTCCGCCGCATTCGTACGCGTCCGGCTAGGACACTCTGCCACGCCTCTGGGTCTCTGCAACATCTTTCGAGCAGCTTTCTACTCTTTTTAAATTCATCGGCGGTAAGCCGTGAAAATCGGATCGCAAAAGTAGTAGTTTTCAGCAAAGAGACAAACTCTATTCACTCGAAAAATGGGGAAATTGATTCTTTCATTCGTTCAGGCATTTTTACCGGCCTGCCCGTCTCCATATTCATGAATGCCAAAATGGTCTCTCCCGTATTTATCAGCGTGCCTTCCTCGTTTCTGATTTCATATTGAAACGACATACGGGCACGGGGCATTTCAGGTATAATAAGCTTCACGGTAAGCAAATCATCATATCTGGCCGGGCCGTGATACTTCACGCTCATGGACAGTACCGGCATGCCTACGCCACCTTCTTCCATTTCCTTATATGGGAATCCCAGCGCTCGAAAACCCTCGACACGAGCGATCTCATAATACTTTGGGTAGTTGCCATAGTATGCAAAGCCCATTTTGTCTGTATCAGCGTATCGTACGCGTATTTCGGTCTCGTGTGTATACATTATCTATAAATTCTTTCCTGATTCAGCGCTCGCTGAAATCGTCTGGCGTTTATGTTGTGTTCTCTCAAGGTACGCGCAAAGGCATGGTAACCGGAGAAATCAGCTTTCGCACAGAAATATAGGTAATTATGATCTTCGTAGTTCAAGACCGCATTCAAAGCAGGAATGCCAGGCATATTGATGGGACCCGGAGGCAATCCGTAATATTTATACGTGTTGTATGGAGATTCAAATTCTTTGTCTTTATTCAGAATGCGTCGGATACTGAAATCGCCGATAGCAAAAACGAGCGTGGGATCCGCTTGCAACGGAATTCTTCTTTTTAGACGATTGAGATACACACCTGCAATTGCCGGAGCTTCATCCATTTTATTAGTTTCTCCCTGTACAATAGAAGCCAGAGTAGACACCTCAGCTTGAGACATACCCAATTGTTCAGCCTTCTGTATTTTTTCTTCGGTCCAGAAGCGATCGTATTCTTGCTTCATCCTGTCGAGCAATCCGCGAGGCGTAAGTGTCCAATACACCTCATAGGTATTGGGAATAAACATGCTGATAAAAGTTTCCTTGTTGAAACCGTAGTATGTCGCCGTTGTATCATGCAAAAGCAGTGGAGCAAGATCAGCTGAGTCGATTTCTAAATTGTAGGTTAGAATTTTAGGTAGTTGATTCAGTAGTCGTGCATTCGAGAAAGTAAGCTTTACCGGTACTTGAGCACCTGATCTAAGCAGATTGATGAGCTCGATATTGGTCATGTCACCTTTGATGAGATACATCCCGTTTTTCACGTTGGTATCCAGGTCTTTTAGCTTGGCCAGAAAGCTGAATGAAACCAGGTCATTTACAACTCGCTGTTCTGCCAGCATGTTTTGCAACTGCTTGAAGGTAGTGCCTTTGGGTATGGCAAAATAGCGATCTTCCTCTTCTATCAGGACATTAGGTGTGTACAGGATCTGATAGGTATAAAAAGCAAATGAGGACAACATCATGGTGAATACCACGAGAAAAATAGCGATGAAATATTTTTTACGCATGAGAGCTAATAGATATGAATGAATTGATTAAAGCAGACTTTTAGGGAATGCTACTGCACCATAACGGCCATGGTGAGAAATAGATATCTCTTGTTTTGAAGGTTCAATAATCGGGAGGTTCAGATCGTCTGAACCGATATGATAATCATGACCTAAATCTCTAAAATATTCTATAATCATAAACCGAATTCCCTCGCTCCAGTTATCGTCTTTCTTTTCGAATACATGAGATTCAAGTGATGTAAGATCTCCGCAAATCGACAGGATGTAATCATCCTCAATCTGCACCATTCCTCGAAGATTACCCGACTGGAAGGTAATGCCGTCATCTTTACTTTTGAGTTGAACCGGGATCTTGGTGGGAGCGAAATTAATTGGCTCTCTCCTGCACTTAAATATGGCTTCTTTTGCGGACCAAAGAATCCAAAAAAGGTGAGGATGCTCAATGTGAACATCTTCTGTATTTTTTATCAGGTCTATGGTTCTATCATCCCGTTCGTTGAACGATGGATCTTTTAGGTCTACTATGTCTATTCCAACCATGATTTTAATGTTCTTTACTCGTGGTGCTTAAGTAATCTAACTACATACTTACCATATATGTTGATGTAAGTTATGTAGCTGTATTCTATTGTTCCTTTTCCGGTAGATACATTTTCATAAGGAGCTTCACAAATTTGTATCCAAAACGATTCTTGAGAATATCCTTTGAGACCCAATAGTGGAAAACTTGTGCCGCGCGGCTCTTTGTTTCATACCATCTATCTCTTTGCATTCTAGCCTCCTTACTGCTATAGCCACTACCGCTGGGGTGATTTACCAAAAGGAAGTCATCAACCACTGTCCACTTGTTATGCTTGATGCCTAAGAACCCCAGAAATATTTCCACACCATGCCCAATTTTGTTTACGCTCAAATCAATCGGACACATGATGTCAAGGAAATCTTTTGGGATAACGTAGCAGAATCCATCAGTAAAAGTGACTTTCCTTAATCCGTCGGTACCAAAGTTTGCCATGTGGTTGTGCGGAGAATAGTGTGCAGATGGTGCATAAACACCGACTTCAGGATTCTCTGTATAGACTTCTTTGATTCTGTCTATAAGTTCATTGGCGCTATTGAAAGTAATATCTGAGTTGATGATGAGTAGGTGAGTATACTGATCCTTCATGTGCTCATAGGCTTGATTGATCTGTCCACTGTAGTAGGCACCCTCGAGTGTGTAGGTAAAAGCACTCTTGTCACGCTCACTTTCAAATGTGGAGTCATTGTCAATTAAAATGGTGTCTACATGAGGTTCAAATGTCATCTTCAATGCGATTGCTTCGGCAATGAGTTTGTGATTGGTGACAGCAACCAGCAGCTTGAATTCTTTCTCTTGTTCCATTGGTTTATTCACTTTTCAGGCTAAAAACCTTTTGATTCCTTCATTAAGTGAAACTTGCGGCTTCCACCCCGGTAATGGTTTGAAATTTTCCCACGGGCGCATTACCTCTCTATCCCGATAGGGCCGAGCACCCCATGCGATGTTTGTTTTCTTACCTGCGATTTGCTCAATAAGTTCGACTAGTTCTTTTAGCGTACATCGCTGCTCCCCACTCAAACCAAACTCCAGATAGTTCTCCTTGTAGGTAGACATGCTCTCTAGTACAACCTGATAGGCTGATATCAAATCAGAGACGTGTACAATATCAATAACCTGTTCTCCGGGTGACAACTTTAATTCCTCCTGAGTTTGAAGGTTGGTCTTCAGCAAGTTCAACAGTTTTTTGCGCTCATCTCCATCACCGTATGAGTCAAAGAGTTTTAAAGTAACTGCACGTATGAAACCTGCATCGCAATAGTATTTACACAAGTCTCCAAAAGCCTGTTTTGTGGCAGCATATAAGTTAACAGCGGCTTTGTCCTCCTCTCCAAAATGCTCAAACGAAGTACCGGTATTGATCAGGTACTTAACACCGTTTTGCTTCATGGCTTCTAGCAGATAGGTTCCCACTTTAACATTACTTTCAATAAGTGTGTCTAATTCCTCAGACTTGTGCTCGTATACGTAGTAAGAAGCTAAGTGAATGACAATTTCAGGTCTGAATGAATCAAACGCTTTATTGATGCTATCGAAACCGCCATCATACATGAATTGCTTGGCAGCTTGATTTTTAACTTCATCTGAGACTTTGCTATTGGGCCTTACAATGATTCCTATCTCATGTGAAGCAGACCATGCTTTTAAGAGGTTGGATCCAATAAATCCAGTTGCTCCGGTCATTAATATTCGCACTAGAATGGACTTTTGAATTGTTGTAAACTCGGAAACTCCTGATCTCTGTCAGAAATAATAGGATCCTTCATTTCATATGGCACATCTACAGATGACCATAAAATTCCACTGTCAGCCTTGGGATCATAGACGGTTTCCTGCAAGTAGGTGACAATACTGTTGTCTTCTAGTGAAAGAAAGCCGTGAGCACATCCTTTCGGGATATAAACCGCATGCTTATTTTCAGCACTTAGATTCAAGGAAATACATTGTCCAAATGCAGGAGACTTTACTCTTAGATCCAACACAAAATCGACGATTGAACCTGTGAAGCAATTGACAATCTTCGTATGATCAGATGGTGGAGCTTGAAAGTGGAAACCTCGAAACACATCTTTTTTGGAAGTTGAATAGTAGATTTCCTTAATCTGAAAATTCAATTCATTTTTAGCGTAAGCATCTGCATTGTAGAATTTCACAAAATCTCCACGATCGTCAGAATGACTAAACGGAGTAATTAAATAACAATCTGGTATGTCCGTTTTGTTGAATTCCATTACTTGGACTGAAGAAACTTTCCAATGGTGGTTACTATGTACTCAAAGTGATCTTCCTTGAGTCCAGGCCATACACCCAACCAGAAAGAATCATTCATCACTTTATCCGTATTTTCAAAAGTACCGACGGTTCTTTTTTGGATGTTTGTATAGGCCGGTTGGCGCATAAGGTTTCCGGCAAACAATAATCGTGTACCAATTTTATTGTCTTCAAGGTATCGTACCAGCTCATTTCTATCGATGTTTACACCATCCCGAATGGTCAATAGAAATCCAAACCAGCTTGGGTTTGATCCAGGCGTTGCTTCATGTAGGATGAAATACTCTTCGAACTGTTTCAGCTTACTGTAGAGTGTCTTATAATTTTCTCTTCTACGCTCGACAAAGTGATCTGCTTTTTCAAGCTGACTGAGACCGATAGCGGCCTGCATATCTGTCACTTTAAGATTAAAGCCTATGTGGCTGTAGGTATACTTGTGATCATATCCGAGTGGAAGCTCGCCAAGTTGCCATTCGAAGCGCTTATTACAGGTATTGTCTTTTCCAGGATCGCAATAGCAGTCCCTTCCCCAGTCTCTGAAACTGGTGGCCAGCATCTTCAACTTGATGTTATTAACTAGCACTGCTCCACCTTCTCCCATTGTGATGTGATGAGCCGGATAAAAACTTACCGTTGCTAAATCTCCAAACGAACCTGTTTTTTGACCATTGAATGTTGCTCCTAAAGAATCACAATCATCTTCAATCACCCATAGATTATACTTTTCGGCAATATCCATGACCACTTTTAAGTCAAACGGATTTCCTAAAGTGTGAGCCATCATGATGGCTTTTGTCTTTGGAGAAATCGCCTGTTCGATTAATTCGGCTTTGGCATTGTACGTAGGGATGTCAATGTCAATAAATACGGGCACTGCACCGAATTGAATCATTGGATTTACAGTGGTAGGAAATCCGGCTGCAACAGTTATAATCTCATCTCCCGGCTTAATCGCTCGATCTCCTAATTTTGGCGAGGTAAGTGCATAGAATGCAACAAGATTTGCGGAAGAACCACTATTCACCAAAAGGGAAGACTTGCTCCCGAAGTATTTAGCGAATTTGAATTCGAACTTCTTTCCGAATCTGCCAGCTGTAAGCCAGCCATCGAGTACCGCATCAACTCCTATAAGAAGGTCATTTTCATCCAACACTTTCCCGGTTACCGGGATATAGTTTTCTCCCGGAACAATTGTCTGAGTTACTTTTTCAGAAGCAATTGCTTTCAAAGAATTTATCAGGTTTTCGTCAACCAAATTCTTGAATTCCATTAGTTAATATTTAAATAGTTATTAATATCTTTTTTAATCAACTCATCTGCTTTACCACCCTCAAGAAAGCTCTTGTACCATTTGATGGTAATTTTAATTGCTTCCTTAGAAGTATAGGCAGGGTGCCAATTCAATTTTCTAAGCGACTTACTGATGTCTAGCATTAACAATCCTGCTTCATGTGGTCCATCATTATTCTTAGGTGAAGTATAGTCGCCTTCCCCCCAAACGGATATTGCCTGATTCACCAATTCTCCAACGGTGACAATGTCGTTGGTATTCGGCCCAAAGTTCCAGGCACCGCCAATCTTATGATCGTTGTAAGAGCGGGCACCTAAAAGTAAATAAGCTCCAAGAGGTTCAATGACATGTTGCCATGGCCTTACTGATTCTGGATTCCTTACGTTGATTGTTTCACTTTTTTCTAAAGCACGTACAATGTCTGGCACTATTCGATCTTTTGCCCAGTCTCCACCACCGATGACATTTCCTGCACGTGCGGTTGAAAGAGAAATACTATGGTCTTGGTAAGAGTCCTTATTGAAATAAGATTTCCCAAATGAATCGATCAGCAATTCGCAGCAGGCCTTGCTAGAGCTATATGGGTCATAGCCGCCTAGTGTATCGTTCTCTCTATAAGGATGGTCCCATTCATTATTATGGTAGACCTTATCTGTCGTAATAAAAACCGCAGCACATTTTTTGGTCAGATTTCGCATGCTAGCGAGCAGATTGGCTGTGCCTATTACATTCGTTTCGTAGGTCTCTACGGGATGCTCGTATGAATACCTAACCAACGGCTGAGCTGCCAGATGGAAAATGAAATCCGGCTGAAAGTCTACAACAGTCTTCTCAAATTTTTGCTTATCTCTTATGTCTGCAATGATAGATTCATGTGGAATGGAGGAATTGATCCGATTGTATAAATCATAGTCATTTTCTGGCGCCAGGCTATATCCTAATATTTCTGCGCCAAGCATGTCCAACCAGCTAATCAGCCAGGAACCTTTAAAGCCTGTATGCCCGGTTACTAATACCTTTTTGCCTTTGTAGGTCTTTTGGATCAAATCTATCTCGCCTTTTTTCACTCGAATTTTGTTTTACCAGTTTTTCCAGGGCGCTTTTCCGGATTCCCAAAGATTCTCGAGTTCTTGCTTATCCCTTAGTGTATCCATTGGTTTCCAGAAATCCCTATGCTTGAAGGCTGCCATCTGATTGTCTTTGGCGATTGATTCCATGGGCTTTCTTTCCCAGATGCTTTCGTCATTATCGATGTAGTCCAAAACTTCTGGCTGGCAAACGAAGAAGCCTCCATTGATCCATGATCCATCGCCCTTTGGTTTTTCCATGAATGAGTCTACATTGTCCGCATTGTCCAGGTTTAATGCCCCAAAACGCCCGGAAGGTTGCACTGCAGTCACAGTCAGCAGTTTACCATGATTTTCATGGAATTTGACTAACTCATCGATTTTGACATTTCCTACACCATCTCCATAGGTCAATAGGAATGGTTCGTTATTGATGTAGTCTTTTACTCGCTTTATTCGGCCACCTGTCATGCTTTTATGCCCGGTGTCTATTAGGCTCACCCTCCAGGCTTCAGCTTCAGTTTTATGATACTCCACATTGTTGTTCGACAAATCGAATGTGACGTCTGATAGGTGAAGAAAGTAGTTGGCGAAATACTCTTTAACGACATATCCTTTGTAGCCAAGACATATGACAAACTCGTTAAACCCGTAGCTTGAATAAATTTTCATGATGTGCCATAGAATAGGATTGCCTCCTATTTCGACCATCGGTTTTGGTTTTAGGTGAGTTTCCTCACTCAGGCGAGTACCAAGTCCTCCTGCTAGAATTACAACTTTCATAGAATATTAATTCGCCGCAAAGTTAACATCTAGGCTTCTTTTATCCGTGTTTAGAATTTTTCTTTTGAGTTGCAGAATAAATACACGGCTGTATTGGGATACGCATCAATCAATTTAAGATCTGCCGCTCTCCATTTCATCGATTAATTCAAACCACTCTGCATAGACCTTACCGCTTAACCATGGATTAAAATCACCATTATAGTTAACATCTAATCTTTTGGATTCGTAGATCATCATCTGGTAGATGCCGTATTTGGCAAGCATGTATGCATCTTCATCTGCATTAGTAAAAACGGTCTTTAATGCATCAAATATGGCCGGGTAGCATTCAGTATCTTCCTTCACATATTGCCATACTATGAATTTTCCGATATGCTCCGCATCAAACATGGGTTCTATCTGACTCGACGTTGGATTCACTGTTTTGTAGGCTTCCATCATATAATTCAGAAAATCTGCCTTCACTTTTTCATGTGAGTTAACAACAATTTTAAGTGCAGTTTCCTGATCAATTTCGCCAGTGAAGGAAACAGTTTCCAACTCTACAGATTCCGGATAGTAGAAACTCTCATAGGTAGGACCAGCTTTCTGCTGAACTTTTGCAGGTGGTGGCGTTGCTTTTTTTTGTGGAGCTTCGGTCTGCTTATTTTCGGTAGTGGAACTGCCACATCCCATAAGGAAAAGTACCAGTAAGACTATCAAGTTTGATTTCATTGCTTTGAGAATTTTCATGTCTTTATCACTCTAACTAAGCGAATTGGATATAATTTGGTTTCGTATCTTCAAATAAAATGCCAAAAGGCAAATTTACATGCTCATTTTTATAGTGGAGTTTTAGCGCCTTTACTGCCATTTTTCTTCAAAAAATTTAATGGCGATTGAATTGTTTCTCTGCGAATAGTCTTCCTTCCCCCAATTATTGATCTTGGCCAGGCTGGAAGATTTGAAAAAATCGTGCTCAAAGAAAGGTGTAAAACAAAATCGGCTCATCGGAACCACAATCTTCTCCACTTTACAGTGTACACTCACCCACACATCGTCAACAAAACGGACATTGTTCGGTACGCCTTCATAATTCGTTACTTCATCACTATTAAAGAAGCATGGTTTGAATAGAAAAGCTGAATAACCTTGTAGAATATCAATCGGGTAAGGTTTGGTAATTCGGGTGCCGGGTACTGGTGTGGGTGGCTTTTTGAGTAGATTACTTATAAGCGTGGTAGGTCGATCGATCAAATCCTCCGGAACCCTCCAACCACTAGCAGCTACTACTTTAGCCGGGTGTTTTTCTGAGGCCTCATTTAGCTCCATCAGGTAGTTTGTTGGATAAATATTATCATCATCGGTCACGAGGATTTTTTGATCGGGATCATGTGTGAGAATTGCCGGGATGAATTTGGTAGCCGGTCCATAGTCTGTTTCTATTCTAACTAAATCTACGGATTTGAGATTCTTCAACCATTCTGGGATAACATACTCCTTACCATTTCTAAAGGATTTGTAGGGCAGGTATATATTGATCCTTTTTGGTAGCTCACTTTGAATTAGCAAGCTTTTTATTGTTCCTTCAATGTTATCAATTCGCTCAGGTATCGTGGTAAAAGAAACTATGACATCTGATTTTTTTTCAGCTTTGCTCCATTTTTCATCCAGAGATTTTAAACTAGTGTTTTTCAATCTAAGGTGGAGAATGAAGTCTCTGATGAGTGCTTTTCCTGATAGGTAGTTGTATCCTAAAATCAGAAAAAGTGCGAGTCCTATGATGATAAATGTGATGATCAAATCCGTATAGTTAAGTTCGTCTAAAAAATGAGTTTTGGGTATTAATTGCCTTGGATTTTATTGGCTAATATGTCTATCTGTCGCTGGATTAAAAAGTATGTATATGTCATGGGCCCTATCGGAAGTATCATTTTATCTCCCACCTTTTTCCTTACACTTATAAATTTGGTTGGACGAGATGAACTTATGTCTACTTCTTGCTCTGTCAATTCAATTTCTCCCTTCTCCTGTAGTTGAAGCAATAAAATTGTGAGAATCGACTGATCACTTTTGTGATTATGTCTGGTGGCACCTGCCGGATAAATGCACGCTTCTATTGCAGCTAGATCCTTCCAACGGGCAACTAAAGAACGCACAGACTCATGCGAATACGAAAACCCAATGGTATTTCCAGCTCGGTTTCTTTCTTTGCAATGAGCCTCAGATACTTTCAGGTAGTCAAGAGTGGCTTGCAATGTCCATTCTTGGAGAGATCCTGACCCGCAAAGTGGAGCATATGTTCCTTCCTTTTGAATGAGATCCCAAATAGGCTTCAAGTTTCTAAGTATAAGATTGGCACTGTCGAGGTATAAAACATTCCCCTTCTTTTCTTCAAACACCTCATGGATTAGTGTTGGTTTCCAGGCGTAGTTTTGATTTCTGGGGTCGTAATATTCTGGATATTTTGAGAAGTCGAATGAACGCACCTCCAACCAAGGGCTCTTTTCGATTTTTTTACTGAGTTCCGTCCGCTGATCATCCGATAGGCCAAGGTCAAAGAATATTAAGTTGCTGTTTTCGTATTCATGATGCCTCTCATAGGAATACATAAATTGCACAAAACAACGATAAAAGGTTTTATCGCCTGCGGAAATAATGTGGTTATTGTATTGTGGCATTAGTGAATCAGAAAAACGTGCACTTCGAAATATTCAAATAAAAAAATTGTTTGTCATTTCGATATGAGATTGAGGGATATAAATACCCCTAAAAAATGTTGATTTTCCTGCAAAAATATAGAAACCACCATAGAGTAATGAATTGCTTTTGAGTCGCATGGATTTTATAATCACCGGAGCTTTACCTTTGGGCACTTGTATCAAAATAATAAGATGAGCAACGTTTTAATCACAGGAGCGAATGGTTTTCTCGGCAAGAGCCTGTTAACTCATTTAGCTGATTTTGAGATATCTTCTGTGAAGTTGCTTGACATACATCCCATTCTAGAAGATTTAAGTTCAGACATTGGCTCTGAGCAATATGTGTTGGACCTTGCTGATCAGAAGCTAGCCGACTGTGTAGATTCAAAAGATGTAATTATTCATACCGCTTGGAGATCCAATCCATCGGTAACTGGAGAAGATATAGAAGCAGAAATGGAATTGAATTGGGCTGCATCTAAAAATCTGATAGATGTCTGTATCGAAAAGAAAGCAAAGCTCATTTTTATTTCATCAGGAGGGACGGTCTATGGCCGGCCGGAATACTTGCCAATTGATGAAATCCACCCAACGAATCCGGTATCTGCTTACGGAGCAGTAAAACTGAAGGTAGAGGAGGCCATCAAAGAAGCTTCTGTTAAGAGCGGGATGCAGTATGTGATTTTAAGACCATCTAATTTATATGGCCCTGGATTTAGTCTAAAAAAAGGTTTGGGTGTAATTGGACATTGGGTGGATATGATACAGCACAAACAACCTATTAAAATGGTGGGTAAAGGCGAACTCGTAAGAGACTTCATTCACATAGATGATCTCTGTAAAGGAATCTTAAGCTGCATGTCGGTAGAAAACGAAACGCTAAATATGGGATCCGGTAAGGGCACATCACTAGATGAGCTCAGAATAATATTTGAAGAATTAATTCACCGACCCTTAGATATTATTCGTCTCGAGGATCGTGATTTTGACGTAAAAACGAATGTACTTTCAATTGATAAAATCCAGAAGCTCACCGCTTGGTATCCTCGAATTACACTTAGTCAAGGAATTAAGCGCTTGCTATAATAGGCTAGTCCTTGGATTTAAAGTCACTTATATTCCCGTCACGAAGCTTGATTACCCTGTCTGCTAGGTCAAAATACCTATCATCATGGGTGATCACGATTTGTGTCTTGCCAAGCGATTGAAGAAACGGAAGAATTTCTTTGTAGAAGATTTCTTTGAATAAAGGATCCTGATTGGCTGCCCACTCATCAAACAGATAAATATCCTTGTTTTCCAGAATAGAGATGATCAGAGCCAATCGTTTCTTCTGTCCTTCAGACAGATTTTTTGTGGTGAACTTATGATCTTTAATCTTTACCTTTTTTTCTAGCTTAAACATTTTTATCAGCATATCGCCATGCTCAGCCAGGTATGCTTTATCGACATTTAAGAAGTCTTCAAACAAGTAAGAGTCCACGAAAACTGCAGAAAATTTCGATCGATAGGTTGAGAGGTTATCCTCGGTAATTTCTTGTCCACGATAAAACACCTTTCCGGATAGAGGCGTGTAAAGCCCCAGTAAAAGTTTAGCCAGTGTGGTTTTACCACTTCCATTACCTCCTACTACGAAAAGCATCTCACCTTTTTCTATTGAAAGATCAATAGGTCCCATGGCAAAATGCTGGTCAATATCCGTGTGATAATAACTGTGCTTCATTTGATCGAGCTTGATGACATATTTGTCATTCTCGGGCTCCTCTAAAGGCCTCATGCCTTCATTGAAATCACCATCAGGCTTCAGCTCAAGGCCAACTTTGTTTATTTGCTCAAGGGCAACATCCAATCTTTTTAGACCGCTAAAAAAGCCGGCTGCCGTGGAAAGAGGAGCGAGTGTAAAAAGGACAAGTGTCAAGTAGTGACCAAAAAACTCAAGCGTCACAAATTGAAGTTTGAACACTGCAATTATTAGTCCGGCTATGCCCAATAACAAGATCATATCTGTTGCCCGATTCATTATAGCTGCAGCAACACTTTCCTTTAGGTAAGCTTCATTTTGCCTTTGGCTGGAAGGAATGATGAAGTCCTTCAAGAATCTTTTCTGCGATTCCTTATTCAGCACAAGCTCCTTTATCCCGAAAACCAATCCATGGAAGTAATCGAAAATATCGTTTAAGTGTGTTCGGGATTGATCTTCATATTTCCGAATGAAGGGTAGTAAAACTTTCGTAAAGAGAAATACCAAAACGAAGATTAGGACTGTGGCGCCAGATAGAAATGGTGAGTACCACACCATGTAGGCAAGAATGCCAATAATTGATGCTAAACCCGTGGTAACATTTGGTAGCCTGTCGATTGAGTAAGCAATTGTCTTGACGTCCTCAGTAAGGATTGGAAGCATTTTCTTTTGGTTATGCTCCATTGTTTCGAAGCTTGCTTTCAAAAAACTATTGGAAAGCTTGATTCTAAGTTGATGGATGATCTTTTGCGTCATCTTAGAAACAGAATAGGAGGAGATCACCGACAGCAATCCATACATGGTCCAGAAGAAAAGAAATTTCTGAAGGAAGAGGTTTAAGCTAAACTCATCACCCTGGATAGACTCGTGTACGGTTTTGATAACCAGTGTTGAGAATAGTCCGGTCAATACACTTGTGAAAGCAGCCGCTAAAAATAGTTTTCTTGATGATCCTAAAAGGAGTCTTATGACGCGCATTGTAGATTGTTTTCCTCCTTATTCAATTGATTTTCAGGAGATTCAATGGAGAATTTTAAAACGTCTGCAAAATTACAACTCAAAACTGGACTTATCAGGATAGTTACGGCTAAGAAACTCCTGTACTAGTTTGATTACATCAGGATTAGGATTGTCTCGTTGATCATCATTTAAGCAATAGAAATTTGGCTTTTCATTTTCAATCTTTGCTAGAGCTTTTTTCTGATAATCTAGCTTATTCATTATTTTATGAAAGAAATTCACTTTCAGAAGTTTCCACAGAGGAATTGGATAACTAAGCTTTTTTTGATACTTCATCATGTAGTATCTGTAAAATTTGTAAGTCATTAAGTCGCTTGATTTCCTAAACTTGTTAGCGCGTGATTCATGCTGTTTTTCCGGGTACAGCTCTGTCATCGCGTTCCAGAATTCCTTTTTTATGAAGAGGGGAGTATGTTCTATAATCCCCAGTCCAATCAGATCATTCTTTCCATCATAAATTCTCCAACCAAAATTTTCACCAGCCAGTGAGTTAAAAACAGTGTGAATCCCATTATTGAAGAAAATATCTTGGGATGTTTTAGCTCCGAATAAGAAATCGTCATTGATATATAAAAAGTGCTCAGCTAAGCCTGGGATTTTATGCAGAAAACTTTCAATACAATTAGGATTAAAAGTTGGTAAATATTCTTTGTCTATGATTTCATCGTGATGGACAAGCTTAATTCGGGGATGATTAGTATCCAGCCAACTCGGAACTTGAGGTCGGGCAGTAACGATGTAGATGTTTCTATACCAGTCAAGGTATTTTTTTGCAGAGCGTAAGCTGTATTTTAGTAGCTGATAAGTATCACGATAGCGCTCAGGATTGATGTCTTTTGGATTATCTGCATAACTTTGACAAATCTTAATATAGTCAGGATCTTCACCATTTACCCACGTATAGACTAGATCAACTTCTATCTTGTTCGACATTACTTCGATTTAAATTTTAAAGACACAATGAACCCCTTGCGTATTTATCAGTACTTACAACGGATTGCAAATGTAATTTTATTCGCATTGCCGGGTCAATATAGAAAGCGAAAGCTTCAGATATTAGAAGACATGTATAGGCTGTCGATATCTGTGCTAAAAAAATCAGGAGAACCATTTTGGCTAGATTTTGGGACTTTGCTGGGATATCATCGAACAGGAGGAATTATCCCACATGACATAGATGTTGATGTTGCAATGATGGAAACCTCCTACCAGGCTATAATAAAGTTAAAAGATCAGATGCCTAAAGGGTTGAAATTTTATGATACTTCTGCCAATCATGAAGGTCCTAAAGTCTTCTTTTCTTACAAGGGATATGATTTCGATGTTTTTTTTTATCAAGAGCATGATGAAACCGTACGCAGCTATGTAGAAGCGACTTATCCCAATGAGAGACAACATATTCCAAAACAATTGATTTGGCCGTTGAAAGAAGATAAATTTCTTGGTGAAGATGTGACCGTTCCTAATGATACTAAAGGCTACTTAGAGTTGATGTATGGCTATTTGGGGACAGGAGGTAGCCGAGATAGTCAGACAGGCCTTTGGCACCCACCAAAATAAACGGAATAAAAAACTCGAATAGCATGAACTTTGCTATATCAATTTCGTCCTTTAATTGAGCAACTACCATAATTATGGAAAAAATCACACTTACTGAAAGCCAAAAAGAATTTTGGTTTAAAAACTCCTATTTAGTCTTTAAGGGAGTTTTTACGAAAGAGATTTCAAAAATCTCAAATTGGGTTAAGGATATTTCTAAGTGGCCTTTGGATATGTCCAAGCAACTCAACTTTTACGAAATGCATAACCCGGAACAGCTATCAAGGATAGAGAATTTTGTGCCTTATCATCAAGAACTCGGGAATCTCTTAGTCAATGATACAATCCTTCCGCTAATTAGTGAGTTGATGGGAGAGGAAGCAATTCTTTATAAGGATCGAATCAATTTCAAAGCACCTGGAGGAGGAGCTCATTCAGCACACCAGGATGGTGTCGCTTATGAAAGCGGTTCACTTAGAGCCTTTGACGCAGATGTCGTTCCGTATATTTCAATTCTGATTGGAATAGATCCGGCAACCAAAGAAAATGGATGCCTAGAAGTGGTGCCTAATTGGGCACTGAATGACTTATCTATCCTCCCGATGGAAAGCCCGGATCCTGATCATCCCAATTTTTCCAAAATGGCCCAGTCAGTAGAAAACCAGCTAGAGTGGCTACAATTGGAAACTGGTCCTGGCGATGTAGTCTTATTCACTGAACGATTGCCACATAGGTCCGCAATAAATAATTCCAATACTGGAAGAAGGATTCTTTATGGTGTGTATAATCCCAAGGCAATGGGAGATATGCGAGAAAAATACTACGAGGATAAAAGAAAAAACATCAATGATCCTCGATACATGGTTGGCAACCCACACGCGCCAAGTTAATCGAGACGTGGCAGTATGTCTTTCTTAGCTCTTTCTAGGTGTTCTTGATTATCAATCTCGCACCAAGCAAGATCATTGAGCTTTAATGCTGACACCGTATGTTTTTGGGATATCTGTGCGATGGCAACTTCATAATCTTTCTTTAATGCGTCATCAGCTTCATTATGATGTGATTTAAGCTTCTCCAACAAGCCAAGAGATATTTTCCATATCCCAACTAGCTCAGCATCGACTGAACCAAGGATGTCTTTCTTTTTCGAAAGATTTTTGAGATTACCATTGTCAATTTCTACATAGACTTCATCATTTGACTGAGTAAAGCCACTACAAAGGATTACATCTTTGGACTTAGCATTTAGCAAACCTTTGATGGCGTCTGAATGATAAAGCAGGTCAGATTCCAACAATAGGAAATCACCTTTGATTAATTCAGAACCATATATAAGCGTGTGGAAACTGCCAGTAGTTGCGAAATCTGGGCTTAAAAAAGTGGTGAGACCATTTTCCTCCGCAAATTTTTCGTAATGTTCGTGCAAATGGCCGGTGCCAATAATTATTTGCTTAATGCCATTTTCTTTTAATACACGAACTGATCGCTCAATTAATCGCTCATCACCGACAGGCATAAATCCCTTGGGTATGTCGAAAGTATACGGTTGTAGACGGGTGCCTCTACCGGCAGCAAGAATTACAGCAGTTTCAATCGTTTGCGTCATCTATTTAGATTTTCGACGGTGTTTCCGTTCCTTTAAGCTTAATTTGCCACGAAGATAGAATATTCTAAATCGCAATGAAGAAAGTATACGTAGGAATGGGCACAGACCTCATTCACCATGGTCATGTTAATATCATCGAAGTAGCTCGTGAGCTGGGTGAAGTAACTGTAGGCCTATTGTCAGACAAAGCAGTAAGCAAATACAGTAGAACACCTTTTTTGTCTTATGACGAAAGAAAAAAGATCCTTGAAAATATCAAAGGAGTCAATGAAGTTATCCCTCAGCAAGAGTTGGATTACGAAGAGAACCTTCGTGCATTAAAGCCGGATTATGTTGTGCACGGAAGCGATTGGAAAAGCGGTCCGCAGAAACACATTAGAGATAAAGTAGTGAAGTTGCTCGAAGAGTGGGGCGGAGAACTAGTGGAACCTGAATATACATCAGGAATTTCATCAACAGGATTGCGCGCTGCAATGAAGGAAGTGGGAACCACTCCGGACATTCGAAGAAGAATGCTCAGAAGACTTTTAGAGTCTAAAGATATTGTACGAGTGATGGAAGCACATAATGGTATTTCTGCTCTTATTGTGGAGCAAACTTCAGTAACAGCCGAAAATGAAGTTCGTGAATTTGACGCGATGTGGGTAAGCTCCCTGACTGACTCTACAGCCAAAGGAAAACCTGATACAGAATATGTGGACAGAACTTCACGATTCAATACCATCAACGATATTTTGGATGTCACGACCAAGCCGATCATTCTCGATGGCGATACAGGCGGAGTTACAGAACACTTTGCTATGTTGGTAAGAAATCTTGAGCGACTGGGTGTGTCAGCGGTAATTATTGAAGATAAAGTTGGACTGAAAAGAAATTCACTTTTTGGGACAGAGGTAAAGCAGGAGCTAGACACAGTTGAAGGTTTCTGTGAAAAGATTAACACAGGTAAGAAATCTCAGGTTACGGAAGACTTTATGATCATTGCGAGACTTGAAAGTCTGATTGCTGAGCATGGCATGGAAGATGCATTGACACGAGCAAAAGCATATATCGAGGCAGGAGCCGATGCAATTATGATTCACAGCCGCCACAAAGATGGAAGTGAAATCATGGAATTTATGAAGCGATATCAGGATTTTGAATTTAAAGTGCCAGTAGTTTCTGTTCCTTCTTCTTATAATCAATTTACAGAAGCAGAGCTCCATGAAGCGGGTTTCAGCATTGTGATATATGCCAACCACCTTTTGAGAGCAGCATTCCCAGCAATGAAGAAAACTGCAGAAACAATTTTGGAGAACAAACGATCATTAGAGGCGGATAAATACTGCATGTCAATCAAAGAAATATTGACTATTCTTCCTAACTAGTACCTAATCGCGTCGATATTTGGGACATCAACAATTAAAAAATGATTGTCTTGCTTGTTTCAATCTTGCTATTAAAATTTCACAGTAATGCTAGATCCTCAGAAGTTTTTAAAATCAATTAGAAATCAAGGAGTAGAATTCACTACAGGTGTTCCAGATTCCTTATTAAAGGATTTTTGTTCAGTTATGACTGATGAAGGTTCGGACATAATTGCCGCCAACGAAGGAGGTGCAATTGCGCTGGCCATGGGACATCATTTGGCCACAGGAAAGATTCCTTTGGTGTACATGCAAAATTCCGGTTTCGGAAATTGCGTGAATCCGCTTACGTCGCTTGCAGACAGTGATGTGTATTCCATTCCGATGTTATTGATGATAGGCTGGCGAGGGGAGCCAGGTGTAAAGGATGAGCCGCAGCATGTGAAGCAAGGTAGAATTTCCGAGGAGCTACTTCAGACAATGGAAATTGAGTATGCTGTTCTTTCGGATGATGAAGAAGAAGCTGAAAATCAGCTGACAGTAGCATTTGAAGGTATGAAACAATCGAATGCGCCTTATGCTCTTCTCGTCAAGAAAGGAATATTTGATAAGTATAAGCTTCAAACAAAGGTTGAAAATCCATATACAATCAACCGTGAGTCAGTAATCGAGTGGATGCTTCAAAAAATGGAGGAAGAAGCAGTTGTGGTCTCTACCACAGGAAAATCATCCAGAGAAGTATTCGAAATTCGCGCGAAGCATAATATGGAACATGGGAAAGACTTCCTAACAGTCGGAGGAATGGGACATGCTTCTCAAATTGCTTTAGGGATTGCACTAAGTAAGAAAGATCGTCCGGTCTATTGTCTGGATGGCGATGGAGCCACGATTATGCACATGGGTGCTGGCGCAATCATTGGCAATCAGCCTGCGAACAATTACAAGCACATTCTTATCAACAACGGCTGCCACGAATCTGTAGGTGGACAGGCGACTGTTGGATTTGCCATCGACTTTCAGCAAATAGCTAAAGCATCCGGATACAACCAAACTTGGTTGGTGACCACTATGGATGAGATGCCAGATACTTGGGATCAGTTCCAAAAAGCGGAAGGACCGGTGATGTTAGAAGTAAGAACCACGGAGGCGTCCAGAGCTGATTTGGGCAGACCAACAACCACTCCTGTTCAAAACAAGGAGGCATTTATGAAAAACCTTGGCAATTAGGCCAGGCTGATTCTATTCTTAATTGAAAAAGACACGTTCATGCTGCATAAAAAAGAACTAGACCGAAAAATTTTATTAAATCCTGGACCAGCGACTACTTCACAACGAGTGAAAGAAGCTCAACTGATAGCGGATATCTGTCCAAGAGAGGGCGAGTTTGGGCAAGTCATGCATGATATCTGCGATGGAATCCTAAAGGTCGGAAATGGGCTTGAAACCCACAGAGTTTCATTGTTTGGAGCAAGTGGTACTGGAGCCATGGAAGCATGCTTAGTTTCAGCGTTGGGCAAAGATGATCATGCGCTGATCATTACCAATGGAGCGTATGGCATTCGAATGAAAGCGATCTGCGATGGATATGGTTTAAAAAATTCATCCCTGTTTGAATTTGGTGATTACCCCGAGCCAACAAAAATTAAAGAAGCGCTTTCCTCAGGAACCTACACACATGTGATCATGGTGCATCATGAAACCTCTACAGGGATGTTGGATCCACTTGAGGAAGTTGCACAAATCTGTCAAGATGCGGGAGTAAAATTCATTGTGGATGCAATGAGTTCTTATGGTGCCTATCCGATCGATTTAGCAGCACTTCACATTGATTACCTATTCTCCAGTTCCAATAAGTGTATTCATGGTATGGCGGGGCTGTCTTTTGTGATCTTTCATAAGGATAGAACGGAAGATTTGAAAGCGAACGGAACAGGTTTTTATTTCGATGTGTACAAGCAGTGGGATAATCTCCAGAAAAAAGATCAACTCCGATTCACACCACCTGTGCAAACTAGCTATGCCTTTTTAGAAGCCATAAAAGAGCACGAAGAAGAGGGATTAGAAAACCGATGGAAGCGTTACCAGGCAAATTGGCAGAAGCTTTACGATGGATTCAAGGAGCTTGGATTTACATTCTTCTTACCGGAAGAGCAACAGTCCAAAATTTTACTTGCTATAAATCTTGATAAAGAAGGTTTAGATTTCAATCACTTTCATGATTATTTATATGAAAATGGAATCACCATTTATCCGGGCGTGATACCGGAAAGCAAAACATTTAGAGTAGCTGTGATCGGCGAATTGTACGAGGAGGATATGGATTATGTGATGGATAAGGTGAGGGCTTATTTTAAATAAACCTCATTAACCTCTTTCGAAACCTCAGCCCAATCGTATTTCTTTACCTCTTCTAAGCCATGCTTGGCTAAAGATTCACGTTTGGCCGAAGGAATCAATTTTTCTATGCAAGAAATGAGCTGATCCAAGTTTCCTGGCTCTGCAAATCCCTCTATCATTTTATCTGTGATTACATTTTTATATCCGGAGTTGGCATAGCCTGCAATAGGTGTTCCCACGGCCATGGATTCCAACAATACGATTCCGAAGCTTTCTCCATAGAGCGCAGGAGCCAGATAGATTTCAGATTCTTTTAGCAATTTGTACTTTGTAACTTCATCCACAAACCCCAATAGTTCTACATCTATTAAGGAATGATCGCGGATGTATTTTTCTACTTCTACTCTTCCATCGCCATCTCCAGCAATCACAAGTTTCATTTTTGGATATCGCTTTTTCAATTGGTGAAAAGCTCTTAGAGCGTGCATTACTCCTTTTCTTGGCTCCAATCTTCCCATAAAAAACATCTGAAAGAAGTCATCATCCCTCGTGTTCTCCTTTGGAGCAATCGATTCAATTTCTTCAAGGTCTATTCCATTCGGAATAATATGAATCTTTCTCTTAGAGAATCTTGAGATATATCCAGATTGACTTTTAGAAACGGATATAATTTGATCCAGGAAAGTGAAAATGCCTCGTGCGACAGTCGGCATAATCCAGTCACCTATAAAATCACTTTTAGGTGTATCATGAAAAGTTGCAATCTGCTTTGTTTTTGAATGCTTCAGCACCTGAAATGGAAGTAAAGGATTCCATATGGTGTGATAATGGACGATATCGAAAGCTTCATCCTTTAAGAATGACTTTAGCACTTTTTTTTCATCCCCTAAAGCTATGTTTACGTCTATCTTCGTACCTCCAATATTGACGGATCTATTTCGGCCAAAAAAGTGAACGTTTTTTTCTTCAACTAAATTGGCATTAATATTGGGTACAATGATTTTAACCTGATGTCCTATCATTGCAAGATGTTTGGACAAACTCACAATATGAGACTTAACACCACCGGGGCGTGAAAAATCATAAGGACATACAAGTGCAATTTTCATTCGGCTCAATCGTTCGCGTTTGGTTCAGGGTTTTAATCCTGGTCATCGTGATATTGACATCAATTCAATCTGAAGCTCAAAATAAATCATATCCTTTCAAACCTGGCGAGAAACTGACCTATAACATGAAGTTTGGTTGGTTTAATATTGGTGAGGCTGTTCTTTGGTTAGATCCTGAGCTTCAATATCCAGGAAAGGGCCGAAAGCCACATTATAAAGTTCAGTTTACCGTGACCACTGCCAGCTGGTTTAGGGTCTTTTCCAAGCTTAGCGTTTGCATGGAATCGCTGATCGAGGTAGATAGGCTTCAGCCGTTCAGATCTGATCGCGATATGGAAGGAAAAGGCTCCATTGATATACGCCATGATTATTTTTCTTACGCTGATTCCGTCTCTGTAAGCGCTTATATCGAAGATTTGGATGAATGGCGCTATCACAGATTTGATACTGGAAACGTGCCCATTCGAGATGCGCTTAGTACGTATATGTGGCTCAGGAGCAGGGATAAATCTCAATTTGTTAATACAGTAGAAGTTCGAACTTTCTTTTCCAACGATTTGTATGAGTTTCGAATGCTACCGGGGAAAAGCACAACTCATAAATATTCCGGCAGGAAAGTAAGAGCGCTCGAATTTGGACTGGATTTTCCGGAGGGTGAATACTTTGAATCTGGAAAAACAGGCCGTGTGGTCATGAGTGACGATAGCAACAGATTTCCGCTAAGGTTGGAAATTGATATGACGGTCGGATCATTCATTTTTGATTTGGACAAGGTAGAATACATGGATTAACGGATAAGCCCGTTAGCTTTGCCAAAAAATCAATCATTGGCACAATCAAAGATTTTGTTGGGATCGAAAGCCTTTATGGAAAGGCTAGAGGAGGTAGGTAGCAATGCGAAAGACTCGCTGTTAGCGCAAGCTATGACTTTTGAGGGCGACGCTGCTGGACGTTGGCTTATAGATACAATGAAGGCTAGTCCAGCAAAAGATAAACGACTACTTGTTGACAGTTATTCTAAAGTTGTGATCAATGATCACTTCGTTAAATCATACAAGTACCTGAAGGATTCTGATTTTCGAAAAGAGGTTCGAGCGACAACCAGACTTATCCAAGAAGCAAAATCCTCAGGTATTGAAGTTGAGTTCACTAATCCTGTTGGCTGGTTAGGGCAGAAGTACCCATTGCGTAATCATAAAAAAATGGTGGTTGTAGATGGTGAGACTAGTTTTTTAGGCGGTATCAATTTCAGCGACCACAATTTTGAATGGCATGACATGATGGTAGAACTCCATGATGAAAAGCTTGGAATGAGTCTTGTTTCTGATTTTAATTCTACCTGGAAAGGGTTGAATCAATCTAGATTCATCCAAACAGATGAAGGATCTCTTTACTTATTTAACGGAGTAAAAAGTAATAGGCTTTACGAAGACTTATTTCAGCATATACAGGGTGCAAAAAAAACAGTTCAAATTATATCACCATACATTTCTGAACCGCTTTTAGGGGTATTGAGGCTGGTTGCTGCCAATGGAGTGGAGATCACTGTTGTATCTCCACAAGAAAACAATAAATCGATTTTTAAAAACATCATATTATCTGAGCAGAAGAAAGGATATTTTAAGCTTAAAGAGTACCCAGGAATGTCCCACATGAAAGCAATATTGATAGATGATGACAAATTGATTTTCGGGAGCAGTAATTACGATTTGGTAAGCTATTACTTTGAACAAGAAGTGGTTTTCGTTTCGGAAGATCCAAACTTGATCGAAGATTTTATGACGAAAGTGATGACAGAAGTAAGAGAAGTTTCAAAAGCAGATCAATTTTCATCTTTTGATACAAAAAAGGCATCAGTAATCATGAATCTTCTTGATAAGGTAGGCGGATTCGCATCCAGAACTTTTTTACGACCCCATTAGTTAAATTTGCAGAAGATTATGGAGCAACAAGATTTTACCTGGAGCGAAGAGAAAGAACCTCACTTTCAAAGAAGGAAGGTTATTATGGAGTCACATCCTGAAGTGAAGAAGTTATTCGGGAATGATCCGTCGCTAATATTTAAAACACTCTTTGTGGCTGCTTTGCAGCTTTCAATTCCAATATTTTTCTTACCAGAGAATCCATGGCTTTTTGGTTTATTGGTGATTTTGGTGGGAACAACACTCACACACATTATCGTATTGGCAGTTCATGAAATCACACATGATCTGGCATTTAAAAAGAAGGTATTTAATAATTGGTTGGCTATTGTTGTCAACTTGCCATTGGTTGTTCCGTTCGCGATGGCATTTAAAGCATATCATGCAAAACATCATTGGCACCAAGGTAAAGAAGGTGTTGATACAGATCTTGCAGTAAGATGGGAAGCAAAGGTTTTCAGAGGCCCAATCGGAAAATTCATTTGGCTTATTATTCAAATTCCGGTTTATGCGGTTAGACCAATATTTGTACATCCGCTAGTTCCTGATAAATGGCAAATTATCAACGCACTTGTGCAGATTTCCGCCATGGTTGGATTCTATTTCATTGCAGGCTGGGCAGGTCTTTTATACCTCGGATTGTCAACAGCATTAGCGACTGGTTTGC
The DNA here is from genome assembly GCF_051379705.1 of Ekhidna algicida. GTDB lineage: Bacteria > Bacteroidota > Bacteroidia > Cytophagales > Cyclobacteriaceae > Ekhidna. Next base: position 1,727,086 of record NZ_CP179868.1, on the reverse strand, counting down.
ACCCAATTTCAGGTCATTTTGTGGCAGAGCATTTCATCTATAAAGAAGGCCAGGAAACTTACTCTTACTACGGCTGGTGGAATAAACTCATTTGGAATGTTGGCTATCATAACGAACATCACGATTTTCCAACAATTCCCGGATCTAAACTTCCAGAATTAAAGAAAATTGCAGGAGAGCACTACGAAAACCTCTATGCACATAAGAGTTATGCTAAAGTGATTTGGCAGTTCTTGTTCGATAGTAAAATTTCATTATTCTCACGAGTAAAGCGCAATAACTAGTAATGTTCGGATACTTAAAAAGAAGGTATCGAAAACATCTGGACGAGGTTCTTTCTACAATTAAGCTAATTGATATTGAAGAGCGCTTTGATATCTATTTCAGTCGATTTTATGGGTTATATTTTGCCAAGGTAGCGCGTTGGTTAAAGCTTACGCCTACCAATGTCTCACTGATAAGTTTGGTGATAGGTGTTATTGGCGGAGGCCTATTGTACTATCAAAATAGATTGGAAATTGTAATTCTGGGAGGATTCCTTGTGGTGTGGGCGGGAGTCTTGGATAGTGCAGATGGTCAGTTAGCTCGTATGACTGGACAATCTTCGGATATGGGGAGGGTCATTGATGGTCTTATTGATAACCTGGTTTTTATTGCTTGTTATGTGGGAGGATCGCTATACTTCGTCTCAGAATACGGCTGGTGGATTTTTGTATTGACAGCAGCAACTGGATATGCTCATAGCTATAAAGCTGCACTTTATGAATTTTACAAGTCTGAATACCTCTTGCTTATCGGAAAGTCTCAAGCTGGCTATATACCGCTAACTGTCGAAGAGATCCAGCCAACAGGGAATAAGTGGTATCACAAAATTATTGATGGAATCAATCGTGATTACACAGGAAAGCAGATTCGATTTACCTCTCGAACGGCTGATGAGAGAAAAGCGATGCGGGAATTAGCTGCGGCTAATCCAAAGTCTTTTGATTCTTTATATAAGAAGTTGAATTATAAGCTGCTGTTTTGGTGGGCTTGGCTTGGCGGCAGTAATACCCACCGTAATACAGCTATTCTTTTTGCAATCTTTGGTCGCTTTGATCTATTCCTGGCGTTAAGCCTTCTATGGACGATCGGATACTTGCCTCTGACAAGAGTTCAGAGGAAGTACGATCAAAAGTTGCTGAAGGAGTTGACCGATTAGGCAGTTTTTTGTAAAACTACGTCGATAGAATCCTGAACAGTGTTCATTTCGCCAATCACGTCATCATCGATCATGATGTCGAATTTATCTTCAATGTCTAACACGATATCTACGATATGTGCAGAGTTAATCATCAAATCATTGATAAGGTGCTTATCCTCTGAAACTTCATTATCCATGATATTCTCAGGCAAATAAGGCTTAATGATATTGATAAGATCGGTTTTTACAGTTTCTCTAGTCATCTTTCTTTGTATTTCCTTAAAACGAGCGCGCAATTTAAGTCACCAAAACCGAAATTGGCCTTGATTACAGTGTTTACTTCCTTGCTTTGGCAACTCGTAGGAATACAACCCCCAAAAATTTCTGATAAAATTTCTGGATGTATGTTTTCGACATTCAAATTCGCATGAACAAAGTCTTTATTTAGCTGCAAAACACTAGCAACTAGCTCAACGGAACCAGCACCGGCAACTGCATGGCCAATCATGGACTTTGGCGTATTGATCATTGGAAAATCTTTACCTGACCTTCCCAGGGCTTTCACCCAATTTCTTATTTCTGCAGGATCACCTTTTGTAGATGTCAAGTGACCGTTGATCAAATCAATCTCGTCAGGAGTGATACCAGCTGACTCCATCGCACGGGTGATACAATCAACTACTGCTTCCGGGTTGGCTGCTGTCATGGTTCCGCCACTTCGTTGCCCCCCAGAGTTCACATGTCCTCCCAATACTTCTCCATAGATTTTTGCTCCTCTGGCTTTTGCACTTTCTAAGGTCTCTAAAACCAATGCTCCCGAACCTCCCGATGGCACAAATCCGGATGATGAATCACTCATTGGTCTGGAGCCAAACTCCGGATTGTCATTGGAGTTTGAGCAAAGTACACGCATCGCATCAAATGCCGCCCAGATATATCTGCCATCTCCTTCTGTACTACCGCAAACCATTCGCTCTGCACGTCCTTGAGACAAATATTCATAACCCATTAATACGGCTTCCGACCCTGTAATACACGCCGATGAATTTGATTGAATTCTGTTACCTAAACCAAGGATGGAGTTGAGGTAAGCAGCTCCGCCACTATTCATGCATTCTGAAATGGTTCTAGAACCTAGTCTCCTGCTATCCCCGTTATCGATTGGATAAGCTGGAAAATCTCTGTTTATAAAACTGTCAAAACTGAGGTCGCCGGCGCCAAAGATCATTCCGGAATTAAGGTCTCTTTCTTCAGTGTTGGGCTCTAGACCAGCATCTTTCCAGGCCTCAACACCTGCCAGCATAGCGTATAGAACTCCTTTATTTGTAATTTTCTCTGCTAATAAGCGCGGAAGATGATCACCTAATGTGATCGAGGATAAATCAGGCGCTCCTCCTATTTGACATTTGAGATTGATTTTATCAAGCTCTTCCCAATGTTTGATACCAGACTTGCCTTCTCTAAGCGCCTTTTCATAGTTGTCTACGCCTATTGCGTTAGCAGCTACTACTCCCAATCCGGTTATTACAACTCTATGTTTTTCCAAAATTATGCTTCTGATTTGACCACCATCCCTGCTAACTCACCTTTTGCCACAACAGTTCCATCTTCTTTTTTGCAGGAAACAGTGCATTTTAATTTTCCGAAGCGAAAATAGACTTTTTTTGATTCAACAATAAGCTTGTCCTCCGGGAGAACTTTAGAAAGGAAGTCAACATTGGCACTCGTAAATGCCGGAAGAACTTTGGATTTTCCGTCAAGTTGCATCAAATGCATGGCCAAAGTAACCAAGCCGATTTGACACATAATTTCAGTCAAAATGACTCCTGGAACAACCGGATTTCCAGGAAAATGTCCTTCAAGGAAGAACTCATCTTTTCTTATGGTGTAATTGCCAACAGCACCATCATCAGTCAATGATTCAATTTCATCGACAAATAAAAATGGACGTTTGTAAGGGAGAAGACGTAATATATTTTCGTAAGTATTCATATCAAATGCTCACCGCCATCTACGTGAATAAGTGCTCCATTAATCCAATTGGCTTCTGGTTGTGACAATAGAAAAATTGTATTTGCCACATCTTCCGGAGTAGTCAAACGCTTATATGGATTGCGTTGCTTTGACTCCTCGATGAGCTTATCTGATCCTGGGATGAGACGTAAAGAAGGTGTGTTTGTAACGCCTGCTTGAATAATATTGACAGTGATTCCTTTTGGAGCTAGTTCAATGGCTAAATATTTTGAGAGCGTTTCTAAAGTCGATTTTGCTAAAGCAACTGCACCATAACCTTCCCAAAATTTATCATTTCCTTCGGAGGTTAACGTCAAAATTTTGCTTCCCTTCTGAATTAAGTTTTCACTTAAGAGCCCATCAATCCAGTGCTTGAGATTGGTTCCCATAGCTTCGATGGTCAATGCAAGATCCTGAGAAGAAAGTTTAGGACCATCAGACACAAATGGCTTTAGATTTCCACGAGAAACCGCATGGAGCACGGTGGTGAACTGGGAAACTCCTGTTTCTTTAATCGACGAGAGGCAGGCATCAATTTTTTCAGGATTAGTTGCATCAATGTTGTGACTAGAAATGGAAACGTTAAATTTTTTGATAAGATCAGTAGTGGCTTCCTCAAGATCTGCTACTCCTTGTCTTCGATCTCTATGGATGATCGTAATGTCGCAACCATGCGACGCTAATTTTTTTACTGTCGCTAAACCAATGCCGCTTGAGCCACCAATTATCAGGGCATGCTTACCTTTCATTTCCATCTTGTGAAACTACTAAACTCAACCTAAAAATGTTTGATGAAACAACTTCGCTTTATTTTCCCAACATCAATATCGAACTCACTCCAGGTGTTTAATACGTTTTTGTTGCTCTCCAACATAGGGCCGGAGGCCATGTATTTTATTCCTTTCTTCTCGTAAATTTTCTGTAGATAATCATAGATAAGCGCGTGTATACCAAGCTTTTGATATTCCGGCTTCACCCCAATGAGGAATAAATCTGCCAAATCATTGAAGTAAAATGATTTCAGCACATGAATGAATCCAAAAGGATAAAGTGATCCTTTTGCTTTTTGGAATGCTTTGGATAATGAAGGAAGTGTTAAAGCAAATCCCACTACCTCGTCAGATTCGTTTACTATGATGCAGACAAACTCTTTTCGGATGAAGCCGAAATATTGCTCCACGTAATAATCGATTTGCTTTTGAGTCAGTGGAATATAGCCGTACAGGTCAGAGTATGCTTCGTTTAATACTTCGAAAACCCCGGGAGCATATTTTAAGATTTCCTTCGTGTTTTTGAAGTCTTTTACTTTGACTTTAAATCGATCTTCAATAATTCGAACGGCTCGATTTACTTTTTCAGGATTTTTCGTCGGAGCCTTTCCTCGCAATTCTACCCAGGTAGCCGCGACATCCAGATTCCATGCTTTGAAATGATCAATATAATATCGATGATTGTAGATAGTTGCTTGAGTTGCAAGCTCATCAAAGCCTTCCACAAGAGCGCCTTCAAAGTCCAAATCTGTAAATCCCATCGGGCCATGGATAGCCTTTGCTCCTTTAGATTCAGCCCAGCTTTTGGCTGTTTCGAATAAGAGACTTGAAACTTCTTTATCGTCAATAAAATCAACCCACCCAAAGCGTGCCAGTGACTTTTCTCTGAGCTCAGACTCCAAAATGATTGCGGCAATTCTTCCAACGATCTTACCGTCTTTTTCTGCTACCCAATATTTCGCTTCAGCGTGATCAAATGCGGGATTTTTCTCCTTGAGGAGCGTGCTCATTTCAAAATCCATCAAAGGAGTGACATAATAAGGGTTGTCCTTATACAGCTCCCATGGAAATTTGACAAACTGTTTGAGTTCTTTTTTGGTGATGACTTCCTTTATTTCCAGTGACATTAGATTAGGTTATTTTCCTGATAATACTTCAGAGCATCTTCAAACCCTTCTTTTAGCGATATCTGAGGCTCAATAGTTGAGTGTCTTAGGTCTGTTGTGTGAAGATCCCAATGTTGGGAGATTTCATCAAATTTTTCCAGGGTTATTCCAGGCCGCTTATTGATAATTTTATGCCAAATATCTGAAGATCCCATCGAAAGCTTAGCCAACCATTTTGGGAGTGGAAATTTTCTGACTTTTCTCTTGAATAGCATTTGAAAGATCTCAATAAAGTCTTGATGCAAATAAGTATTTCCATCATTGTAATGAAGAATACCAGGAGCACTTTGCATATCCGCAACAATCATTCTTGCCAAGTCTCCGGCATGGATCATACTCATCCTTTGTTTGCTGTCTGTGACTGGGTAGATACCCATTTTAGCACCCTTAAAGAGAGGAAGAAAAGCCTCATCGCCGGATCCGTAAATGGCAGTAGGTCTTACCAATAGATAATCAGGCATTTTTTCCTGAATGACTTTTTCAGCCTGCAATTTGCTTCTTCCATAATGGGAAACCGGTTGATTAATAATGGCCGGGCCCTGTGCAGCATAGGATGAAGTGTAGACAAAACGACCTTTCGATTTTAGCAGATTTGAGGCTAGAAGTGCCTCCGTTATGGCTGTTGTAATCCCAACATTTACCTGATAATATTCTTCATTTTTAAGGCTCACCGTCATGCCAGCATTGTGAATGAAGAAATCCAGATCTCCTATTTCATTTGTTATAGCGGTGAATTGATCAGTTAGATTTTCGTGGTAATCGACATTGTGCAATGTCAAGCCCTGATTGTTAGGAAGAAGTGAGATGTTAGCGTTTTTCCGTATAAAAGCATGAACCTCCATCTGCTGACGGAGGCACTCTTTTACTAAGTAAGATCCTAGAAAACCATTGGCTCCAGTGATTGCAACTTTCAACTTAAGCCACTTCTGTTTGACGTTTTACATCTAGTTCATTCGCAACCTTCAGTATCTTATCAATTGCAATATCAATTTGCTCGATGGTATGTGTTGCCATTAGAGAGAATCGAATAAGTGTGTCAGAAGGCGCTACTGCGGGAGCAACTACTGGATTCACAAACACGCCCTCTTCAAAAAGACGCATGGTCATCTTGTAAGCTTTTTCATTATCTCTTATGTAAATAGGGATAATTGGCGTTTCAGCATGACCAGTATCGAAACCGAGTTCCTTAAGTCGCTTTAATGAGTAGTTTGTATTCTCCCAAAGCTTCAATCTTCTGGAGTCATCAGACTGCATGATTTCTAATGCCGCAATAGTAGCTGCGGTAGAAGAAGGGGTCATACTTGCGCTGAAGATGAGCGAACGGGCTACATGTCTAATATACTGAATGGTTTCCTTGTCGCCTGCCACAAATCCGCCAAGAGAGGCAAGTGATTTACTGAAAGTGCCACCTATAAGCTCTACATCATCGGAGATGCCAAAATGGTCAGGAGTACCTCTTCCGTGATCACCAAGTACTCCAACGGCATGAGCGCAATCACTCATAACTGAAGCATTGTATTTCTTAGCGAGCTCAACTATTTCAGGAAGTTTGGCAATGTTGCCCTCCATACTAAAAATCCCATCAACAGCAATGATTCTGTGATTTGCATCTTGAAGTTGAGATAATTTTTTTTCCAGCGCTTGCATATCGTTATGTCTAAAAATAACAGATGATGCATCGCTTAATTTTGCTCCTTCATATAGTGAGGCATGATTGAGTCTATCCAGAAGTAGCACATCACCTTGTTTGGCTATGGTCGGGAGAACGCCAAGATTGACTTGAAAGCCTGTGCTGAAAACAAGTGCTTCTTCTTTGTTGAGGAAATTCGCAAGCATGTTTTCCAGTTTCTCATGCATATCGGTAGTTCCATTTAGAAATCTGGAACCCGAGCAACTTGAACCATATTTACGCACAGCAGCTTCAGCCGCTTCCATCACTTTTGGATGAGTTGTCAGCCCCAAATAACTATTAGAACCAAACATCAAAACATCCTCTTTCCCATTGACTTTTACCTGAGTCTCCTGCTTAGACTGGAACGTTCGGAAAAATGCATAATATCCATTCTTTTTTGCATCTTCCGCAAGCTTGAAACTTGAAAATCGTTCTCTCAAAAATTTCCCCATTCCGCAAATTTAGTTATATCACTTGGAAACATTTTCGTAACATTGAGATTTGAATCGAATCCCATGTCAATTTTGGCACATTTACAATAAAAAACCCCCAATTTGAATCTTGTAATATTAGCAGCAGGTAAAAATACCCGATTAGATACAGGCATTCCAAAAAGTCTGGTCACTTTAAATGGTGAAACTTTGATGGCTCGCCATATCCGAATTTTTAAACGTTGTGGTGTCAAAAAGTTTTGTATCATTAGTGGTTATGGCGCTGAAAAACTTCAAGCAGCATTGCCCGAGCTTAAAAACACTCTTGATGCTGACATAACTATTTTGCACAATGAGAGGTTTGATTTGGAAAATGGATTTTCAGTATTTAGAGCGAAAGAATGGGTAGAAGAAAATAAGATGGGAGATTTTTTTCTGACCATGGGAGATCATGTATTCGATCCTGAATTTGTTGCTGAATTTGTGAAGAAATCATCTGGTCTTGAAAACACGCTACAGCTAGCAGTAGATATGCCCGGGGAGTCCAACAAGCATATAGATATTGATGATGTGACAAAAGTTCAGGTTGATGATGAAGGATATATTGATTCCATTGGAAAAATGATTCCCAAGTTTAACCGATATGATACAGGACTCTTTCGTTTGAAGTCAGATGTATTCGATGTATTTCAGCAATCGTTTGACCGAGAAGAATATACAATCTCGGAATCTGTATCTAAGTTGATGGCTGGCCGGGAGGCGAAATCAGTATTGGTCGAAGGGTACACCTGGAATGATGTAGACAATCCAGATGACCTTCAGAGTACCATTAAATTGATGGATCAGAAACGACTTTGATTAATCGTAGTAATCCAAGCCTAAGTTTGTAATCAAATCTTCGCCCGCAAGGTGACGGAGTGTATTCTTTAGCTTCATTAGCTGAACGAAAATGTCATGCTGAGGCTTCAGGCCTTTCAACGCTTGTGGAGACTTCAGATAGAATGAAAGCCACTCCTGGATTCCCTTCATTTCAGATCTCTTCGCTAAATCAAGGAATAGTGCAAGATCAAGTACAAGAGGTGCAGCCAGAATCGAATCTTTACAAAGGAAATCTACCTTTATCTGCATTTTGTATCCTAACCAACCTCTGATGTCAATGTTGTCCCACCCTTCTTTATCGTCGCCTCGTGGCGGGTAATAGTTGATTCTTACTTTGTGATACAGATTTCCATAAAGAGTCGGATGCAATTCTGGTTCAAGCACTTGCTCCAAAACACCGAGTTTAGATACTTCTTTGGTTTTGAAGTTATCCGGATCGTCCAGTACTTCTCCATCTCTGTTTCCAAGGATATTGGTTGAGAACCAACCATCAATACCTAACGATCTAGCTTTAAGTCCGGGAGCAAGGATTGTTTTCATTAATGTCTGGCCAGTTTTAAAATCTTTTCCAGCGATCGGAGCTCCTGTTTGCTTTGCGAGTTCAACCAGGCAATCCACATCGCACGAAAGATTAGGAGCACCATTGGCATAAGGAACACCCAATTTGATCGCGGCATAAGCATAGATCATACTTGGAGGAATATTCGGGTCATTGTTTCTTAGACCTTCTTCGAATTTCTCAATCGTTGAGTGAACCTCACTTTCTTCGATATAGATCTCGGTTGATCCACACCATACCATCACTACGCGCTCACAATTGTTTTCATTCTTGAAGTTTTCAATGTCTTTCATCAACATTTCCGCCAGCTCCATTTTGTTTGCGCCTTTCTTCACATGGCTGCCTTCCAGTCTTTTTACATAGTTCTTATCGAAGACTGCCTTCATTGGCTTGATTTGTTCAAGCTCAGATTTAAGATCATTCAGAAGGTCTTTATCCAAAACCTTAGCATGCATGGCAGCCTCGTACGCATTGTCTTCAAATAAATCCCAGCCACCTAGCGCAACGTCTTCAAGAGCTGCCAAAGGAACAAAATTCTTAATAAGTGGATTTCTTTTCTCAGTTCTTTTGCCAAGACGAATGGTTCCCATTTGGGTAAGTGAGCCAATGGGTTCTGAAAGTCCTTTTCGGATGCTGAGCACACCGGCCATGAATGTAGTAGCTACGGCTCCCATTCCTGGTGTTAAAATTCCTAGTTTGCCGTTTGGTTTTTGGATCGTTGATTTTTCTGACATTGCAGTTTGTTCTTATGTAGTCTTTCTCGTAAAACTTAATGTCATAATATTGAGAGTAAATCCCTAAAGAAGACATTTAAATTTTCCGCAAAATAAATTAAACCATACTGGATAAGCTCAACATTTTCATAATTTGATTTTGAAATCGTCGTTTTTTGGCTCTTTTAGTAAATTGTTCTTGTTGAGAATCTAATATTCTATGGCTGCAGAGTTTATAAAGTTGTATCCTGAAAATCCTGAGCGACGAAAAATTGTCGAAATCGTCAAGATTTTAAGAGCTGGTGGTGTGATCATTTATCCAACCGATACCGTCTATGGTTTAGGTTGTGATATTTTCAATCAAAAGGCGATTGAAAGAATAAGGCTCATTAAAGGAATCAAAGGGAAGCATTTGAATCTTTCCTTTATCTGCTACGACCTGAGTCACATTTCTGAATATACAAAGCATTTGGACACTCCTACTTTTAAGTTGATGAAAAAGGCGCTACCAGGACCCTATACCTTTATTTTAGAGTCATCTTCGAAAGTTCCAAAGATTTTGAACGTGAAAAAGAAAACGGTCGGGATACGAATTCCTGACAATAACATTCCACGTGAGATAGTAAATGAACTAGGCAACCCAATCATTACAACTTCCATACATGATGATGAAATTCACGATCATGCGACAGATCCGGAGATTATTTATGATGACTTTAAAAACCTGGTAGATGTGGTTATTGATGGTGGGTTTGGGCAAGTTCATCCGAGTACTGTCATTGATTGCACTGGTGATAGGCCGGAAGTGATAAGAGAAGGGATGGGAGATCTGAACATAGTCGGATGAGCACAATTATCATTGAACCTCACTATTTGGGAAGTCTTGAATATTTTGTTCTCCTGTCTCAGTACGAAGAGGTTTGTTTTGAAATTCATGATTCTTTTCCGAAACAGACTTTCCGGAATAGAGCTTATGTGCGAACCTCCAATAAAATTCAGCCGCTGATTGTCCCGGTCCGCTATTCGAACGGCACGGCTACAAAAGATGTCTTGGTCGATTATTCTCAAAGATGGATGAAAGATCATTGGGGTGCTTTTTATTCAGGTTATGGAAAAGCACCATTCTTTGAATACTTCAATGAGGAGTTCAGAACTACTTGGGATAACAAGCCAACTCGACTGATTGATTTAAATCTGGAGTTCATTAGAATTTGCTTTAAAATCCTTCATTTTGATATTAAGATTTCATTCACCGAAAATTATCAGATTGGCCAGGGGAATGACTTTAGAAACACAATCAATCCCAAGAAACCATTTTCTGATCGAAAAATATATGAACCATCGCCCTATACACAGCTTTTTGGTGATACCTTTGTTCCAAATTTGAGCATTGTTGATTTGATCATGTGTGAAGGCCCGAATGCGGCGCAAATTTTGAACAAATCACTCCTAAGAAATTGATCAAGCAGCAGTAAAATCAAAGTACTTCAAGTATTTCGACGAGATATTGAACAAATCTGAAATTGCTCGCGTTTTTTCATCTACATTAAAGGGATATTCTTCGTTTATCCTATATTTTTACTAAAAAGCGAAAGGCAAAACGCATGTCAAAAGAGGCAAAATTTTCAAACAGAGTCAAAGAAGTCATCTCATTGAGCAGGGAAGAAGCACTGCGATTAGGACATGATTACATTGGCACAGAGCACCTTTTACTGGGTATGATCAGAGAGGGAGAAGGAGTAGCAGTGAGTGTAATGAAAAAGCTTGGGCTATCCATGAAAGAGTTACGCTCTGCAATTGAGCAGGCGACCAAGGGAACAGCGACCAGTAATGTTAAGAATCTGGCAAATATTCCGCTCACACGTCAATCAGAAAAAGTATTAAAGATCACATATTTGGAGGCTAAAATCTTCAAAAGCGCACTAATTGGAACAGAGCATTTGTTGCTCTCAATATTGCGAGATGAAGATAATCTGGCTACTCAAATTTTAGAAAAGTTTGAAGTGAATTATGATTTGGTAAAAGAGATGCTCGAATACCAGACGGAAAACCCGATGGCTTCTGCAGATACTGATGACCCGAACGATGAAGGTGAGGAGTTGTACTCCAGTAGCCCAAGAGGTTCAGGAAGATCAGCATCAGGAAAAGAAAAAGGGAGTGAGAAATCACGAACTCCGGTGCTGGATAATTTCGGAAGAGATTTAACGAAGTTGGCCGAAGAAGACAAACTCGATCCAATCATTGGAAGGGAAAAAGAAATTGAGCGAGTCGCTCAAGTATTGAGTAGAAGAAAGAAAAACAACCCGATCTTAATCGGAGAGCCAGGAGTTGGTAAGACAGCCATTGCTGAGGGGCTTGCGCTTAGAATTGTGCAGAAAAAAGTATCACGTATCCTTTTCGGAAAACGTGTGGTAACCTTGGATCTTGCATCATTAGTAGCTGGCACCAAATATCGAGGGCAGTTTGAGGAGCGAATGAAAGCCGTAATGAATGAGATTGAAAAATCTCCAGAGGTCATTCTTTTCATAGATGAGCTCCATACAATTGTTGGTGCCGGAGGAGCGTCCGGCTCACTGGATGCTTCCAATATGTTTAAGCCAGCACTTGCAAGAGGGGAGATTCAATGTATCGGTGCAACTACGCTTGATGAGTATAGACAATATATTGAGAAAGACGGTGCATTAGCACGTCGTTTTCAAATGGTAATGGTTGATGCTACCTCACCGGAGGAAACCCATCAAATTCTTGATAATATCAAGGATAAGTATGAAAATCATCACCACGTTAATTATACGCCGGAGGCAATCAAAGCCTGCGTGACTTTATCTGACAGGTACATATCTGATCGATTTTTGCCGGACAAGGCGATTGACGTGATGGATGAAGCTGGCGCAAGAGTTCATATTAACAATATAAATGTTCCGAAGATTATTACGGAGCTTGAAGAGCAGATCGAAGATGTGAAGAAGGAGAAGAATAAGGTGGTGAAGAGCCAGAAATATGAAGAAGCTGCTCAACTAAGAGATAAGGAGAAAAAACTCATTGCGCAGTTGGAAGATGAGAAAGCTCGATGGGAAGATGAGACAAAAACGAAGCGTTATGAGGTGGGAGAAGATAATGTGGCAGATGTGATAGCCATGATGACGGGTATTCCTACGAAGCGAATTGCAGAGAATGAGAGTGCTAAGCTTGTGACGATGAGCAAAGACCTTGAAGGTCTAGTGATCGGTCAGCAAGAAGCAATTAAGAAATTGTCTAAGGCGATTCAGCGTACACGAGTGGGATTGAAAGATCCGAAGAAGCCAATTGGCTCATTTGTATTCCTGGGACCAACAGGCGTAGGTAAGACTGAGATGGCCAAAGTGCTATCAAGTTTCCTTTTTGACAAAGAAGATTCTTTGATCAGAATAGACATGAGTGAATACATGGAAAAATTCTCTGTATCACGACTTGTAGGAGCGCCTCCGGGATATGTTGGTTATGAAGAGGGAGGTCAGCTTACTGAAAAAGTGAGAAGAAAGCCCTATAGTGTTGTCTTGCTCGATGAGATAGAGAAAGCCCATCCGGATGTATTTAACATACTTCTTCAGGTACTGGATGATGGTGTACTAACAGATGGATTGGGACGAAAGGTCGATTTCCGAAACACACTGATTATCATGACTTCCAATATTGGAGTTAGGGATCTAAAAGATTTCGGAGCAGGAATAGGTTTTGCAACGCAAAGCAGAAAAGACAGCATGGATGATATCATGAAGTCAACTATTCATAATGCTTTGAAGAAAACTTTCAGTCCTGAATTCTTAAATAGACTTGACGATGTAATCATCTTCAATTCACTAGAGAAAGAAGATATCTTCAAGATTATAGACATTACATTAGGTAAGCTGTTCTCACGGATTACTGATCTTGGCTATGCCATTGAGTTGACGAAGAAGGCAAAAGAGTTCTTGGCTGATAAAGGTTATGATCCACAATATGGAGCTAGGCCTTTGGCACGAGCAATCCAGAAACATCTGGAAGATCCTGTTGCCGAAGAGATACTTAAAGGGGACATTCAGGAAGGCGATACTTTGGTTGCCGACTGGGATGGTAAGAAAGAAGAGCTAAATATCAAGCTCAAGAAAAAGAAAGCCCCCAAAGCACAGGATAAGAAAGAGAAATAAAAGAACAGAAGGGACGGTACGAGCTGTCCCTTTATTTTGAGTGTTTGGTTTATAATATAAACTATTTTATATTTGTGTCGTATTTATAGTAAAATCTATGAAATTATGAGTAACAAAGAATTATCGAAAGACGAGAGTTTAGCACTAATCACAGGTATGATTGGTGAGGCTAAGCGCAACGTAGCAAAGGGAGGAAGTTTTTACTTTCTACTTTGGGGATGGGTAGTGATGATAGCTAATATCGGGCACTACCTTATTGAAAAGTATGATTGGTATGAGCATCCGTACATTGTGTGGATACTAACGATACCAGCAGCTATTATATCTATGGTGCATGGAGCAAAAAGGAGTAGCGAAGCTAAGGTAAAAAGCCATTTGGATCGATTATATAGCCAGATTTGGTTAGCTGTTTTTATAGGGGTACTTATTATACTCTTTTTCATGGCTGATGTAAACTACAATGTGAATGCTATCATCTTGGTTTTTGCCGGGATAGGAACCTTTGTTTCTGGTCAGGCATTGCGCTTCAGTCCACTTATAATGGGAGGAATGGCATTATGGGCAGCAAGTATTATTGCATTTAATTTGCCTCCATTGGATCAGTATTTAGTTGGTGGGGCAGGTATATTAGCAGGCTATTTGATCCCAGGATATTTACTTAGAAAGGCAGAAAAATGAGTTTTGCACAATTAGATCCGTTACTACACTCTCAGTTGAGGCTAGGCATTATGTCCTTGCTGATTGGAGTAGACTCTGCCGAGTTTGTTTTCATCCAGGAAAAGACCGGAGCAACAGCTGGAAATCTAAGTGTGCAGCTCGATAAGCTTTCAAGTGCTGGATATATAAGTGTGACTAAGTCCTTTAAAGGGAAGAAGCCACTGACTACATGCAGTATTACGAAAGTTGGGATCAAAGCATTTGAGGACTATGTGAATAACCTAAAACAATACATCGAATAATTTTTTTTGAATATATAGTTTATAAAATAAACTACTTTAATAATTATCAATTATGAAAAAAATAATAACTATATCAATGCTATTGATAGCTGGGCTATCGTCGGCACAAACATCTAAAGAACTTCAATATGCCGGGTATCTAAACGCCAGCAAAACCATGTGGGAAAAAGCAATTGTCATTGCTGAAAAAGAAAGTGGGGAAAATAGCTTTGAAATGGCCATGGCCATGTATGGCTTGCTAAACAATACAATGGCGACCCAAGACAAAGCGACCTTTGATGACAATGTAGATCAGACGGTTGATTTACTGAAATCTATCATTAAAGAGAATCCTGGGCATGCTGAAGCAAATGCCGTTCTATCCTCAGTTTATGGATTAGTGATGGCCTACAGCCCAATGAAGGGAATGCTATACGGCATGAAGAGTTCATCATTAATGGATGAAGCCATGCGTCTAGCTCCAGACTCACCGCTTGTTCAAAAGCTACATGGTGGATCAAAACTGTACACTCCTGAAATGTTTGGCGGAGATGCTAAGCAGGCAGTAGCTGCATTCGAAAAAGCCATTGAACTATTTGAAACTGGTGAGACAGAAGAAAATTGGCTGTATATGGATACGCACATGGGTCTAGCGATGGCCTATAACAAAGTGGAAGAGAGAGAGAAAGCTGAAGCTATTTTGGAAAAAGCCATTGCAATGGAACCTCAATATCATTGGGCAAAAGCCACATTGACACAATTCAAAAAACTATGAAATCAGCTCTTTCCATATTGTTTTTACTTGTTGCGATCAGTCTTTTTTCTCAGTCTACAGTCAATGGAGTAATAGTTGATTCAAAGAACAAAGAAGGATTGATTGGTGCACATATTTACCTGCTTAAAAACTGGAGAAAAGGAGCTATAACAGATGTTGACGGAAAGTTTAGCATGGAAGTAGAGCAGGTGGATATGCAAGATTCATTAATCGTATCATATGTGGGATTTCGAGAGAAGATAGTTCCGGTATCCACCACCATGAACATTGAATTAATAGAAATCGAGACAGTAGGCAAGACGGTTGTTGTGACGGCAAAACCATTGATTGCTGAAGAGTTTAAGTATATGGAAATCAAGAAAATTGATATCTATACAAATCCAGCAGCAAAAGCAGATCCAATTCTTGCAGTGAACTCACTGCCATCAGCCACTACTACTGATGAATCAGCCAATATCAGCTTGCGAGGAAGCAGTCCATTAGAAACGGGTATTTTCATGAATAACGTGCCGATATACGATGCGGTGCGTTATTCTCAGCTTAATGGTATCGGTACATTTAGCATTTTTAATACATCAATTATCAAAGGTGTTACAGTATTTCCCGGGAATCCGCCTTTAGAGTTTGGCAATGTTACATCCGGTATCATAGCCATGGAGACGGATGATCGAGTGCTTGATGACAATGCAAATTCGTTGGTATTGAGTCTGGCTAATATTGGATACTCAAGAGAACAGAAACTGAATGATAAGCAGAGCTTAAAACTGTTTACCAACTGGCAACCAAGCGGGCCAATAAAAATGCTAAATGAGGACGCATTAGAGGATATTGAGTCCTTTACCTCAAATGATCTTGGATTGTATTGGTATGGCAATGGCAGTTTGGTCAGCTGGAAAGTTCTGAGCTATTCTGTTACAGAAGCATATCAATTTAACTTTGAGCATCCCAGCTTTATGGGCATTTTCGATCAGAAAAAGCAAAGGAGTTTTTTGATTTCCACTTTGGAAAAATCCCTTTGGGGTGGTTCTCTGAGCTTGAACAATGGGATGAGCTATAGCAATGGCGACTACTCGTATTCCACTGTTGCTTTTAACGTAAAAAAGAATGACATTTTCGTAGGAGCTAATTATTTGCTTTCAAAGACCAGATTTAGTTTGAAGAGCGGAATTAGCTATGATTATCGGTTTTCATCGGTTTTTGGAAATTTCCACGAATTCGGATACGCAGTGAATACAAATCATCCGACCATAGATCTGGATGAAGAAGCCCACATAAAGGTGCTTGAGGGCTACTCCTATTTTAAATATTTTATTTCCGATCAGATTGCTTTCGGTACCGGCTTTCGGAAGAATATTCCAACAGAAAATATTGATGATTACTTGAGCAGACAGGCTAACATTTCGTATGCAGATGAGACGTGGACAATCACTTTAGGAACCGGAGTATATCATAAAAATGGACTCATGGAAAACACAGGTGAACCTTTTAATTCAGAGAGCTTTCAGAAATCGATTGATATTAAAAGAAACAAAAATGGATTGGAGCTGGCAGTAAGTTTGTTTGATAAAACCGGTGAAACCAACGAGGTAAAATATACTGCAAGAGGCGCCGAATTTTTCACCAATTACAGGCTTTCATCCAAGCTCAATGCATCGGCGTCATTGACATTTTTGGATGCTGAAAGCGAGCAGGGAGGATACACGTATGACTTATCCTACTTTATTCGAGGCAATGTCTCTTATTCCCCTGGTAGGTTCTGGACGATTGAGTCGACCATAGTGGCCCGAGAAGGAACTGCGATTTCAGAAGTAACATCTGCCAGCTATGATGGTGCACTTGATGCCTTTGAACCCAGCTACAGTGAGCAATCGATTCGACTGGCTCCTTATGCCAACGCAGGACTTTCTGTTAGTAAGATTTTCACTATTTCAGAAAAGATGAATGTCATTGCTTTTGCGAGCTTGAATAATGTTTTTGATCGAGCAAACATTCAGAGCTTTGGTTACAATTTTGACTATTCGGAGAAAGACCAAAACCTCTATTCACAGCGAACTGGTTATCTGGGTGCGGTGATCAACTTCTAATAGCCACCCCAGAATTTTCTCAAAAACCACTCACCCGAGAATAATGAAAAGATGATCAAATACCACCACCACGCTCGATTTAGGGGAATGAAATTCTCTTCACTTTTGATGATCGATTTGAAATCCATTTCGTCTATTATGCTTAAGATCTGATCAGCTTGATTGAAATGCATGTAAGTCCCTCCGGAATTATTCGAAAGGTTTTTCAGTAGTCTATGATCTGCTGTGAGGTTAGTGAATTCAGGGTTGATGTCTTGAACCGAGAATTCTCCACGATCAGTCAGGGTCTTATCACCAATTTGTACTCTTGCTTGATATTGATAAATACCTGGAGAAAATGACGGGGCCCGAAACGTATTGTTGAGTTCGGAATCTGTAAAAGTAAAATTTTGTTGTGCTCCATTTTCAGAAGTAATGGTAATGTAAATGTCACTTCCGTAAATCCGCTCATAGATGTCGTTGTATACTTCAACATCAAATAGCGCAGGTTCTGAATCTGTGAAATTATTCACGCGTGACTTGAAGCGAAATTGTTTTTTGTCGTTTTTTACGGAAAGGAACTGTACCGTTTTCGTGATTAGGTTTTTAAACTGATCCGCATTGCCATTGATAGCAGCTTCTTGTAGCTTCCACTTCCAGATGTTTTGGCCAAGTAAAACAGCGCTCTTTTGGGTGCCGTCATCAAATACTACCATGAGTGGTTTTTGTGTTTTCACACTCCCAAGTTTTTGGTACATCAATATTTCTGTCGGACCACTTATGCTATAATTCCCGAAGGGAACTTCTACTGGAGGATATTCTTCAAATGCTGAAACATCTTCTATTTTATACTTGCTAAAATTTTGATTGAATGAACCCACAACCTTGTCAGGTTGAGAACCTCTTCGCTCAATTTTAATAAACGGAAGGGTACGATTTGCTGAGGTTATTGAGCTTTCATTGCTTAAAATGTACCATGTTCCAGGATTTTCTTTAGGAGTAAAATTGATGCCTGAAGTGAATGCGCCATGGAAAATAACCACATCAAAAACTTCATTTGGCTTTTCATCGTGAATTTGCGGGATGTAAACTTCTGTTCGGTAATTACCAGTTTCGGCAAGTGTTGAGCGAATGGCTTTAATATCTGGATGAGGCGCGTTTGCTACAATGAGTACTTGCTGTCTCCCATCAATAATTTCCATGAAAATGTTGGATCGATTGTTCTCAAGTGTAGATTCATCACCAAGATTAGATATGGAGGCTACCAATCGCCTCAAACCTTCTTCTTCCGATTTTAACACGAATTCAACTTCTTGAATAGAACTTCTTAGCCGTATTTTCTGCTCTGCTATCAATTCCCCCTTTTCCTTTAACTGCACGAATATCTCACGATTGGTGAATCCTTCTTGAGAAATTTCAAGACGAATGGGCGTTTCATTACCCTTATAAGTCACTTTATTGTAAAGGACTCGTGAAATACTTGCGTCTTTTGGAGGAATCGTGTCTCCAAGGCCAATGGTGAAAATCGGAGTGACGTAATTTTTATAAAGTGGAGAGCTACCACGATTGTAAATGCCATCTGTAATAAGTATTGAGCCAACAAAATGACGCTGATCCGTGACATCATCGATTCGCTTTATCAGACTAGACAAATTGGAGGTGGAATAATTGAAATCTGAGGAATCATTGAAGGTGACTAATTCTACATCAATGTCTTGGTTGTCTAGTCCTTCTTCAAGGGAGCGAATAATTTCCAAAATGTCTTCTTTGGAATTACCTCTTTGGACAACAGATTGGGAATTATCCACAGCGAGAGCTACAACAGGATCTTCCACACGGTTGGTCACTTTACGAATAGAGGGAGAAAGTAAAAGTGCAAGCAAGGAGAAAATTCCTAAAAAACGAATTGCTGCAAGCACCCAATTTTGCGAAGAGTTCCATGGAACATTCTTCTTGGAATAAAGAAAATAGGAAAGTGAAGCAGCCAGAATTACAATGGGGAGTAGCCACCATCCTGAGTATTCTAAATAAAGAAAGCTTCTATCCATTAATTGCGTATTCGATTCTTCTGCGAAAATAAGTCAGCTTATCCACTCACAAGCCAACGTGAAAACTAATTCAAAAGATCAATACGGGGAGGATTTTTTTAAGATACAATTTTGTGTTGAGAGGTTAGTTTACAAATCCACCAATCTCACTTTCCGAAATTTTGTTCAAGGTGATCCGTTCGAACCGCCCAGCGACAAACGTGGAACCTAACAGGAGAAGTGAATTGTCTGATCCGACTTTAATAGCAGAGAAGGTAAACGGATTTAAATAGCCAACTCGATGCATTCCTCCAATCTCACCCGTGTCTGTGTAGAAGTTAAGCAATACTTGCCGTCCTTTTGTTTCAGCCACAAATACAGAATAAGTTGATCCATTTGTGTAGCTGATGATTTGCGTTGGGGTATAAGATTTTAGTTCAGCCATGTTTCCTGGATACAAGTCAGCACTTGAAGAAATACCACCCGTAGAAAGTGCGGAGCTCGCTAGTTGATAGTTATCATCAAACTGGAAACCAGCCACAGCAAAGTCACTCCCCGACAAAGGGAGCACCGCCCGTATTCCTGCGTTTGATGATTGCCCTTGCACTACTCCATTAGGAGTGTCAGAAAAATCTGTGAAAACGAGCGAAAAACTGTAATTATAAAATCCATTAAAGAAATAGTTGCCCATGGATACTTCGCCACAGAAAAATGGTAAAGGCCGCTCGCTTGCGTTTAAGTAATGATTGATAATTTCTTCTTCCACATCGTCTCCGGGACCAATGGAGTAGCGGCTGCCATCTACATAAGTTCCATCAATTGAAATCTCTGAAATTTCAGTTTCCTGGGTAAGAGGATCATAGCTTTGCAGAAGGAAATTACCATTGCTAAGCAGGCTTGATGAAAGAGGATAGTTGATCCCGCCGATCAATGTTTCCGACTCTATTTCCAGCTGAGGATTTACACCGATCAATACTGCCTCAAGTGAAGTTGGATTCATGGCGAAGAAATAGCTGTTGCTATCAGATTCATTTAGATAAACAGATCCAATAGGTACAACATAATCATCTATTTCAACGTCGTTTTCGTAATTACCTTCCTCGTCAATTTTCAAAAGTCGTATGCCCATGAAGTCTGTATTCGAAAGTTCAGTACCGGTGAGGATAATATATCCATCGATGGTTTCCACTACGTCAATTGGGCGATAGCTCACATCAATATTGGAGTCATCGTAGATCTTTAGGAATGATTCGCTTAAAGCAGGCTCATCGTCAGAGCATCCATTCAAACAGGTGATGGCTAGCGATAGAAATATCACTTTTAGCCAATTTGCGGAATTTGATATGTGGTATACTTTTGATTTCATGCGAATATTTTTCTCAATGAATGGGTCAAGCATCACGCTTGCTAGTAGGCTTTGAATTGTTGGTCAATGAATCGAAATGGAAACACGAAACCTAGCGAGAAGCTTAGATCTCGGATAAATATCTCATCGTTAGTCTCTCCAAGCGAAGCAAGTTCATTCTGCTGCACATTGGGTTTGGTTGCTGAGGTAAGTGATCTTTTATAATTCACCTCAAATACCGTTCGGATATTCCAATAGTCCAGATTTACACCTACACCACCCGATACTCCGGTAAAGCCCTTAAAAGCGTCTTTAACACCAAGTGTACTGGTTCCACCAGAGGACTCCAATGGATTCCCAGATGAATAATCGATCTGTGTGATTTTTACATCTTTTTGAGCAGAAGCAATAAATGAATGGAAACCACCTACCATCACAAAAGGCCTTATTTTTCCTTTTCGGATAATGTCATATTTGATCATTAGTGGCAATTCTATTACGTCCAATCGCTGCTCAACATCGTATCTGGTTTCAAACCTGATTCCTGAGGTCGTTCCCTGCCATTCCAGCAGACTATTATACTTGTATCTACTTCTCTTGTAGACTGGTTGGAATGAGGCCGAAAAACCTCTATGGTAGAAGTTCATCTCTAAACCCATATGCGCTCCCGGTAGAGCGAAATCATCGTAGCTCTTGCGCAAACTATCAGCTGAATAATCGATGGGACTGAAGCCTGTGTTTCTCACATCCGGGAATGCTTGTGTATAATTAATGCCCATTTTCAAACCCAACCAAAATTGGGTGTCCAGAAAAGATTCTAATGGATTGGCTGCCGGTTTTTTCTGTGCGATCAAACTGCTGGATATTAGCAGTAAGATGATTACACTGCCTAGCTTATTTGCGAATGATGAGTCTTTTTGTATCATCGAGTGTTTCAGATTTTGCTTTGATAAAATAGAATCCCGGACTTAGCGAATCTAGCACAAATGAAAAGGTGTGCTCTCCTGGAGTTACTTTTCGAGTGCTTTGAGAAACAATGTCACCGCGCACATTTATCAACTGCACATTTACTGTTTGATGATTGTTCACAAAGATTTTTGCTTGTGTATAGTTAGACGCAGGGTTTGGATAAACTGATTCCAGGCGGTAGTTCTTTTTGAGATGCTCTTTTTCACCAAGAATAACTTCTTTAATCAAGTCCATTGGTTCATAGTTTCCTCCGTTTGGATTCGATCCCTCAATAAAATCACGAAAGAAAATATCATTTTCAATAACTGATTTTTCAACCCCCATCCATTCAAAAAGTATGTTGGCATAAATCTGACGATAGTCAAATTGCATTCCTACATTTCCTTGCGAAACATCAGGGACGGTTCCATAAATTCCAGGCTTTACTCCGGCTCCAAACATCATGATCGGCCCACCCGTACCATGATCACTTCCATAACTTCCGTTTGAACCAATCCGTCTTCCAAATTCAGACATGGTCATCGTAAGAACTCTCTCTTCCAAACCACGCGAACTCAAGTCTTTTTGAAATGCAGCCATTGCCGAAGAAATGTGATATAAAAGTGCGGAGTGTACGCCCATGGTTGGATCATAGCTTTCAACCTGAGAGGCGTGGGTATCAAATCCACCCATTTTTACCAAAAAGACCTTAGTCTTTACACCACCGGCTAGCAACCGTGCCACTAATTTTAGCTGGTTGCTTAGCGGATTTCTTTTAGATCCATCGGGCGCATTGAAGGGATAATTTTCAGGATAGGTTACCGATGTTTCTGCTGCAGAATCATAGATTTCTGCAAGTCTCTTGATATAAGTTTCCGACTTATCTTCCAAGCCAAGGATCCAGTTCATTTCCTGTCCATATGGAGAGTCATCAAGAAAAGCAGGAGGATTTCCTCTTGGATCTATACCTTCATCTTCAAAACCCTCGAGCTGATCGATAAGATTTGCAAGGTTTCCAGGACTGCTCCCCAGAGAAAGCGAAGTGGGTATGTTTCCCTCTTGATGGAACAAAAGTGATACGTCATTACCCATTTCAAGCGCAAGTGGATCGGGCATTTCAGTTGTCGGAAAATCTTCTGGATATGATAAGGGTGTGTATTCTGTGCCAAGGTAACGCCCAATCCAGCCAGAGCTGAAGTAATCATCCGCATCTCCGCCCATGAACCAAATATCTCTTCCTCGGAAGTGAGAGCCATTATTTCTTTCATATGAGACCCCTTGAAAAACAGCCGCTTTGCCTCTGTCATAAAGACTCTTAAAGTCGTTCATGTCCGGGTGAAGACCGACTTGCTCCTCACTGGCAACTGTACTATCTAAAGGTATGAGTGTCCGATTACCAACTTTGTATGGAATAGCAATATTTGCCCTTCTACTGTAGTATTCATCGTAGTTAGAGATCGGTATGATGGTATTCAATCCATCATTTCCTCCATGCATTTGAAGAATGATCAATACACGATCATTGGTGCTTTGCTGAGCTAGATGCTGAAATTCCTGATGTGATGCCAAAAGCTTCAGAGGAACGCCTTGAAAAGCAATTGGTGCTCCTGCAGCAAATCCGATTTTCTTTAAAAAATTTCTTCTTTTCATCTGATCTGCTGGTTACATGAGTTGATATTCCGGCGATTGAAGCATCGCATTAAATAAATTCGTGAGCTGATTGCGGACAGTATCCATATCAATTCCATTCGTCCATCTGTTGGTCCACGCCGCCTCAGGATCTGCATCGAATTGAGGTGAGAAAAGAAACGCAGTTAAGAAATAATTGAGTCGCTCAACTGTGAGCTCGCCTACGTCCGGTGTGTCAAAAGTCAGGTTTTCTGATGTTGGAAGTAAATACTCCGCAATGGCAATGATTAAATCTCTTGCATTGGGTGCCGCAGCAGAAAAATTATCCTGGACGAATTGTAGAATATCTACCTGACCCATTTCGGGATTCTGACTTACAATTGACCCTCGGATAAAATTGTATCTGTTGGTCAGGTAATTTGTTGTGATCCAGCTCCGGTTAAAAATGGGGAATTGATGATATGCCGGATATCCCGCTACTTCAAATGGCTCATAGTAGTCCATCCCCTGAATCCTGATCTCACCAAGCAGATCTGTCGTGTATTCGTAATAGGTGTTCAGTTCAGTTTCATAATCTGGCAGTTCCAGCTCGAAATTTCGCATGAAACCTAACACAAGGTCAATCGGAGATTTGATGAGGCTGCCAAAATTGTTGTCATCTGTTCCAGCCTCTGCTTCATAGAAATGCTCACTTGTTAGCAGCGCTTCTAACACAGGCTGAATTTTAAACTCGTTAGCAGTAAAGATGTCTGCCATATCCTGAATGATGTCGTCTTGAAGGGACTGATCTACCTGATGATATACAAAGAAACGATATAACTCTCGGCAAATACTACGAGCTGTCTCCGCCTGATTATAAATCAAATCTACGTATTGACTGATTTCGTCAAGCACACTCTCTTCAGTCGGTGAACCTCCCAATAGCAGGTCGGAATCAGGAACTACTTCACCATTATTCATTCGTGCACTAAAGGTTTTTGTACCTTCTTCATGACTTGAAGCTGTGGTACCGCCTCTGACTACTCCTCTGGGAAGTCCTGTTTCTTCATCAATATTTGCGAACGTTGGGTCTACATTAAATCCTGAAAGGACTTGAGCTCCTGCTTGTACATCTTCTTCAGTGTAGTTGAAATAATCACCATCAAATTCTGGCTCAGGCACATTCCCTTCCAGACCTCTTCCTATCGAATAGAGCTCCATAAGCTCTCTCGCATAGTTTTCATTCGGGCTGCCTTTTACATTAAATCGACCATCAAGGAAGATAAGCATGGCATTATCTACACTGAGTTTTTTTGTGAGTTGCTTGAGATTTCTGGGTACCACAATATCCGGATCCATGGGATCATCGGCTGGAATAGTAATGTCTTCACCATCAATAGCGAATAGCCTGAAGAGTGCTTGCTGATAGTAAATAGCCCGAGAGCTGTTCACTACAGATCGCTTAGTGGTAAAGTGAGTGTGGAAAAAGAATACGAGTCTTTCGCGAAAGATGTAAGGAAGCTTGAGTGCGTCTTCTACGCCATTGCCCAACATCTGTCCAATATGCCAGGCAAGAAAATATCTTTCAAGTTCAAAGCCTTCACTTTGCGCATTACCATTTGTAATCCATTCCTCGCCGGTAAGTGGATCTATAGGCAATGTTGGATCTGGAAGACCTGAAGTGAAAAGCTGCGCCACTGCTTGTGCCGGGGTAAGTGTGGCAAAGGCATCTATCTCAGCGATAGACCCGCCAAAGCACGTCCGACGTAGGAGGTGAGCAGCTCTTTTTGTTCCTAATGTACTGGTGAGTGCATTTAAAGGCATTGGAGCTGTTTTGGTAATAGAACACTAAAATTAAGTCATTTATTATAAAATAAATGATAAAAAATATTCAAATAGTTTAATTAATTGCTAAAACTATAAAAACCGATGTTTGTACAATGGGTAAACAAAAAGCTATTAATGATAAGATCGATCAAGTAAGCATTCCACCATCTACCTGGATTGTTTGTCCGGTGATATAGGTAGACATATCTGACCCAAGGAAAATACATGCGTTTGCTACATCTTCCGGGGCTCCACCTCTTTTCAGGGGAATAGCATCTCTCCAGCTTTGAACTGTTTTTTCATCCAAAGCATCGGTCATTTCTGTCTCAATAAATCCCGGAGCGATTGCATTACATCTTATACCTCTGGAGCCCAATTCTAAAGCTACCGATTTTGTAAATCCAATGATACCGGCTTTGGATGCCGCATAGTTTGCCTGGCCCGGATTTCCTTTGATACCTACTACAGAAGACATATTTATTATGGATCCGCTTCTTTGCTTCATCATGGTTCTGCAAGCTGCTTTCACAGTATTAAAACATGATTTCAAATTTATGTTTTGGATCGCATCCCAATCCGCCTCGCTCATTCTCATGAGAAGATTATCTTTTGTGATCCCGGCATTGTTGATGAGAATATCCAATGAGCCAAAATCAGCTACTACATTATTGATAAGCTCCTGAGCTGCTTCATAGTCAGAAGCATCTGAACGATAACCTTTTGCTTGGATTCCCTGAGAAGCTAGCTCTTTTTCAAGTGCTTCCCCTTTTTCAACGCTTGATAGATATGTAAATGCAATGTTTGCACCTTGAGCCGCATATTGCTCCGCAATTGCTTTTCCAATTCCTTTCGATGCTCCTGTGATGAGAGCGGTTTTTCCTTCTAGTAGTTTCATAATAGTTTGTTTCCAATTGCTAAGGTATATAATGGCTCGAATTTGGCGGATTTGTCATCACGGTAGTTTCTCTCATTTTTTGATAAAAAATTTTGACAAAACGTTTATTCCTGCTGTTTTATTTCGTTTGGTAATCATATATCACAATTAATGGCATGATATTGGCTTATGTTCTTATGTTGTTTTTTAGCTGAAGCGGGTATGAGGTTTTTTTTAACATAAAACGTATTCAACTGTTATATTGATGGATTGGTATAGCCGCATAGCTCATCATGTTTAACATTAAATTGTACTAAAATGAGAAGATTAGCATTTATTTCGTTGTTCATTTTATTAGCTTATTCGGCAAGTAGCCAGGCCACGATTCCTGCCTGGGGTTTGTCAAATGCACAGTTCTATGAGATAAACTCGAAACCTACTTTACGAACTATCGGACCCTTAAGTGATTCCTTAGCGGCGCTTCATGATATCTCCGATTTTTTGATTCATGATAATACCTATTACGGCGTGGAGACTTGGGCTGATTACTTCTTATGGTTTGTCAATAAATATGAACACCAGTTTGGTGCTGGTGATCGACTATTATATGAATTCCATTACTCCAGTAAGAATGATGTCCAGATGTCTGAAGTTTTAGCGAATAATTTTTTCTTTCAAGAAAGGTTTAAAGATGATGTTACTATCCAGTTTACTGAAACATCTGTCAGACAAATCCAACCTGATTTTGCTTTCGGGAGAAAGTACATTTATTAAATAAATCTAAACTCATATTTGAAAGAGGCAAGTTGTCTTTAGTAAGTGTTCTTAACTGTTCAAAAGCAGAGATTTTAAGATTACATTTGCAGCCTCAAATTAAAATCTAGACAACATGGCATCTAAATATGATCTTATTGTAATCGGAAGTGGACCAGGTGGATATGTAGCCGCTATTCGTGCATCACAGCTAGGAATGAAAGTAGGAGTTGTTGAAAAGTCCGAACTCGGTGGTGTTTGTTTGAACTGGGGATGTATCCCAACTAAGGCACTACTAAAAAGCGCACAGGTTTTTGAATATATCAATCACGCGGAGGATTATGGGATCAAAGTAAAGGACGCTAAAGCTGATTTCACAGGAATGGTGAAGCGAAGTAGAGATGTAGCTGGCGGAATGAGTAAGGGAATTCAATTCCTTTTCAAGAAAAATAAAATTGATCATATCGCTGGATATGGCACTCTGAAAAAAGGGAAGAAGGTTGAAGTGAAAGATGAGAGTGGCAAAGTCACAACATATGACGCCAACCACGTCATTCTAGCTACAGGAGGTAGAGCTCGTGAGCTTCCTAACCTACCAATTGATGGTAAGAAAATAATCGGATATAGAGAAGCCATGGTACTAGACAAGCAACCCAAGAAAATGGTTGTTGTGGGATCTGGAGCAATCGGAGTTGAGTTTGCCTACTTCTACAAATCGATCGGGACAGAAGTGACGATCGTTGAGTTCATGGACCGAATTGTTCCAGTAGAGGATGAAGAGGTGAGCAAGCAGCTTGAAAGAACGTACAAGAAAGCTGGTATGAAAATCATGACCAGCTCCGAGGTAACCAAAGTAGACACCAAAGGCTCTGGGTGCAAAGTCACTGTGAAAACAAAGAAGGGAGAAGAACAGCTGGAATGTGACGTAGTATTATCTGCTGTAGGTGTAGCCACTAACATTGAGAAGATTGGCCTGGAAGAAGTTGGCGTGAAGACAGAAAAAGGAAAAGTACTCGTAGATGACTTCTATAAAACCAATGTAGATGGAGTCTATGCCATTGGTGACATAGTAAAAGGTCAAGCCTTAGCACACGTAGCATCAGCAGAGGGAATTATTTGCGTAGAGAAAATCAAAGGCATGCATGTGGATCCTTTAGATTACAACAACATACCAGGTTGTACCTATTGTTCGCCAGAGATTGCATCTGTTGGCTATACTGAGAAAGCTGCCAAAGAAGCAGGCTATGAAGTGAAAGTTGGCAAGTTTCCATTCTCCGCTTCCGGTAAAGCCAAAGCGGCAGGCGCATCAGATGGATTTGTAAAGGTGATCTTCGATGCAAAATATGGTGAATGGTTAGGTGCGCACATGATTGGCGCCAACGTTACCGAGATGATCGCTGAGGCAGTAGCAGCAAGAAAACTAGAAACAACTGGGCATGAAATCATCAAGACTGTTCACCCACACCCAACGATGAGTGAAGCAGTGATGGAGGCAGCAGCAGCAGCTTATGATGAGGTGATTCACTTGTAAATTTTAAGTAGAAATTAGTTAAGCCCTGACGATATCGCCAGGGCTTTTTTATGCTACAGTTTTTATTAATCTACTAACCTGATAACTGTAGCCACTGAGAAGGCGCTTTAAATCTTCTAATACTGCAGAGCCTGTGGGCAACGATCCGGCTCCTTTGCCAGCAGCGATGTGACGTCCGCTGATTAGTGTGTCAACACTTATTGCATTATTTTCATAATCGATGCTGTAGAGCTCATCGTTAGGACCAACTTCTTCGGGTTTTACCGAACAAATTATCCCATTATCTGTCCGTTCAATCGTCGCGACAGGCTTGATTTTTCGACCTTTAGTTTTTGCCTTCTTGATAGCTTCTTTTGATACACCCTCAATGCTTTCGGAAGTGAAGCTGCTCATGGAAAACACCTCTCCAAAGGCGTGATATGCCAGGATAGAAAGCTTGTATGATGCATCTACACCACTGACATCTAATGTTGGATTTCTCTCAGCAAATCCTTTTGCTTGCGCATCCCTTAAGGCTTTATCAAAGCTCCATTGATGCTTTTGCATTTGAGTAAGGATGTAATTGGATGACCCATTGAGGATACCTCTAATCTTCCTTACTTCCTGATCTCTGAAGAAACCGTCCACTGCATGGACAATAGGAATACCACCTCCGACAGCTGCTTCATATAATAATGCACCTTCAAACTCATGATGCCATCGGTCAATCTCTTTTAGTGATTCTCCAATCATTTTTTTGTTTGCGCTAATCACGCTTTTTCCGTTTTGAAGTGCAGTAAACACAAACTGTTTGGCAGCTGATGCGTCATCAATAAGCTCTACGATGATATCAATTTCAGGGTCAAGCAAAAGCTCATCGGGATTGTCAGTGAAGTAGAGTTCGTGACCAATCCTCGGAAGATCTATTCGCTTTACACAAACCTTTTCTATAGTAGCAGGAATGTGAGGGTGCTTTTTTAGATTTTCGTAAAAGCCTTGGCCGACGGTCCCGAAACCAAAAAGTCCAATTTTTTTATATCCATTCATTTCAATGCGTTTCTTAAGATTTCTGAGATTTGATCCGTTTCAATTAAAAATCCATCGTGTCCATAGAGGCTTTTGATAGGATGAAAAGTCGAATTAGGCAGATGGGTAGAAATGTAGTCTTGCTCATGTATTGGAAATAGAATGTCAGTTTCAATTCCAATTACGATTGCATTTGACTTCACTTTTGATAGTGCGTTTTCTATTCCATTTCTACTTACTCCGAGGTTATGACTATCCATAGCCATCGACAAATAGTAGTAGCTGAAAGGCGAGAATCTTTTGCTGAGTTTTGATCCTTGATATCGCTGATAAGATGATGCTGAGAATTGATCAATTCTGCCATCTTCATCACTTTGAGTTTCGTTGTAAGTTTTCTCATGACGATATGAAAGCATTGCAATGGCTCGCGCTACTTCTAGTCCATCATCTGGATTAGAGGCTGAGCGAATGGCCATGCGCTGTGTCTCATTGAAGGCAATTCCCCACGCTGAGTGCTTTGCGTTCGTGGCAATCGGTACGATTGTTTCGAACAATTTGGGTTCTTGAACAGCCCATTCGAGGAGCTGCTGCCCTCCCATCGATCCACCAATACCTATTTGAATTTGTTCAAGGTTAAGGTGGTCTTTGAGTTTTTTGTGCGCTTCCACAAGATCTCGGATGGTAAGCTGTGGGAAGTTGAAGTCCATGGGTGCGGTGCTTCCGTAACATGAACCAATCGTGTTGGCGCAAACGATAAAATAGTCATCTGGATTTATTAATTGACCATTCCCAATTAGCCCATTCCACCAATCCGAAGGATCGCTATTTGCTGTGAGGGCATGAAATGCCCAAACCACGTTTGACTTATCCTTATTTAGTTCACCAAAGGTTGTGTATCGGATCCTAAGATCCCGGAGCGTTTTTCCACACTCCAGGACCAAAGGTTCCTCAACCTTAAAACCAAAAGATTTAAACTTGTGCTGT